>NZ_JBFALC010000051.1:0-77123 GCF_040656035.1 Streptomyces sp. NPDC050211
GGCCGTTCAGGCCGAAGCGGGGGTCTGGGGGCGGCAGCCCCCAGGGATGGGACGGGTAGGGGCGGCGGGGGCGAGAAAAATCGAGCCCGCACCGACACCGTACGGACACAACGAGAGGTACCCGACGTGCACGACGATCTCATCGCCCGGGCCCAGGCGTGGCTCGCCGAGGACCCCGACGTGGAGACCCGCGACGAGCTCGCCAAGCTCATCGAGGCCGGGGACGTCACGGAGCTGGCTGAGCGTTTCGCGGGGGCCCTCCAGTTCGGTACGGCCGGTCTGCGCGGTGAGCTGGGCGCGGGCCCGATGCGCATGAACCGCTCGGTCGTCATCCGCGCGGCGGCGGGCCTCGCCGCGTACCTGAAGAAGAACGGTCAGGCCGGCGGCCTCGTCGTCGTCGGCTACGACGCGCGCCACAAGTCCGCCGACTTCGCCCGCGACACCGCCGCCGTGATGACGGGCGCGGGCCTGCGCGCGGCCGTCCTGCCCCGCCCCCTCCCCACCCCCGTCCTCGCCTACGCCATACGGCACCTCGGCGCGGTCGCCGGTGTGGAGGTCACCGCCAGCCACAACCCGCCCCGCGACAACGGCTACAAGGTGTACCTCGGCGACGGCTCGCAGATCGTCCCGCCGGCGGACGCGGAGATCGCGGCCGAGATCGACGCGATCGCCGCCCTCGCCGACGTCCCCCGCCCCGACTCCGGCTGGGAGACGCTCGACGACGCCGTCCTCGACGCCTATCTCGCCCGCACGGACGCCGTCCTGACGGCCAGGTCCCCGCGCACCGCCCGCACCGTCTACACGGCGATGCACGGCGTCGGCAAGGACGTCCTGCTGGCCGCGTTCGCCCGCGCCGGCTTCCCCCGGCCGGAGCTCGTCGCCGAGCAGGCCGAGCCCGACCCGGACTTCCCGACCGTCGCCTTCCCCAACCCGGAAGAGCCCGGCGCGATGGACCTGGCCTTCGCCAAGGCCCGCGAGACCGAGCCGGACCTGATCATCGCCAACGACCCCGACGCCGACCGGTGCGCGGTCGCCGTCAAGGACGGCGCCGACTGGCGCATGCTCCGCGGCGACGAGGTCGGCTCCCTCCTCGCCGCCCACCTCGTCCGGCGCGGCGCACACGGCACGTTCGCCGAGTCGATCGTGTCGTCGTCCCTGCTCGGCCGGATCGCCGAGAAGGCGGGACTGCCGTACGAGGAGACCCTCACCGGCTTCAAGTGGATCGCCCGCGTGGACGGTCTGCGCTACGGCTACGAAGAGGCCCTCGGCTACTGCGTCGACCCCGACGGCGTACGCGACAAGGACGGCATCACCGCGGCCCTCCTGATCACCGAGCTGGCGTCCGAGCTGAAGGAGCAGGGCCGCACGCTCCTGGACCTGCTCGACGACCTCGCCGTGGAGCACGGCCTGCACGCCACCGACCAGCTCTCGGTCCGCGTCGAGGACCTGTCGGTCATCGCGGACGCCATGCGCCGCCTGCGCGAGCAGCCGCCGACCGAGCTGGCGGGACTGGCCATCACCAAGGCGGAGGACCTGACGCGGGGCACGGACAGGCTGCCGCCCACGGACGGCCTGCGCTACACGCTCGACGGTGCCCGGGTCGTCGTACGCCCCAGCGGCACGGAGCCGAAGCTGAAGTGCTACCTGGAGGTCGTCGTGCCGGTCGCCGCTCACGACGGGCTGCCCGCGGCACGCGCGACGGCCGCCGAGCTGCTGGACGCCATCAAGCGGGACCTTTCCGCGGCGGCCGGCATCTGAGCCGTAGACACCCCTGGTTCACCGGGAGTTGGGCTGTCGCTTGCTCCTCGGACGCCCGCTGAGGCGGCGGTCGCCGCAGGCTGTAACCGCGGTATGGATGCACTCCTACCCCCCTTGGAGGCATCCGCCCCCAGGTGTCCCGCCGCCCCCAACACACAGGCGGGACTCCGACATACCGCGTATAGGGCCCGGTACGGGGTTCAGACCCATGAGTCAGCTGAACTCCGTGCCGGGTCCCTCGTGTGTGGGCTCGGGGGTCGTCTCGGTGGGTGTGGGTGTGAGCGTGGGGGATGCCGGGGCTTCGGTGGACGGCTCGGGCTCCGGGGTGGCGGTCTCCGTGGGTACGGGCTCGGAGGCTGTGGGCGACTCTGCGGGGGTCTCGCTCGGGGTCTCGCTGGGCGTGGGCTCGGCCGTCGGGCTCGGAGTGGGGGTCGGCGTGGGGCTCGCGCTCGGCGACGGCGGGGTGGGCAGGGACGGTTTGGGGGACGCCGGCCGGGTGGGTGTGACGGGCGAGGGGGACGGCGTGGCGCTGTCGCCGGGCGCGGTGGTGTCCGGGGTCTCGGAGGTGTCCCCGCCTCCCACATCGCCTTCGCGTACGGGCCTCCTGGGCGGCGTGGTGCCGCCCGCTCCGGGGCTCTGGGGGACGACACCCTCGCCGTCGGGCACGGTGTGCACGCCCCGGAGGTAGAACTCCATCCAGCCGAGGACGAGGTTGAGGTAGTCGCGCGAGTAGTTGTAGCTGAGGATCGCCCGCTCGAGCCCCGCCGCGGTACCCAAGTCCCGCTCGCCCGCGCACAGGTAGTGACCGGCGGCCAGGGCGGCGTCGTGGATGTTGTTGGGGTTCGAGGTGCCGTCGCCGTTGCCGTCGGCGCCCCAGGTCTTCCAGGTGGTGGGCAGGAACTGCATCGGCCCCACAGCACGGTCGTAGACGGCGTCCCCGTCCCATGCCCCACCCTCGCTGTCGAGGATCAGCGCGAAGCCGTTGCCGTCGAGGGCGGGTCCGGTGATCCGGGTGAGGGTGTCGCCGTTCGCCGCGACGGCGCCGCCGCCCGCGTGCCCCGACTCGACCTTGCCGATCGCGGCGAGCAGTTCCCAGCGCAGACCGCAGCCGGGGTCCGTACGGCCGACCGACCGCGCGGCCTTCCGATAGGCGCCGAGCACGCTCACCGGCAGCCCGGCCTCCGCCGCGGCCCGCACCTCCGACGCCTTCACGGCCTTCTCGCCCCACAGCTTCTCGGCTCCCGACACGCCGTTCAGCGGCGGGAGTTCGACGTGGTACGAGTCGTCGCCCTGCGAGGGAACCTCCGGCAGCGGGACGTCCGGCGCCACGAATCCACCGGGCACACTCATCCCCTCGTCCTCCGCCGCCGCCCGAGTCGCCCCTACGGGCCCCGGCGCCTGTGACCCCGCGGTGAGCAGAGCCGCGGCGACGGTGGCGAACGTGGCGACGGCCGTACCGCGTAGGCCACGCCGGGGTCTGGTGAACGGACGGGACATGAAGTCACTCCTGACGGTCGCGTGTTCGATGAACAACTTGCGTATGTGACGGGGGCGTCGCATGCATGAGGTACGGACGGTCACGTCTCCACGCGCGTGAGATAGCTGAAGCCCGTGTTCGGGCCGACGCAGGACTGGAGCGTCAGGTCGCCCCAGTAGAGGCCGTGGGAGGGGGTACCGCGGCCGGGCGATACGTAGGTGGCGTAGACGCGGTACGTGAAGGTGCCGCGCGGTGTCGTGGCGGTGACCGTCGTGCCCACCGGCAGCTTGGCGAACTGGGCGAAGCCGCAGTAGTCGTGGCCGACGATGACGGCGGTGCGCAGCGCGTGGCCGTCCTCCGTCCCGAGGTCGGGTCCGGTCCACTGCACGGCGTTGTCGCAGGCGTCCACCGCGTCCTGCCCACCGCGGACGACCTCGGTGGACCAGGAGCCCACCCGCAGCGTGGTCGAGCCGTCCTCGCTGCGCCCGCCGAACGCCTCCGCGCGGGGCACGGCGGACGGCTTCGGCGAGGGCTTCGCGGGCGTGCTGCGGGGGCGCGAGGGGGCTGACGGGGGCGCCGTGGCGGACAGGTCCGGGAGCTTCGCCTTCGGGGAGGCTGTGGGGTTGCCGGGGGACGGGGAGGGATGGGGAGTAGATGCCGTGGGAGCGGGTTCGGGCGTGACGGTTCGGGTCGGTGTTCCGTGGCGGGCCGGCTCGGTGGGCGCTGTAGGCACCTGATCGAGAGACGGGGCGGTGGTGGCCGGGGCGCTCGCGGGCGGACCCGCGAGCGACGTGTCGTCGGCACCGGGCGCGGCACATCCCGCCAGGGCGGCGGACGCGACCACGGCCACCGTCACGGTCACGAGGGCGGTGGTACGGGCCACCGTACGGCCGGATCGTCCCGTGGTCGTCACGCTCAGAACCTCTCCCTCAGCCGAAGCGGCCGTTCACGTAGTCCGTGGTGCGCTGGTCCTGGGGGCTGTTGAACATCGCGTCCGTGGTGCCGTGTTCGACGATGACGCCGGGGGTGCCCTGTTCGGCGAGGAAGAAGGCGCACTGCTGGGAGACGCGGGCCGCCTGCTGCATGTTGTGGGTGACGATCACGATGGTGACCTCGCCGGACAGCTCGTGGATCGTCTCCTCGATGCGTCGGGTCGAGGTCGGGTCCAGGGCGGAGCACGGCTCGTCCATGAGGAGGACTCGGGGACGCACCGCCAGCGAGCGCGCGATGCACAGGCGTTGCTGCTGGCCGCCGGAGAGTGCGCCGCCGGGCTGGCGGAGGCGGTCGCGGACTTCCTTCCACAGGCCCGCCTTCGTGAGGCACTCCTCGACCAGCCAGTCCTTGTCCTCGCGGTCCGCCTTGATGCCGGCGAGCTTCAGGCCGGCGGTGACGTTGTCGTAGATCGACATCGCGGGGAAGGGGTTGGGCTTCTGGAAGACCATGCCGATCTGGCGGCGGGCGTGGGTGATGCGGCGGCCGCGGTCGTAGATGTCGTCGCCGTCGAGGAGCACCCGGCCCGCGAGGGAGGCGGAACCGACCAGCTCGTGCATGCGGTTGAGGATCCGCAGGAACGTGGACTTGCCGCAGCCGGACGGGCCGATGAGCGCGGTGACCTTGCGGGCCGGCATGGTCAGCGAGACCTGTTCGAGGACCTTGTGGTTGCCGAACCAGGCCGAAATGGCGTCGGCCTCCAGGGTGGCCGGGTTGCTGTCCGCGGTGGCCGCGCCGAGCTTGGGCGGCCTGACTGCCGTCATCTTCCGCGTCGGGTCGAGGATCTCGTCGACGAGGGTGTTGGTCGTGTCGGTGGTGTCGGACATGATGCTGAACTCCTCGTCGGTCAAAGCAGGTTGGGCAGCAGGCGGGTGGCGGCGCTGGAGACGGCGAGGCCGAAGGCGGCCAGTACGGGTACGCCGACGATCCACGTCTGCCAGCGGCCCCACGCGCGATACGCGGCCATCGTGAGCAGGGCGGCCAGGAGCAGCCCCTGCGACCAGAGGAAGACCGGGAGCCAGGCGCCGTCCTCACCGCCCAGGGACTGCTCGGAGTCGTCGATCCAGCCGGGGGCGAGCGGGCGGGGTGGGGCGGGCTGTACGTCGCTCGTGAGCGTCGCGTCTACGCGGATCGTGCCGGAGGGTGTGTACGGCCTGCCCTCGGCGGTGATGAGCGTAAGCCTGCCCTCGTCCTGCTTGAGCGTGGGCGGCAACGGGTCGCCCTCGCGGCGGATGGCCGTGACCTCGTAGGTGGCCGTGCCCTGACCGGTCGTCACCCTGATCTCGGTGCCTACGGGCAGCTCGTGCAGGCTGTTGAACGGGCTGCCGTATCCCCACTGGCGGCCCATGATCACGCTGGTGCCGGCCTGTCCCGGCAGCGGGGTGTCCCGGCGGTGGCCTGGGCCCGACATCAGTACCCCGGAGGTCGTGCCCTCCGCCACGACTTCCTTGAAGCCCAGCGCCGGGATGCGCAGCAGCGCTACGGGCGCGCCCGGATCGAGCAGCTTGCCGTCGTACGTCTGCTGGCCCACCGGTGCGATACCGAGGGCGAGTTGACGGCGGTACTCGTCGTACGCGGTCTGCTGGTCGCGGGAGTGCTGGAGATGGCCCACGATCGTGAGGTTGGCGGCGAAGCCGAGCAGCAGGGCGGCGAGCACGCACAGTGCGGCCCCGGCGAACGCGAACCCTGCGCGTTCGGCCCGCGGCGCCCCGGAGCTGCGCTCGGGCTCGGGGGAAGGCTCCGGCGCCGGCGGCGCCACGGCCGGCGGGGGCGGGGACAGCACGGTCACGGGGTGCGCTCCTGTGGAGAAGGTGGAGTGGGGAACGGTGGCGCGGGCGGCGGGGTGGGGGCCCGCCGCCCGTGCTCCGCGCGCGTGTTACGCGCTCGGGTCGCCGAAGTTCAGCAGCCCGTTGCGGCGGCCGTACCGCACGAAGGCGATGCCGGCCGCGGTGAGGACGATGGCGCCGATGCCGGAGAAGAGGGCGATCTGGCTACCGGTGGAGGCGAGGCCGCCCTGCGGCGAGGTGCCGCCGGTGGTGGAGTCGCCGCCGGTGGTGCTTCCTCCGTCGGTCGTGCCGGACGTCGTGCCCGAGGTGGTGCCGGACGTGTCACCCGAAGGGTCGTCGCTCGGCTCACCGGAGGGGTCGTCCGACGGGTCGTCGGAGGGATCGTCCGAGGGGTCGCCGCTCGGGGACTCGGAGGACGGAGCGGGAACCTTGAAGGCCACCGCGGTGACGTCGGTGCAGTTGGGGCTGAGGTCCCAGGCGGTCTGGCCCTCGACGGCGTCCTCGGGAACCTTGAGCGACTGCCACGTCACCACGCCGTTCGCGTCGGCCGTGGCGTCGGGGAACTCCGCGTCGTTCCGCTCCATCGCCATCGCGTACTTGGCGCCGGCCTCGCAACCGCGCACGATGACCTTCACCGTCTGGCCGCGCTGCAGCTCAGGGTTGTCGGCCAGCCGCTCGCCCGATTCGTCGAGCATCTCGTACCGCGGAAGCTGCACGTTCACGCGAGCGGGCTCGGATTCCGAAGGCCCGAATTTGGTGGCATCCGTCGGGGTGAACCGGGCGACGATGTCGTGATCGCCCTCGGACAGCGTCTTCGTCTTGAACTCGGCCTTCCCGCCGGCGACGGTGGCCTCGCCGAGCGCCGTCTCACCCACCGTGAACTTCACTGTGCCAGCTGCATCCGTCGGCGTGATCGTCGCAGTGAGCGTTACTTCCTCGCCCGGCTCAAGGACGGACTTGGAGGGGGCCAGCTGAACACTGGTTGCCTTCGCCCCTTCCCCGACCGCCCAGTTGTCGCCGGTGACGGTGATCTTCTGAGTCCAGTACGGATCATCCGGATGGAAACCGCCAAAGTCGTCGTAGCACGCCAAACGAAGTTCGTACGTGCCGTCAGATGCGAAGATCTGCGACAGATCCTTGAGCGCTAGATCGGCGTTGTCCGCCTTGGCCAACGAAACCGATTTCGGCGCGTCGAACGGCGACCCGTTCGTGATGCCTTCGATCGCGATTGGCACAGTGCCGTCGGGCTTGGCCACGCGGAGCTGGAGGCCGTAATTGATGGGGATACTTTCGAGGACGTCGCCGCTTTCATCCTTGATGTCATAGTCAGGGCACTTGGCAGGTATGGAGATAGTGGCGCCGAACGGCTCCGCATCGCTCAACTTGCCACTTTGCGCCATAGTGAATTCCCCGATGGACGCCGCCCTGGCCGGCTGGGACTGGGACGCCACCAGGGCCACAACGCCCAGGGCGAGCACGGCGCAGGCTGCCGCGATGGCGGCCGCTCTTCGAAACGGGTGAAGCACTGTCATTGCGATGGCCCCCCGGGGGACGGTCGGTTGATGAATACCGGGACAGCACGTGGGGCCGGGCACCCTGGGGATGCCCGGCCGTCACGCGAGGATCAGACGACAATCACGAGTTCAGGCCGCCCGTGACGTTGCGCGCGTTGCAGTTGGAGATGGCGCCGAAGCCGTAGGTCGTGATGGTGCTGGAGGCCGCGCAGATGTCCGAGAGCGCCTCGGAGATCGCGGGATCGCTCAGCCGGGTCGTCTGGACGACGTTGTAGACGTCACGGGAGAAGACGAAGCTCGGGTTGAGCGCGAGCGCGGTGCCCGAGCCGGTGGTGGGGGACTGGCCCTCGATGTTGCGCAGACGCGACTCACCACGACGGTTCGGGACGTCCGCCAGGCCCTTGCCCTGGGCGATCCACTGAGCGACCGAGTACGGCATGAGCTGGTTGGCAGCCGTGATCGCCGTACCGTCGTGCTCCTGGACGTTCTGGTTGACGCACGTTCCCGGCGTGGTGACACCGATGGAGTCCAGCCAGTACTGCCGGGTGCCGGAGCCGGCCTGCGGCAGCAGCGGCGCCACGGTGACCGTGGTGCCGGAGGCGTTGGTGTAGGTGCAGTTCGTGTAGATGCTCTTCAGCTGGTCCCTCGTCAGGTTCGTCGGCACGGTGCTACCTAGGTCCGTGGCATAGGTGACCGCGTCACGGGCGAACGGGACGTAAGTGAGGTCGGTGCCGGGCGCGGAGGCCTTCGGGCCACGCGAGGAGCGGGCCATGTCGATGCAGGTGGTGCCGCCGTTGGCGATGTCCTCGGACAACCGGGTGATGCCGTTGCTGGAGCCGTTGGTCTGGGCACGGGTGTACGAGCAGCCCGTGGCCTTGGTGTTGTACGGGTCGGGGGTGCCGGTGGCGTTCCACGACGCGATGATCTTGTTGCCGCTGGCGTCCACGACACCGGTGCCGTTGGCCAGGCCGTTCATGACGAACTGCGTGGTGTCCGAGCCGACGACGGCCAGGGTGCGGTAGTCGGTCGACGTGGACGGGTCCGCAGAGGCCGGAGCGGCCAGGATGCCGAGACCGAGAGCCGCGGCACCGAAAGCAGCACCGACCTTGGCGTAAGACTTGACGTTCACTTCTGAACCCCTTGGTTTCTGGATTTTCGAAGACTGGACGTTCAAGCTGAATCCGGATTTTCGTGCTGCCGACCCGTCGGTCGGCCACCGGATACATTTCCAGAATTTGGCACGTCGGCCAACAAATTCCCAACGAGGGAAAGGTTACGGGGAGGCTTCCTAGGTGTCTCCTAGGGAGTTCGCCGTTGCGCGTAGCGAAGCATTATGGGACCTGCCAGTCCTGCCGCTCCGCCCACAAACAGGATGGCAAGAAGGACCCAGCGAATAATGCCGAGAATTTCACCGGGCGTGAGTCCTTGCTTGGCTTGCGCGATATTCTGCTGCGGCCCTGATCCAGGAGGCGCGGAGCCATTCGGGGCGGAGGCCTCCGGCGCCGACGAGCCGGGGTCGGCGCCGCCACCCGGCCCACCTGCGGACGTTCCTCCGCTGTCCGCACCGGAGGAAGTCCCTCCTCCGGTGTCGGCTCCGGCTGTCAGTCCCCCTGAGCCGTTGGCGTTCGGATCGTCGCTCGACGGATCGCTCCCGGGGTCGCCGCGCTGCAGGTCGTCGGCGGCAGCCTTGGCCTGCTTGCGCAGTTTCGCAGGCAACGGTGCGTAGCCGGGGGGAAGTTCGCCTGCCCCCAGCCCCTGCGTCTGGCCCGGTCCAGCACCGAACCTGATGAAGTCCGCGTACGCTTTGCGGTCCTTCGCGTCCTGGTTCATCGAGGCTGCGGCGTAGGTCACCACCGTCATCGGGTATGCCTGACCCTTGGCCCGTGCCGGGTCGGGCTTGAGCACCGCAGAGTTGTCGGGCCACGGCCGCATGGCGTTGACGCCCGCCTGCAGTGTCACGACGGAAGGCTTCACGAATTTTCCGTCGGCGTTGCGCAGAGCCGCCGTCTGGAGACCGTAGCGCGCGGCCGATGCGGCGTCGACGATCGCCATCACGACGCGACGGCCCGGCCAGGGAGCGAGGTTGGCCACTTTGGCGGGCATGGGCGGGTTGGGTACCTGATACTCGGTGGTGCGGCCGTTGTTGCCTCGTCGGGTTTTCACGGCTCCGTCGTGCAGGTCGATCGTGTACGGGTCCAGGTCCAATATCGTGTAGGTGGCCGTCCCCGTCAGGGGCTGATCGTTGATGGCAGGCTTTACCGTCGGATCCGACTTGGGGAAGTCGGTCAGATCCGTGTTCTCCGCCAGGTTCATCTCTTGAAAGTACGGATTGACCCGCATCCCATGGGAATCCGGCTTCCCGGAGAGGAAGTCCCTGGCCGCCTTGTCCGATTGAAGCCAGTTCCAGATCACCCGCGTGGTGTCAGAATTTCCTTGCGGAACCATGAGGCTCATGGGCTCGACCTGGGGATCCAGCTTGGCGAATTCCGGATTGAGGTCCAAGAACTCCTTGTCCTTGGTGAAATACAGCGGATTTCCCTTGAGGTGTTCCGCTTCGGGCGAGTCGCAGGCGGGCGGGTTGCAAACATTTGTCCACGGCACATCATGCACGTATGAGTGGGTGAGCAACTTGGCGACGAGCCTCGGCGTCAGTTTCATTTCCTGTATCACGCCGTCCGTGCCTTCGATGAAGAAGCCGATCGCGAGCCCGGCCACCGCCACCGGCGCGTGCACGACGCGTGGCCCGTCTCCCCCCTGAGCCACCGGATCGACGGTCACGCCCATCGCGGGCGTCTCCTTCGTCGTGCCCAGCACCTCGCCCCTGGCAGCTTCCTCGGGTCCTCGGTTGAAGGTGAAGGTGTTCCCCGTGGACGTGCACAGCTTCGGCCCCCACGACGAGACGGCATCGTCCGCGAGCTCGGAGCCGGGTATGGCCCGCTCGGGCTGGCCCTCCGGGCAGAATTGGTCGACCGGCAGGAAGTCCAGGCGGAAGACGATCCGCTGAGACCAGTTCGTCGCGGACAGCGGCGAACTCCGAAGCTGGTCACTGACGTTCGGGTTGGTGATTTCTGTGCCGTTCACTTCGTGAGTACCGCGCGGCACGACGACCAGCCAGCAATGACGCGGTTCTGGTGTGCTGCCGGCGGGCGCCGTGTTCACACCGCAGCCAAGATGGTCCGACTGGATCGCGTCTTGAAGTTCGAATTCGGTTTCGCCCGTACCGTTGTCGAAGGTTCGGACACCCGACTGTTCATTCGTGTCCAACTGCCCGAAGTAGGTGTAGTCGTGAGAGGACTTGGTGGGCGGCTCTCCGTTGGCGGGGCTGAACGGGACGAAGGCATTCGCGCCGGTGTACTTCCGTTCCTCCGGGTCCTCGGTGGGCAGATCACATTCTCCGCTGCACGGTGACGCGACCCGGCCGTTTCCCCCGATCGCCGCACCCGCGCCGTAAGCGCACTGCTCGCGGTCGGGACCAGCGGGATCGTCCCCCCAGCACTGCATGATCTGCAGGTAGTTGACGCTGAACGTGTTGCTCGGCAGCGTCGGCGCCGCGCCCTCCCAGCTGACCCGCACCCCCTGAGAGCGCAGACTCTTCGTCTGGTGAACGGTCACCTTCAGATCCGAGAAGTCGTCGTACTTCCCCTTCTTCCCCGACTTCGTCACCGCGGAGTCCTGACCGGTCGCCGCCACCGCCGGCGTCGTCCCCGGCGGCACCGGCAACAACGCCACCACGAGCGCGGCCAGCAGACAGCCCACGGCGATGAGAATGCGCGGCCGGGGACGCGTCAGCACCTGCGTCATGCCACACCCCCCTTACGACGCGTCCGGTTGGCCATCAGACGCCCGACGACAGGCGGCCCGACGACCACGCCGACCAGCAGCGCGGCCGACAGCGCCATCAGCGCCGTACGCAGACCGAGGGCGTCGTCGGCGCCCAGGGAGACCGGGCTGGCCGCGACGTTGGTGTCGCCCGTGCCCTGGTCGCCGCCGAGGATCTCGCCGGTGTCGGGGTCGACGACCGTTCCGCCGGTCGCTGCGCCCGCGCCGCCGGTGCTGCCTGCCGTATCACCGCCGGAGCCGCCCGTCGCGCCTCCCGAACCCGTGGAGCCAGCTCCGCCCGTCGAGCCGGAGCCGCCGGTCGAGCCGGAGCCACCCGAGCTCGAACCGCCCGAGCCGGACCCACCCGAACTGCCTCCGTTGACCGGCGTCGTGTTCTTGTTGCCGCCGGTACCCGTCGCGCACTGGTCCGGGCCCTTCTTGTCGCACGCCGCCGGGTAGGGAGCGTTCTCGATCAGGGTGTTCCGCCCGCCGGAGAACGTCGGGTTGTTGCACTTGCTGATGTCGATCCTGCTCGCGTCGGCACCAGGGATCTTCCGCGTCTGCGCCATCGCGGCTTCCACCAGGTTCTTCGGCAGCGGCGAGTAGCCGAGCCGGTCGGCCTGCTGCTGGCCGTCGCAGAGGAAGTAGTTGTTGAACGCGCTGAGCGTCTTCCCCTTGGCCTTGGTGAAGCCGCTCTCCTCCTTGGTCGGGACGATCATGTAGCTGTAGCTGGAGAGCGGGTAGGTGCGCCGGTCCCCGAACGTGTAGACGTTGTCCAGCTTCTGCGTCAGGTAATTCGCCGAGCGCGGGTCGTTGTTGATCGTGGCCTTGGTGAGGGCGACCGCCACGCTGGAGGCGGTCGGCTCGACGTAGTAGCCGGACTTGTTGAGGATCTTGGCCACCGGGAAGCCCGCGTTCCTGGCGTACGAGTACTCGACGTAGGTGATGGCGCCCTCGGCCTGGGACTGCTTCGTGTAGCCCGCGACACCGAGTGAACTGGACTGGGCGACGAAGCCGGAGCCGGGGATCACCGGGAAGTACGACGTCAGGCCGCAGGGGGTCTGCTTGCCCGCGCGGCGGCAGTAGTCGTTCCACATCGAGCCGTACTGCTTGGACATCCACAGGGTGAACTGCGCGGTCGTACCCGAACCGTCGGAGCGGACGACCGGGACGATACGACGGGCCGGCAGGGCCAGCTTGGGGTTGTCCGCCTTGATCTCCGGAGCGTTCCACTGAGTGAGCTTGCCGGTGAAGATCTTGGTGAGGACGTCACCGGACAGCCGCAGGTTGGTGACCTGCCTGCCGCCGATCTTCAGGTTGTACATGAACGACGTACCGCCGGCCACGATCGGCATGTAGGCGTACTTGCGGGTGGGCGGCGGGTCCGACTGGCCGAGGTCGTTGAGGCCGTAAGGGATCTCGGACACACCGAAGTCGGAGGTGCCGTTCTTGAACTGCTGACGGCCGACCGACGAGCCGACCGCCGAGTAGTTCACGGTCATACCCTGCTGGCGGACGTTGCGGCGCCACTGCTCGATCGCGTTGGCGCTCCAGGTCGAGCCGGAGCCGCTGATCTTGGTGTAGGTGGCAGCGGAGGCATTCGGTGGGTGGATGGCCAGCAGCGCGCAGACCGCGGCGACGAACAGCGCCAGCGCCTGGTACACGCGCGTAGCGCGCGAACGACGGACAGGTGCGGGTTTCACGAAGTGCTCCTCGTCGGTGCGGGACTGTCTGACGGCCGGTCTGCGGGGGATTTCGCCGCGAAGCGCTTCGCGTCCCGGCGGGATGCCTTGACGCGGCGGTGTTCCTGACGGCGGGTGAGCTGGCCCGGTCCACGGCCGCCGAGGACACGGGCGATGACGAACAGGACGAGCACCAGCACCAGAAGCACCGCCGCGGTGCCGAAACCGCGGGCGATGTAGGTGGGCTCGGGGGACTTGACGAGTTCGAAGGCCGCCAGCGGCAGCGACACCATCGGGTCGTGGAGCGGATTGGCGTTGAGCTCCGCCGTGTAGCCGGCGGTCAGCAGCACCGGCGAGGTCTCGCCGACACCGCGGGCCGTGCCCAGGATGATCGCCGTGGTGAGGCCGGAACGGGAGGTGGGCAGCACGACGTGCCAGACCGTGCGCCAGCGCGAGGTGCCGAGTGCGTACGACGCCTCGCGCAGCGTTCCGGGCACCAGCCGGATCACCACGTCCGCCGCACGGATGATGATCGGCAGCATCATCACGCAGATCGCCAGCGCGGCGGCGAGGCCGGAGCGGTCGAAGCCCAGCGCCAGGATGAAGGTCGCGTAGATGAACAGGCCGGCGACGATGGACGGCAACGCCGTCATCGCCTCGACCATGGTGCGGACGAACCGGCTGAAGGGGCCCGGCACTTCGTTGAGGAAGACCGCGCACACCAGCCCGGCCGGGATGCAGATCAGCAGGGCGATGGAGATCTGCCACAGCGTGCCGACGATCGCGTGCAGGATGCCGCCGACGCTGAGCGGCTCGACCGGACCCGCGTCGGCCATCGACTCCGTATAGAAGTTCAGGTGTGGCAGCGCCTCGCGGCCCTCCCACAGGGTGTAGACGACCACGAACGCCAGCACGGCCAGCATCACGATGCCGAGGCTCTGGACGATGGCGGCGGCCACTCGGTCGCGCACCGCGGGGCCGTCCTCGTCGAAGGAGACGAGCAGCGCGTACAGGCCGAGGAAGAGCACGTAGGCGATGACGACGAAGCCCAGTGCGCCGTTGAAGGGCAGCATCCGGTCGAACATCAGCCAGGTGATGCAGAGGGAAGCGGCGCCGGCGCCGAGCAGGGCGTACACGTCGGTGGCACGCAGCGTGGCCAGGTTGCGGCGCGACTCGGTGCGCGTCTTGCGGCGTGCGGGCAGGGTGGTGCCGGGCGCCGGCGGTTTCGCGAGGCTCGTCTGCGGTCCGTGGTCGCCGGGCGGGCTCTGTGCGGTGGTGACGGTCATCGGGCTCGGTCTCCTAGGAGTCGCTCGCCGCGCCGGAACGGCTGCGGGCGACGATCGACGACGCGACGAAGTTGACGACGAGGGTCATCAGGAAGAGCGCGAGGCCTGCGGCCATCAGCGCCGACATGCCGATTTTGCTCGCCTCGCCGTAGCGCAGGGCGATCAGCGAGCTGACCGAGCTGGTGCCGTTCTGCAGGATGTGCGGCTGGATCACGAAGACCGGCGAGATGATCAGGTACACGGCGATGGTCTCGCCGAGCGCCCGGCCCAGGCCCAGCATGGTGCCGCCGATCATGCCGCCCTTGCCGAACGGCAGGACGACGCTGCGGATCATGCCCCAGCGGTTCGCGCCGAGCGCGTACGCCCCTTCCCGCTCGCCGACCGGAGCCTGCGAGAACACCTCCCGCATCACCGAGCAGATGATCGGCGCGACCATCAGCGACACGACCATGCCGGCGATGAAGGAGCCGGAGGTGTAGACGGTGGCGGTGGCGAGCGGGTCCCCCGGATCGGCGCCGTCGACCTTGAAGAGCGGTATCCAGCCGAAGTACGTGGAGATCCAGCGCGACAGGGTGACCACGTGGCCCTGGAAGAAGAACAGGCCCCACAGGCCGTAGACCACCGACGGTACGGCGGCCATCAGGTCCACGATGCTGATGAGGGTCTGCTTGATCCGCGGCGGCGCGTACTCGGAGATGTAGAGCGCGGTGCCCAGTGCCAGCGGAACCGCGAAGACGATGGCGACGAGCGCGATGAGGATCGTGCCGACGAGGACGGCCGCGATACCGAAGCTGCCCCCGTCGGGCTCCCAGGACTCGGTGGTGATGAAACCCCACTTCGCGATGGACAGCGCCTGCCAGGCCCGGTACGTCAGAAAACCGCCGACGAGCAGCATGATGGCCAGCACGAGGGCGCCGCCCCCACGCAGGACGCCTCGGAAAACGCGGTCGGGCACGCCCGTGTCGGCGTGCAGGCGTCTGGGAGGGTCGTCCGCCGGAGCCACAGGTCGCTCATACATTCGCGTCGTCACATGTGCCGACGCTCCTGAGGCCCGGTGGACTTCTGCGCACACGGACGTGAACGAGACGACCCCGAGAGGCAACATCCGGGATTGACGTGAACGCGGCGACGCAGGAGCACAAAACGGGAGCACACAAGGGGCCGGGGGGCGCCCGCGGGGGGGGGGCCCGGCCCCCCCCCCCCCAGGGATGGGACGGGTAGGGGCGGCGGGGGCGAAAATCGATGGGCCGCACCACCCCGCGCCCGTACCATCGCGACCATGCCGAAACCTCAATGCTTCCAGTACGAGGACCGACCAGACGGCACCGTCCTGATCACGCACGCCGGCCGCCAGGCCACCATCCTGCGCGGCCCCCGAGCGGACCAGTTCCGCCACGAGGTCACCACGGCCGACCCACAACTCGTCATGGCCCGCTGGACGGGAAACTACAAACGCGGCAACGAACGCACGGCACGCAACCACCCCCGCAACCGCCACTGAACCGCCGCTAAAACCCACTCAGCCGATTGGCCCCCAGGTAAGGGAACGGCAAAACACCCTCGCTCGTTCACCGGGCATGACAGCTATGACCCCCGGCTCGAACATCCCTCTCCCCACCGCGCGCGTGACGGTGGACGTCGCCGCCCCGGTGCGGCTCGACGTATCGGGCCTGCTGCTCACCGCCGACGGCAAGGTGCGCTCGGACGACGACTTCATCTTCTATAACCAGCCCAGCGGCCCCGGCGTGACCTACCGCTCGGGCGGCGGCACCGCCCCCGACGCGATCACGGTCGACACCGCGGCCGTACCCCCCGGCATCGAGAAGATCGTCGTCACCGCCAGCCCGGACGCCCCCGGCCAGACCTTCCAGGGCATCGAACCCACCGCCACGATCCGCAACGCGGACGACAACAGCGCCCTGGCCACCTTCACACCCCCGCAGCTCGGCGCCGAGACGGCCCTGGTGGTCGTGGAGATCTATCTGCGCAACGGCGTCTGGAAGGCCCGCGCGGTGGGCCAGGGATACGCCAACGGCCTGGCCGGCATCGCCACCGACTTCGGCGTCAGCGTGGAGGAACCGGCACCCACCCCGGCTCCCGTGGCACCGCCCCAGCCGGTCACCCCGCCGGCACCCACGCCCACGCCCACGATGCAGCCCCCGGTCACCCCGCCGGCCCCTGCCATGTCCCCGCCCCCGGCCGCCCCCGCCCCCGGCGCCGGAAAGATCAACCTCGACAAGGGCCGGGTCAGCCTCCAGAAGAACCAGACCGTGTCCCTGATGAAGGGCGGCCGCCCCCTGCTCTCCCAGGTCCAGATGGGCCTCGGCTGGGAGCCGGCGTACCGCGGCAAGGACATCGACCTGGACGCCTCGGTCATCGCGTACGGCCCGCAGCGCAACCACATCGACAGCTGCTACTTCGGCAAGCTCCAGATCGTGAACGGCGCGATCCGCCACTCCGGCGACAACCTCACCGGCGAGGGCGGCGGCGACGACGAGGTGATCACCGTAGACCTCGGCCGTCTCCCGCAGGACGTCACCGGCCTGGTCTTCACCGTCAACTCCTTCACCGGCCAGAAGTTCACCGAGGTCGCCAAGGCCTACTGCCGCCTCCTGGACGCCTCGACCGGCGAGGAACTGGTCCGCTTCGACCTCACCAGCGCCGAACCGCAGACAGGCGTGATCATGGCCAAGCTGATCCGCCAGTTCTCCGGCGAGTGGGAGATGACGGCGATGGGCGACTTCGTCAAGTCGCGGACGGTGCGGGGCATGGTGAAGCCGGCGGCCCAGTCGCTGTAAGCGTTCGCGTTCGTACGCGTTCCGGGGCGCCCTCTTCCGAGGGGGCGCCCCGTCGTACGTCAGCAGCTGCCCGGCCCCACCAGTGCTGTGACCGCATTGCGAGGTGCGGTGGCCGAGCCTGTCCGGGTGCGCAGACTGACCGACCATGAGGGGCAGCGGCTGCAGCAGATCGTGCACCGGGGCTGTCGCCCACACAGGCCGCCCTGGAACGGGCCGGTTTGAAGGTGTTCTCAGTCCTGGGAGGGGATGTCCAGGGCGGTCCCGTACAGGCGGGACACCCGGATCCGGATCACCACGCGCCGGTCGGGCAGCGGCTGCACGCCGGGGGCCGCCCCGTCGACCGGGTCCTCTATCTCCGCCTCGCCCTCCGCCACGGCGAACGACCAGACGTCCGGGCCGCTCACATGCAGTGAGGTGTGCGGGTCGCGGCGCAGTTGGCGGACCTTGAGGCGGTCGGCGGTGGAGGAGACGCGCAGGACGCGCTCCTCGGCGTTCCAGTCGTAGAGGACGGTCGACAGGTGCGGGTGGCCGCTGCTCCTGACGCTCGCGAGTACGCCGAACTGCTGCTGCCGCAGCAGCTGGGAGAGTTCCTGGTCGGTGAGCGCCCGGGGGGCCGGGCCGTCGTTCTCGGTGGTGCCGGTGGTGGTTTCGGTGGTGGTGTTCTCGCTCATGGGGATCAGCCCTTCAGTGGCCGGGGTGGAGGTGATGGCGGGGTGAGAAGGCGGGTCAGACGGCTGCGGCGTGGGCGGGATCCTGCGTGTCGGCGGCCGGCTCCTCGGCGGTCTGGCGCTCGGGACGGCGCAGCATCGTGAAGGCGACGGCGAAAGCGATGACGAGGAGCCCCGCGCCCGCCGCGAAGGCGAGCCGGTAGCCGCCGGTCAGCGCCTCGGCCGTCGTCCGGCCGCCCGCCGCGAGGCTCTCGGTGCGGGAGGCGGCCAGGGTGGACAGAACCGCGACGCCCAAGGCCATGCCGATCTGCTGGGTGGTGTTGAACAGGCCGGACGCGAGACCGGCGTTCTCCTCGTTCGCGCCGGACATACCGAGTGTGGTCAGCGCCGGCAGCGCGAGGCCGAAGCCTGCGGCGAGCAGCATGACCGGGAGGAGGTCGACGGCGTAACTCGCCTGCACCGGGAGGCGGGTGAGGAGGGCGAGGACGCCGATGAGGAGCGCGATGCCCGCCAGCAGGATGGTGCGCTCACCGAAGCGGGCGTTGAGACGGGCGGAGACTCCCAGGGAGACGGCACCGATGACGGCGGCTGCCGGGAGCATCGCGAGACCGGTCTCGGCGGCGCCGTATCCGAGCACCTTCTGGAGGTACAGGGCGACGAGGATCTGGAAGGAGAAGAGCGCGGCGACCATGAGGATCTGGACCAGGTTGGCGGCGGAGACGCTGCGGGAGCGGAAGATCCGCAGCGGCATCAGAGGGTTCTTCGCGGTGGCCTGACGGGCGAGGAACGCGGCGAGCAGTACGGCGGCGAGGGTGCCGAAGCCGAGGGTGCGTCCCGAGGTCCAGCCGTACTCCTCGACCTTGACGACGGTGTAGATGCCGAGCATCAGACCGGCGGTGACCAGAACCGCGCCGAATACGTCCGCGCCCGCTTTGAGGCCCAAACCGACGTCACCGGGCAGGACGTGTACGGCGATCGCGAGGACGGCGATGCCGATCGGCAGGTTGATGAAGAAGATCCAGTGCCAGTTGAGCGCATCGGTGAGTACGCCGCCGAGGACCTGGCCGATGGACGCGCCCGCCGCACCGGTGAAGCTGAAGACGGCGATGGCCCTGGCGCGCTCCTTGGGCTCGGTGAACAGCGTCACGAGGATGCCCAGGCTGACGGCGGAGGCCATCGCGCTGCCGATGCCCTGGAGGAAGCGGGCGGCGATCAGTACGGCGGGCGAGGTGGCCACGCCGGCCAGCAGCGAGGCGGCGGTGAAGACGGCGGTGCCGGCCAGGAACATGCGCCTGCGGCCGATCAGGTCGCCGAGCCGGCCGGCCAGCAGGAGCAGGCTGCCGAATGCGATGAGGTAGGCGTTGACGACCCAGCTGAGGCCGGCGGAGGTGAACCCCAAGTCGTTCTGGATGGCCGGCATCGCCACGGTGACGATGGAGCCGTCGAGGATGATCATCAGCATCCCGGTGGCGATGACTCCGAGGGCGAGCCGGCGTGAGCGCAAAGCGGCGGGAGAAGCGGGTGACGGCGCGGAGTCGGATGCGGCAAACATGCGGTCTCTCCTGTCAGTCGGGCGACAGGAAAGACCGTAACAGATGGTTTCGTTGCAGACTATTTTTTTCAGACTTACCTTTGACTCCGCTTCCCCACCTACCTGGACTGGCGCGCCCGGCGGGCGGCGCGCGGGGCCTCGACAGGGGTCGCCAGACCGTCGTCGACCAGGCGATTCAAGGCTCGCAGGAGGATCTCCCTGTCCCCGTCGGGAAGCGCGGCCAGGGCGTCGCGATGCACGCGGTCGACGATCTTCTGACTCTGCCCGGCGACGCGGGCGCCCTCGTCGGTGACGGCGATGATCCGGGCCCGCCGGTCCGTACTGGAAGGGCGGCGCTCGGCCAGACCCGCCTCCTCCAGGGCGTCCACCGTCACCACCATCGTGGTCTTGTCCATGTCACCGATCTCGGCGAGCTGGATCTGAGTGCGCTCCTCCTCCAGGGCGTGGACGAGCACGCAGTGCATCCGAGCGGTCAGGCCGATCTCGGCGAGGGCGGCGGACATCTTGCTCCGCAGGACGTGACTGGTGTGGTCGAGGAGGAACGACAGGTCCGGTTCGGTGCGCGCGGGCGTCATGGCAGTCATGCCTGCCAGCGTAGAACAATTCGATCCGAGACGGATTATCCAGAAGAGACCTTAATGGAGCCCGGGTAGACCGAATCGTCCGGGCCGGCGCTGCCGAACCAACTCGATCACAGCTCTAGAACAGCGCGCTGTACGCGTTCAGCGCGGGCTGTCCGCCGAGGTGCGCGTACAGCACCGTGGACTCCCGCCCGATCTCTCCCCGCGACACGAGATCGACGAGCCCGGCCATCGACTTCCCCTCGTACACCGGATCCGTCACCATCCCCTCGGTCCGCGCGGCGAGCCGCATAGCCTCCAGTGTGGCCTCGTCGGCGATGCCGTACGTGCCCGCGTGGTAGCGCTCGTCCAGCTCGACGTCCGACTCGTCCAACTCCCTCTTCACACCGATGAGTTGACCGGTGCCGTGAGCGATCCGCGCGATCTGCTCACGGGTGCGGGAGGGCGCGGCCGACGCGTCGATACCGATGACGCGCCGGGGCCGCCCGCCCGCCTCCTCCAGGGCCGCGAACCCGGCGACCATGCCCGCCTGTGTGGAGCCGGTCACGGAGCACACGATCACGGTGTCGAAGAAGACGCCCAACTCCCGCTCTTGCTCGGCGACTTCATACGCCCAGCCGGCAAACCCGAGACCGCCGAGCGGATGGTCGGAGGCGCCGGCGGGAATGGCGTACGGCTTCCCGCCCCTCTCCTCGACCTCCCTGAGCGCCTGCTCCCAGCTCTCCTTGAACCCGATCCCGAACCCGGCCCGCACCAGCCGCACATCCGCGCCCGCGAGCCGGCTGATCAGGATGTTGCCGACCTTGTCGTACACGGCGTCGGGCCACTCCACCCAACTCTCCTGCACGAGCACGCACTTGAGCCCGGCGCGGGCGGCGACGGCCGCGACCTGCCGGGTGTGGTTGGACTGCACGCCGCCGATGGAGACCAGCGTGTCGCACCCCTGAGCGAGCGCGTCCGCGACGAGGTACTCCAGCTTGCGCGTCTTGTTGCCCCCGTACGCGATACCGGAGTTGCAGTCCTCGCGCTTGGCCCAGAGCGAGGCACCGCCGAGGTGCTTGGTCAGCCGCTCCAGCGGGTGCACGGGCGAGGGCCCGAAGAGGAGGGGGTAACGGTCGTACGAGGAAAGGGACATGGATCCTCCCAGGATCAGTCGCCGTCGGCGAGGCCTTCGAGCCCCCGCCAGATCTCCGCGGTGACACGGACCGCCTCGTCCACGTCACCGGCCGCGCAGGCCTCGATGAGCTGCTCGTGCAGCCCGGCCGAACGGCAGTTGCCGCCCTCACCGAAGCGCCGTCGCTCCAGCCGGCGGATGAGCGGGGTGTAGCGGGCGATGGTGGCGGCGGCCGCGCGGTTGCCACTGACGCGTACGAGCACGTCGTGCAGTTCGTCGTCGGCGCGCAGGGCGGTGTCCACGTCGCCCGCGTGAACAGCGGCCGCGAACCGCTCGTTGGCCGAGCGCATCATCTCGACGTCCGCGGCGAACAGCCGCGGCACGGCGACCCGCGCGGCCAGCTCGTGCATGGCCCCGACGACAGCCGCCGCGTCCCGTACATCGGAGGCCACGACCGGGGTCACCCGCGTGTAGCTCTGCGGCTTGCTCTCCAGCAACCCCTCGTCGACGAGCCGCGAGAAGGCCTCACGCACGGGCGCCCGTGACAGCCCGAGCCGCTCGGCGAGATCGGCGTCGCGCACCGCTGCGCCCGGTTCGATGTCTCCGGCCACGATGGCGTCCCTGATCGCTTCGTACGCCCGATCCCTGAGCAGGGTGCGGGGTACGGGCCCTATGGCGTCCACAACTGAAATGTTAGATGTCAATCTCCGCCGCGCACAAGGCTGTGGCCCGCACCGAAGTGCGGGCCACTCCCTTCCCTGCCGTCCCTCAGGACACCCAAGGCCAGTCGGCATCCCGCGCCGACTCAAGAAGCGGCACCATCCGGAACGCCGCGTCCGAGAGCCCGCCGAACACGTGACGGTTCCCCTGCCCGGACGGGCCGTGGCCCGCCTGGTATCCGGCGAGGTTCCAGGTGTACACCGGCACGTTCGCCGGTACCTGCTCGGTCGGGTCGCCGTAGTGGCTGTACGTGGCCTGCTCGTCCGTGACGATCAGTACGCGGTCGTGCTTCTTGTAGTGCTTGCGCACCGCCTCGGTGGTGTCGGTGCCGCCGAGGTCACCGAAGCGGTCGAGCACCTTCAGCACGGACTCGCCCCTGCGGAACCGGACCCGATTGCTGCTCGTACCGAACTCCACCAGATCCGCGTCCGCCGCCCGCAGCGCGAGCGCCGTACCGAAGATCGCCGCGGCGTCCGCCCGGTTCAACTCCGAGCGGTCGGAAAGGCGCGAGTAGAACATCGAGCCCGAGCGGTCGACGAGCACCAGCGTGCGGCCCGGCAGCGCGGGCACATTGGCCAGCGAGTGGCCGAGCGCCTGCTCCAGCGGGTACGACCAGCGCAGCGACGGCGCGTGCTGGTACGCGGCGAGGTACCGGAACGGGAACTGCCGCGAGCGCGCCACCTCCGCCGGGTCGCTGATCTTGGCGGCGACCTGAGCCGCCACCTCGTCCGAGACCCCCGCCTCGTCGAAGTTCCGCAGGTTCCGGACCAGCGCCATCGCCCCCATGGACGGGATCACGGCCTCCCAGGCCGCCTTGTCCATCGGCCCCTGCAGCCAGCCCGCCAGCGCCTCCCACGTGATGCCCGCGTCCGCGAGACGCTGCGCGCCACCCGCACCGGTCACGACCCTGCGCCGCTTGGCGGGCCGCAGGACCATCAGGTCACGGTGGGCCGCCAGTACGGGCAGCGACTTCGGCACCACTGCCGTGTCCGGGTGGTGCCGGCGGTCGAGCGCGTACTGGAACAGGTCGCCCTGCCACGGCTTCTGCGGGTCCGGCGCGGCGTGCACCAGGTTCAGGATGTCGCCGAAGCGGTAGCCCTTGGACGCCGTGTCGTACTTCAGGAGCGACTTGGCGCTGTAGAGGCGGCGTACGGCATCGGCGACGCCACGCTTCACGGGCTTCGGGATGGCACGGCCGTACCGCGAAGTCCAGTACGCGAGCAGCTCGCCGGGCTCGTCGGGGCGGCGCAGCACGGAGTCGATGACCTGCCGGTTGGACGGACCGTCCGTCGCACCCGCGTCGAGGCGCGCCTTCACGTACTCCGCGGCGCCCACGATGGCGGCCGTACGGAGGTTGCCCTCGCCGCGCAGCCAGCCGAGCAGGCCCGCGGTCCACTCCGGGTCCTCGACGGCGAGCCGGCGTACGAGCTCGGCGAACCGGTCGTCTCGGGCCTCGCCGGACTCGTAAAAGGTCTGCTGCGCAACGAAGTTGGCGATCGAGAGGAGAAAGAGCTCGGAGCGTGCATCACGCTCCTGGCCCCGGCCGCCCTGGTGGGTACGCAGAACGCGGCCGGTCGACGTCACGCGGGAAGTGGGCTGCGCCTTGGCAGTCTTGGTGTTGAAACGCGCCATGGTGAATTCCCCCGAATTCATAAGTGTTCATTCGTGTTTCGGAGGGAGGCGCAGCAAATGGAGCGTGCCCGAGGTCGAGTTCGGCGGCGGCGCTTATCACCAGGCGCGTCTGCCAGTTCCGCCACATCGACCCGAAGTCGATGACGGGATTCGAACCCGCACGGTTGCCCACCAGGTCCCGAAGTATCCGCTGCCTGCGCACCGGGCACACACCATCTGCTGCGCCTCCCGAGATCAAGTCGGCGGCGGCGTGGATTCTTTGAGAGAGAAGTAGCCGCAGCCTGCGCACCGGGAGGTGCGTGACATGCATGAAATTGTGGTGTCCAGAGTTCAAGGCCGGCGGAACCGACGTAGGTGCTCTAACCCCTGAGCTACACCGGCGCGTTGTACCGGTGGCGGGACTCGAACCCGCGGCCGCCCCATTATCAGTGGAAGTAGGTCCTGCCTTCGCACCTGGACATGCATCACTGTAGGAGGCGTACCGCGGGCCGGGCCATTGAATTAATCAGCCGCGCTTCTGGCGCTTCCAGGGGCCGGTAATCGCGACCATGATGCCCGGGTCCTGGATGTTCGCGTACAGGGTGCGGCCGCAGGGCGAGAAGGTGACGCCGGCGAACTCGCTGTACTCCGGCTCCTCTTCGGTGCCGACGTTCAGGTCGTTGCGGGCGATGGGGTACGTCCGACCGCTGTCCGTCGCGCCGAAGAGGTGCGAGACGCCCTCGCCGTCCTCGGCGAGGATCAGGCCGCCGTACGGGGAGACGGTGATGTTGTCGGGGCCGTCGAAGGCGCCGTCCTTGGACGGATCGGCGTTCACGCCGAGCAGGACCTTCAGGGTGAGGGTGCGGCGCTTGGGGTCGTAGAACCAGACCTGGCCGTCGTGCGGCTGCCCGGGGCTCTCCGCGCGGGCGTAGGAGGAGACGATGTACGCGCCGCCGTCACCCCACCACATGCCCTCCAGCTTGCGGCAGCGGGTGACCTGGCCGGTGGTGAACTGCTTGCGCACGGAGGTCGTCCTGGCATCGCGGTCGGGGACGTCGATCCAGTCGACGCCGTACACCGTGCCGATCTTCGTGGCGCGGGAGAGGTCGTCGACGAACTTGCCGCCGGAGTCGAAGCACTTGAACGCCTCGAACGTGCCCGCGTCGTCGGCGAGGGTGCGCAGCTTGCCACGGCCGTGGCGGAAGCCCTCGGGCGGGGTCCAGCGGTACAGCAGGCCGTTGGGGTTGGACGCGTCCTCGGTCAGGTAGGCGTGGCCGCGCTTGGGGTCGATGACGACGGCCTCGTGGGCGTACCGGCCCAGCGCCTTGATGGGCTTGGGGTTCTTGTTGGCGCGGCGGTCGCAGGGGTCGACCTCGAAGACGTAGCCGTGGTCCTTGGTCATGCCCTTGGAGCCGGCCTTGTCCTCGGTCTCCTCGCAGGTGAGCCAGGTGTTCCAAGGGGTGCTGCCGCCGGCGCAGTTGGTGGAGGTGCCGGCGATGCCGACCCACTCGGCGACCTCGCCGCCCGGGCGCACCTCGACGACCGTGCAGCCGCCGGCCGCGGCCGGGTCGTAGACGAGGCCCTCGGCGAGCGGGACCGGGGCGTCCGCGTCGGCGTACGGGCCGCCGATCTCGTGGTTGTTGACCAGCAGCGTGGTACCGCGCGGGCCGTCGAAGGCGGCGGTGCCGTCGTGGTTGGACGGGGTGGTCTCGCCCGACTCCAGCTTGGTCTTGCCGCTGTGCGTGATGACGCGGTACTTGAAGCCGGCGGGCAGCGCGAGGATGCCGTCGGGGTCGGGGATCAGCGGCCCGTACCCGACCCGGCCGTACGCGGCGTCCGTTCCCTCGGCCTCGCCCTCGACGTCGGTGGAGGCGAGTGCGTTCGGTGCGGTGGCGAGGGCGCCGACACTGCCCGCGAGCGCGACACCGGCGCCGGTGATCGCGGAGTTTCTGGCGAAGTCCCTGCGGGTGAGCGACATGCTTACTCCTGTAACGGTGGGTATGCCGTGGAGGGTGGCGGACCTCGGTATGCGGCGCCACGCTCCCGCTCACGCCTGAACGGCAGTTGAATTCCGGGAGTCGTCAGAACACACGCTTCCACGAACGCCGACAGGGGCGCGGGGAACTGCGCGACCAGCCACGACGTACCCGCACCCACCCGACAAGCTCAACCCCCCTGTTGCGACCGCGCCTTGAACGCCGCCTTCCGCGCCTCCTTCGCAACCCGCTTGTCCGGATGCAACCGCCCCATCGCCTCCAGCACATCCGCCGTCGCCGGATGCTCCACCCGCCAAGCCGCCGCGAAGAACCCACCGTGCTGCTGAGCGAGCCCCTCCACCAGCCCCCTCAGCTCATCGGAGTTGCCCTCGGCCGCGAGCTGCGCGGCAACCGTGTCGATGGTCAGCCAGAACACCATCGCCTCGGACGGCGCGGGCACATCCGGCGCCCCGTGCTCGGTGAGCCAGACCCGCGCCAGCCCGCCCAGCTCCGCGTCGTCGAGCACCTCCCGCAGCGCCGGCTCGGCCTCCGCGCCGACGAGCGACAGGGCCTGCTGGCAGCGCAGCCTCCGCAGCGGGGCACCCTCGTCGGACCCGCGCGCCGCGGCCAGCAACTCCCGCGCCGCGGCGAGGGGTTCGCGGCGGGCCAGCCACTGCTCGGTCTCGGCCTGCGCGGCGGTCGGCGGGAAGACGGAGGTTCCGTCGAGCAGCGCGTCGGCGCCCTTGTCCGCGAGGTCACCGACGGCCGGCGCCTCGACGCCGGCCTCCAGCAGCCGCGCCCGCAGCCCGTAGAGCCCGAGCGGCGTCAGCCTGACCATGCCGTAGCGGGAGACGTCCGTGTCGTCGACCGGTGCCGCGGGCTCCTCGTCGGCGTCGGCCATCAGTGCCTCGTCGACCGGCTGGAACTCGACGAGACCGACCGGCGCCAGCATCCGGAACTGGTCGTCGAGGCGCATCATCGCGTCGGAGACCTGCTCCAGGACGTCGTTGGTGGGCTCCCCCATGTCGCTGGGCACGATCATGGACGCGGCGAGCGCGGGCAGCGGCACCGGCCCGCCGCCCGGACCGTCCTCGCTGACCGTCAGCAGATACAGGTTGGCCAGCACTCCGTCGAGGAACTGCGCCTCCGCTTCGGGGTCCCAGTCGAGGGAGGAGAAGTCGATGCCGCCCTCGTCGACCGCCTCGACCAGGTCGTCGAGGTCCGGGACGCTGGCGTCGGCGAGCACCGTCTCCAGCGCTCCGAGCCACACCGCGAGCACGTCGTGGGGCGAGCCGCCGGTGAGCAGTGCGAGGTCGTCGCCCGTCACGACCGTGCCCTCCTCCTCGTCGACGATCTCGACGAGCCCGGTGTCGACGGCGACCCGCCAGGCCTCGCTGGCGCAGGCGGCGGCGTCGTCGCCGGTCAGCCCGAGGGTCTCGGCGGCTGCGGGCAACTGCTCCTCGACGAGCCCGCCGCCGGCGTCGACGCGGGTCTCGGGTCCGGCCCAGCGGGCGAGCCGTGCCGCCCTGGACAGCAACGGCGTGGACAGCGCGTCCCGCGCCAGCTCCGCTTCGGGGTGCAGCCGCACCGGCGGCAGGGGGGAGCTGTCTGACATGAACTGGTTCTCCTCGGGCGCGTTCTACCACTTAGAGGCTCAGCGTAGACGGATTTACACCCATGCCGCCCGGTTCATCTCCCGGTCAAGCCCTGTACATGGCTGAAACCTTGACAACTGGCGTGATCAGGCAGGAGATTGACGCGCGTAGAAAGCGGGGGGACAACTGTTCACTCTTTCCTGGGTTGTTCACTCTTTTCTACGCGCGTCATACGCGCCTCATGCGCCACTCCCGCACCACATGGCTCCACCTCGCACTACCTCGCGCCACCTCGCACCACTCTCGTCCCGGCGCCCACGTACGTCCCCGGAGGGATCCCTTGCCGAGCAGGAGTTCCACGCGCCTCGCCGCGCTCACCGTCGCCGCCGTCTGTTCCGCGGCGTCCACCATCGCCCTGACCACTCCCGCGCACGCGGACACCGTGCGCATTCATGACATTCAGGGCAGCACCCGAATATCCCCGTACGCCGGAAAGACGGTCACGGACGTGGCCGGAATCGTCACCGGCGTACGCACCTACGGCTCGTCCAAAGGCTTCTGGATCCAGGATCAGAGCGCGGACGACAACCCGGCCACGAGTGAGGGCGTCTTCGTCTTCACCAGCTCCGCCCCGAAGGTCGCCGTCGGCGACTCGGTCACGGTCTCGGGCACCATCGCCGAGTACGTCCCGGGTGGCACGTCGTCCGGCAACCAGTCGCTGACCGAGATCACCCGCCCGACGATCACCGTCGTCTCCAGCGGCAACGCGCTCCCGGCCGCGACGAAGATCGACGCGAAGTCGGTGCCCGCTGCCTACGCCCCGGCCGGCGACACCGCCGCGAACGGTTCGGTCAACAGCCTGCCGCTCCAGCCGTCGGCGTACGCCCTGGACCGCTACGAGTCCCTGGAGGGCATGAACGTCCAGGTCTCCGACACCCGCGTGGTCGGCGCAAGCGACCGGTTCACCCAGCTGTGGGTGACGGTGAAGCCGTGGGAGAACCGCAACCACCGCGGCGGCACGGTCTACGGCTCGTACACCTCGCAGAACACCGGCCGGCTGCAGATCCAGTCGCTCGGCAAGGTCGCCGACTTCCCGGCCGCGAATGTGGGTGACACCCTCACCGGTGCCACCTCCGGCCCGCTGGACTACAACCAGTTCGGCGGCTACACACTGGTCGCCAATGAGATCGGCACGCTGAAGAGCGGCGGTCTGGAGCGGGAGACGACCCGCAAGCAGTCCCGGAGCGAGCTGGCGGTGGCGACGTACAACGTCGAGAACCTCGACCCGTCCGACTCCTCCTTCGAGGAGCACGCGGCTGCGATCGTGAACAACCTCCAGTCGCCCGACATCCTGTCCCTGGAGGAGATCCAGGACAACAACGGCGCGACCAACGACGGTACGGTGGCCGCCGATCAGACGATGCGGAAGCTGATCGACGCGATCGCCGCCGCGGGCGGGCCGACGTACGACTGGCGCTCCATCGACCCGGCCGACAACACGGACGGCGGCGAGCCCGGCGGCAACATCCGCCAGGTGTTCCTGTTCAACCCGGAGCGGGTCTCCTTCACCGACCGCGCGGGCGGCGACGCGACGACCGCCGTCGGCGTCACGAAGGTGCACGGCAGGGCGCAGCTGACGGCCTCCCCCGGCCGTATCGACCCCTCCAACACCGCCTGGGCGAACAGCCGTAAGCCGCTGGTGGGCGAGTTCACGTTCCGTGGGAAGTCGGTCTTCCTGATCGCCAACCACTTCAACTCCAAGGGTGGCGACCAGGGTCTGACCGCGCAGTACCAGCCGCCGGTCCGCAGCTCGGAGACCCAGCGGCACGCCCAGGCGACGGCGGTGAACGCCTTCGTCAAGGACATCCTGACCAAGCAGCGGAACGCGGATGTGATCACGCTCGGCGACATCAACGACTTCGAGTTCTCCGGCACCACGAAGATCCTCGAGTCCGACGGCGCCCTGTGGTCGGCGATCAAGTCGCTGCCGAAGAGCGAGCGTTACACCTACGACTACCAGGGCAACAGCCAGGTCCTGGACCAGATCCTGATCTCCCCGTCGATCCGCTACAGCTGCGACTTCGCGTACGACAGCGTGCACATCAACGCGGAGTTCAACGACCAGATCAGCGACCACGACCCGCAGGTCCTGCGGTTCCGCCCGTAACACCGTGTGCTCAGGGCTGGCTGAACACCCCGTTCAGCCAGCCCTTCCACATGTCCTCGTCCGTCTTGGCGTCGGCGTCCGGGGCGAAGTCGTGCACGGACATGCCGACCATGTAGCCCCAGTGGTTGCGGCCGAAGAAGCGGATCAGCGCGTCGTCCGTACGCAGACCGAGGAAGTACGGGTTGCGGAAGTCGACGACGGCATCGATGACTTGGCCCTCGGGACCCCGCACCCGCACGCGCTCACCCTCCGCCGTGTCGTCGGCGAGCCCGAGCGCGCGGCACACGGTGACGAGCGCGTCGGAGGTCTTGGAGGCCTCAGGTCCGTCGAAGGTGGCGAACGCGGTGAGCGGGCGGCCCCGGAAGCGGGTGAGGTACTCGCGCAGGGTGTGCATGTAGAAGTCGGTGTGCCGGTTGGCGCCGTCGTACTGGTTGTCCCAGTCGTCGACGAAGATGCCGCTGTGCACATACCGCACCCAGGCGCGACGGCCCTCGTCGCGCGGCTCGATGGTGTAGTCGAGCTGGTTGGCGGTCTGCTCGGAGATCCCGTCGACGTCCTCGACGCGGTTGGTGTAGCGGTGCGGCGGGTCCCAGGCGGTGATCGTGGAGCCGAAGGGGCCCTTGCCGCCCTCACGCGGCTCGGGCGCCTCCATCGGCCACAGCCAGCCCCCCGTTCCGGCGGTGACGGCCTCCCACACCTCCTCGGGCGTGGCGTCGACCTCAAATTCGCGGGCGATCTCGAATTCCTTGGACATGGTGCGCTCCTGGTCACTGACTCTCGTGGGTGGTCTCGGGCTTGACCGTGGGGTGGAAGGCCACGACGATCCGGTGGTCGCGGCCGCCCTCGGCGTCCGGGGCGTCGTACTTGCGGATCAGTCCGCTCACGCCGGCCGTGAGCTCCTCGATGAAGGCAGCCCGGTCGGCGGCCGAGGCGAACCGCACCTCACCGTCCAGCGCGAACGTGGCGAGGCGCTTACGTGCCTTCGCCGCGCCGGTGATCAGCGAACCGACGTCCCGGACGAGCCGGGCGCCGAGCGCCAGCAGCCAGCGCGCGGACAGCTGGTCCCGGAAGCGGTCCGGGTCGGGCTGCACGGAGGCGAGCGCGAGCGGCGAGATGACGTACGACGCCGCGGTCGCCTGCATCAGCCGCTCGGTGACATTGCCCTTGCGGCGCTCTCCGGCCAGCTCGACCAGGCCGTGCCGCTCCAGCGTCTTGAGGTGGTAGTTCACCTTCTGCCGGGGCAGCCCCACCTTGCCGGCCAGCATGGCGGCCGACGCGGGTCCGGCCGCCAGCTCGGCGAGCAGCCGGGCCCTGATGGGGTCCAGGGATACGGCTGCGGCCTCGGGGTCCTCGATCACGGTCACGTCCAGCATGAGTCCACGGTCTCACCGAACACTTTTTTTGTCCAGGAGGGTGAAGTGTTCGGTGGAGCCAGTCGAGCCAGTCGAGCCAGTCGAGTCAGTCGGGGATGAGGCCGAGGGCGTGGTCGTAGCGGCTGACCGTGCTGCCCTTCATCCCAGGCCAACTCTGTACGCGCTGCCACTGGGCCGTGGCCGAGCCGACCCCGTCGCCCGGCGCGGCGAGCGCGTCGATATGCGCCTGGGCGCTCTCCCACTCGGCGTAGTTGAGGACCCTGGTGCCATCGGTGCTCAGGTGGAAGTGGGCGGACATCCCGCCGGGGTTCGGGTGGGCGTCGCCCTCCAGCGCGTCGAATACCGCGTCCACCCAGGCGCGCTGCCGGTCAGGGTCGGGTCCCCCGAATTCGACGTCGACGATCACAATGCACCCGGGGATACGCGCGTCGCCGTCGCGGACGCCGCTGCGGTAGCGCCGGTACCGGCCGAGGTGCAGCCGCTCGATGCCCGGCACCGCGGTGTCGATCTCGTCGTTGCGCTCCTGCCGATGGGTCTTCCGGAAAGCCTCGTAGGCCTGCTCGCTCGCCCACTGTGAGTAGTGCATCAGGGTGGTGCCGTCGTGGCCCGTGTAGACGTGGTACCCGAGCAGGTCAGGGGCAGGCCACGGACGGCGTTCCCATGTGGCCGCGATCGCCTCGACGGCCTTCCGCTGCCGCTCGGGCGTCCCCACCCGCCACGTGCTGAAGAAGGGCGCGCCGACCTCCGGGCGGGTGAGGTCGGGGTGGGCGTCGATACGGCGGGTCATGTCGGTCTCCTGATCGCTGGGCGATGCCTGTACCGACCACCCTCCGACCTCAACCAAGCTTCAGGTCAAGCCGATTCCGCCCGCGCACTACCGTCTCCCCCAAACGCGCAGGCGGCACCAGGGCCTGTCCGGTGGGTCATGTCGGCGTCGCGGGGTCTGGCAGGCGCACCTGCCGCGTTATCGTCAGCCGCCGACTCCCTCCTCTGCCGTGCGACTGCACGCTCCCCCATCACCCCCGCTCACCTGCACTGATGAGGCACCATTCCTTGCAGCCAGCCTGATCCGCCGGACAGGCGCCGGCCGCGCCGCCGACCGCCGGTGCTCCGGCACCCGAGGACGTCCTCGCGCTGCTGTCGTCGCCACCGCAGCGCGCGGATCTCACCGTCCTCGGCGGAGTGGGATACCCCGCGGCGGAACGACCGGAGCTAGCTGACGCGACGCGAGTCAGTGGTGGCCGTTGTGGCGACGCCGCAGCAGGCCCGCCGCGACCACCGCGCCCGCGGCGGCCCCGGCGACGACGACCGGCCGGGGGTGCCGCAAGCCGGCCTGGACGACGTTCGCGACGGGGCGCGGGACGTTGTGCTCCACGGTGTGGCCGGCCTTGGTGGCGCTGCTGCGCAACTGCACGGTCATCGCGCCGGCCTTGTCCTTGAGGTCGGCGGCGCGGGTCTTCAGGTGGGCCTTGTCGGCCAACTCCTCGACGGTACGGCCGAGTCGGCCCCTGGCGTGTTCGAACTGCTGCCGCAGTTCCTCGGGCCCCTTGGCCCCGCCGCCCGTGACCTCCGGTGCTGTCCTGTCCGTCATCGTGGTGCCTTTCCCGGGTGGTGCCCTGCCTCTTCGGAACACCCGGGTACCCGCACCTGCCCCCGCTACCCCTTCCCGCCACCGCCCGTCCCGCGCTCGCCGAGCCTGGCCAGCTGGGTCTGGAACCAGTCGAGGCGGGCCTGCAACAGGGCCGCCTCCGCGACGAGTTCGGGCACATCGAGGCCGACCGCCGAGATCCCCGTACCGCCGCTCCCCGCGATCACCCGCAGCCTCTCCCCGGCCAGCCGTGCGAACCCGGCGAGCGACACGGACGTACGACCGCGCACGCAGCCCGCGCAGGAGGGGGCCAGCGCGTACCAGCCGGGCCTGCCCCAGCCGGCGTCGGCGAGGGCCGCCGCGACGGCGCCGCAGGCGCAGGGTCCGACGGTCGCGGTGCGCACCCGCTGCCGGGCGTACCGGAAGCCGCGCTCGAACCGGATGTAGGCGCCCAGGACGGAGACTTCGAGCAGCACGGCCGCGCGGTGCTCGGCGGTGGTGAGGAGCGCCTCGGCCGCCGTACGGTCATGCACGCAGTGGAAACCACAGTCGCAACGGCGGTGCGGCGCGCGGTGCCGCAGTCCGTAGACGCACCGGGCCTCGTCGAGGACCCCGTACGGCAGCGCGCCGCCCAGCGACACACCGGTGAACCCGGCTCGCGTGCCGTCCTGGGACAGCATCGGGTGGGCGATCTTGTATCCGGTCGGCGGCTCCGTCGGGCGTTCCTCCGGAAGCCGCAGCCTCATCGGGCGGCCGGCACCTCTTCGGGCGCGGACGCCTCGACTTCCGTGATCTCTTCGGGGAGTTCGAGTTCTTCCTCGTGGTGGAGCGGCCGCTCTTCCGCGACTCCGGTGGCGAGTGCCTTGCCGAGCTTCATGACGCCTCCCATGACCTGCCGTCGGTTGACCGTCTGGGCCATGGTGACCCATGAGGGGCGGGCTTGGACATAGGGCCTTGGGACGATCGTGCGCCGGCCGTCCGGCGAATACCGAAGCACCCCTTACCCATACCTCGTAGCAGAATTAAGTGGAGCTACGCGATCCCCCTGCCGAGACTACTGCCATGACGACTTCCGGCTCCCCCTTCGGCCGTGCCCTCTGCGCCATGATCACGCCCTTCACCGAGGAGGGCGCGCTAGACCTCGACGGCGCGCAGCGGCTCGCTGAGCGGCTGGTCTCGGAGGGCTGCGACGGACTGGTGCTCTCCGGTACGACGGGCGAGTCCCCGACCACCACGGACGCCGAGAAGTCGGCACTCATCGCGGCGGTCCGGGAGGCGGTGGGCACTCGGGCGTCGATCGTGGCGGGCGTCGGCACTTTCGACACCCGGCACACGGTCGAACTCGCGCTGGAGGCCGAAAAGGCGGGCGCGGACGGCCTGTTGGTTGTCGCCCCCTACTACAGCAAGCCCCCGCAGGACGCCGTCGAAGCCCACTTCCGCGAGATCGCGGACGCCGCCGGACTGCCGGTCGTGCTGTACGACATCCCCGGCCGCACCGGCACCCGCATCGAGCCGGACACCGTGATCCGGCTGGCCGAGCACCCCCGAGTCGTGGCAGTGAAGGACTGCTCGTACGACTTCCTCGGCACCCAAAAGGTCCTCTCCCGCACGGACTTGGCGTACTACGCGGGCTGCGACGAGCACAACCTCGCCCTGTACGCGGTGGGCGCGACGGGCTACATCAGCACGGTCGCGAACGCGGTCCCCCGCCAACTCCGCTCCGTCCTCGACGCGTTCGACACCGGAGACACGACGGAGGCGGCCCGCCGCCAGCAACGGGCAACTCCGCTCATCGAGTTGATGATGTCGGCCGGCCTACCCGGCACGGTCACGACGAAGGCCCTGCTCACCGAACTGGGCCTGCCCGCGGGCCCGGTCCGCGCCCCGCTGCGACCCGCCGGCCGGGAGGCGGTCGACGGACTGCTGGCGGCGTACGAGGAGTTGGTGGCTGCCGGCTGAAGCGGAAAGGCCCGGGGGCCGTGCCGCATGGCTGCGGTACGGCCCCCGGGCCTTGTACCGGCACGGGCACGGACCGGCTACGGGTTGGTACTACCGGAGTCAGCCCCAGCGGTAGCCGTCGCCGAACAACAGGAAGTGCTCCAGTACGTCCTCCATCGGGTCGTCCACCTGGCCGACGTTGATCAGGCCGACCCGGGGGCCGTTGTGCGAGGCCGTATTGGTCTCGTCGGCGTGCGCGGCACCCGCCGGGAGCCAGCACACCATCACCGCGGTGACCGCCCCGGTCAGCAGCCGTGCCACGGTCCTCGCCCGCTCGTTCGTCATCGCTCAGTCCCTTGTTACACGGTTCGGCAGTTGATCGGACGCTGCGTCCACCCGTTCATCTGCCTAAACCTTGATCAGGTCACGCGGAGTAACCCGATCGTGCGCTGCGAGGGCGGGGTGTGCACCCGTACGGGTGGGTTCAGTTGGGGTTGAGGACGGCTGCGATACGGGACCGGTCCCGCGCCTGTGCCGATACCTTCCGTCGGGTGTCCGTAGATGAGAGAAAGAGACCACCCGCACCGGTCATCGCAGCGGTTGTGCTCTGGGCCCTGCCGGCCGTCTTCCTTCTCCTCATGAGTGTGGTCGGAGCCCTGACCAAGGGCGACCCAGCCATACTCTTGTTCGTCCTTCTGGGGTTCCTACCTGGCATGACAGCCCTAGGCCTGTGGCAAGGCAACCGTGGAGCCAGGGTCGTGGCAATCATGCAGGGATTCGTGGTCTACGGCGGGATCACGATGATCCTTTTGCTCTCAGTACCTCGGTCGTCCCGCGACTGGTTCACCCCAGACTTCCTGAAAGATCCCTCCGAAGACCCCCTGGAAGAGCCCCGCCGACAGAGCTGACCATGGTCGGAACGATCACCCGGTCGAACTGCTGACGCCGACAACTGCCGACGGCTCAGCACGTCAGAACCTTGATCGAGTAGGCGGCTGCACACCACGGCAGCCCTTCCCCGAGTTGCTGGCCCGTCGGCGTGCCTGGTCCGACAAGTGACCGATCAGGAGCGCAGCCAGACGATGCCGTCGTGGATCTCTCTCCTTGCGCAAGTTCCTGCAAGTTCCTGGCCTCCGCGTGGCATTGGGCGCAAGATCGGGCACGGATGCTCCGACGACGCGAGAAGACAGCGATGGCTCTGATCAGGCTCGGCCAGGACCCGGAGAGCCCCGACGGCAAGTCGCCCACCGTCTACCTGGACGACGAGAAGGGCACCTATCTCGTACAGGGCTGGAAGGTGGTCGACGAAGCCCGGCGCAGGCAGCTGGACCTGCCCGGCCACGAGGACGTGATCGAGATCCCGAAGCGCATGGTGCAGTTCTTCCCGGAGGTGAACGGCGGTGGCGGTGCCGACTCTTGAGGACCGGCTGCGCCACTGCACCCGTTCCGCCGTCCATCTGGAAATGCGCGACGAGTACACGTCCAGAGGCGCCGAATGGAGCGGGCGGGCCTGACGCGCGTCCAGCAGTCTGTGGCGCCGCTGTTCGAGCGCACGCGCCGCTTCCGTGCCTACCAGTCCTGGGTGATCCCCGGCCTGCTTCAGTCGGCCGCCTACACGCGTGCCGTGCTGAGCACCGTGGCCCACCTCCGAGACGTGCCGGACGACATCGACGACGCCGTCGCCGTGCGGATGGACCGGCAGCGCATCCTCCACTCCGGCGACCATCGATTCGCGATGCTCGTCGAGGAGCGGGTGCTGCGCACGGTCATCGGCGACAACACCATGGCCGGGGCGCTGGACCACCTCATCTCTGTCGCCTCGCTGCCCTCGGTGAGCGTGGGCATCATCCCCTCGGCACGCCGCGTGGCGCCGGATGGCCTGTCGAGTCGTTCACCATGTACGACGACTCACAGGTCAACGTGGATCTCGTCTCCGCACACCTGACCGTCACGCAGCCCGGCGAGATCGCGGAGTACGCGAAGGCGTTTGCCGAACTGTCCGCCATCGCCGTGTACGGAACCCAGGCCCGTTCACTCATCACCACCGCGATCGACGCCTTTGGTTGATCGCCCCGCAAGTCCGTACAAGTTCATGGACCCAAGGTCACTGCCGCGCCCAGCCTGGGACTTATGAGGCGACAGACGTACCCCGACCCGTGCCCCGTAGAGCTGCCGACCGGCTTCAACGCCTGGCTGCTGGACTGTGCACCCGCGCCGGGCTGCGAAGTCTGCGCCGCCAACTGGAAACAGCTCAACGCCGCCAAAGACAACGGGAACATCACAAGGGCCGCGAGGCACGCCACAGAGATCAGGGACCACAGTTCCGGGGTTCACCGATGATGGACATGCAGACGTATCGAAATCGCCGCAAGCAGGCCACAGACGCAGCGGAGGCGATCAGGGCAGCCCTGGTCGGTCTCGGCCTCCCCGAAAGCGTGTGGGGCAGTGTGCGGCCGATGGTGACCCACAGCGGCAAGCCATACGTACACCTGGGCATGATCCGCGCGGACGCGGCCGAGCGCATCGCCGAGGCCATGGGGACTCCGGCCGAGCCCGAGCCCGTTGAGTAGCCCAGCCGACAAGACCGCCTCACTGCACGGCGTCAGACGCTTCGACGGTAAACGTCACAAATTCGACTTCGGCATCGGAGGGCAATCCGGGATAGTGGCCCTGGAGGCCCTTCTTGAGCTCGTCGATGCTCGTGAATCCATCGAGCCGAGCTTGTTCGGCGGTGAGGCGATCGAGCCGGTGGCGTTCGACGCCAGTGACGGTGCCCTTCAACGTGCGGTGGACTTCGTCGTCCTCGAAGAGAAAGATCGCGGGACCCAATGCGATCGGATCGTCATAGCGGACGGTAGAGGTCTTCCGCGCGGCGGCGATGTCGTCGTAGTAGCGCTTGTTGAACCGAACAATTCGATGCGCATCCGCATCGGGGAAGAAGTAGGTGTCCGGCAGAAGCTTTCGAATCGGGCGCAGTGTCGGCCCGTCGTCGGTCGGTACGGCGACAAAGACGTCGGGATGGAGGTCGAGAAGCGCTTGGCGGCAACGGCCGCACGGCGGGATGAGACCGCGACCTTGATCTCCCGCAGCGGCGATAGTGACGAGCGGGCCGGCTCCCGCTGCTGCGGCGGCACCGAGTACGACGAGCTCGGCGCACGGTCCGCCGGTGAAGTGGTAGACGTTGACCGCCTCATGGATCCTGCCGGCCGTGTCCATCGCCGCTGCGGCCACAGTGTGGTTCGGATCGCTCCCAAGGGCAGTAGCGAGCCGTTCCGCAGCCTCGATGACGCGGCGCTCGGAGTCGAAGAGCTTCATGAAGACCATGGCGCCGACCCTAGATCGGCCCAGCCGGACTCCTCGACACATTTGTTCTGATGGGCCTCATCCTCAGCGTGGTCGGTGGCTTGACATCAAGACCCGCATATTAGAGGCGTGCCGACCGGCAGGGTCCGCTACGACAACCTGAAGGCCGCGGTCGCCAAAGTGATTGGGTTCGCCCGGGAAAGGCGGGAGAACGAACGGTGGATCCTCTTCCGCGAGCACTTCGGTGTTGAGAGCTTCTACTGCCGCCCCGGGATTGCCGGCGCCCATGAGAAGGGCGGGGTGGAAGGTGATGTGGGCTACTTCCGCCGCAACCGTCTGTCCCCGTGCCCGAGGTGAACTCTCTGGCCGAGCTGAACGTGCTGGTCGACCAGTGGGACGAGGAGGACGACGACCGCCGCATCCGGATGCGGCCGCGCACCGTCGGCGAGTACTTCGCCGTCGAACAGCCCCTGTTGAAGCCGTTACCGCAGGAACCGTTCGACACCAGCCGCACCTTCGCGCTGCGGGTGGACAGGCACAGCCGGATCTCGGTGCGCACCAACAGCTACTCGGTGCCAGTGCGCTTCATCGGCCGCCGAGTGCGGGCCGTGCGTGCTGCACGCCAACGATCTGGTCGTCTACGATGGAAGCACGAAGATCGCCCGGCACGAACGGCTGATCGCCAAAGGCGGGGAACGGCTGGTGCTGGACCACACCGCCATCGTCGACCGGCTCACCTTCAACGGCACGATCATCGAGACCTGCACCGACTCCTACCGCCTCGCCCAGACCAGGGCCAAGGCAGAGGCCGCCACGACCTGAGCAGGTGGGGACTGGCGCGGTGGCCGGCGCCCCCGCTGCCAGTCCCCGATCTGGTCATCCGAGCATGTCGTGGGGAACGACCAGGTCTTCCCGGGCGAACAAGCTGGTCAGGGCCAGCGGATCGTCTTTGGAGCAGGCATCGGCGACCTCGTCGATGAGCCGGTCATAGTCGGGCCCCGTCTTACCCTGATAGGCATCGGTCATGCGGCCCCATTCATCCCAGTTCAGCATTTCCTGCTTGCAGAGTGCCGCGAGGTCGCGGACAGCGTTGCCGCTGATCTCGGCCGGTCCCCAGGCGAAATCGACCCCGGCCACCCCGAACTTCTGGCCGTCGACCACCCCTTGGCGATACTGAATCCATGCCTCGCCGCCGGTCAGGAACTCGCCCACAGCGAGATCCTCGGGACGCTCGACATACGTCTTGTCAAGGTGTTCAGTGTCGACGCGCACCCAGCGCCGCTGGTCGGCGTCCCAGTACTCGGTGATCCAGTGGTCGACGCCGCAGCCCTCCAGGAAGTAGGTCCCGAAGCCGCACCGGGCCCGCGACGGTATGCCCCTCGCTCGCAGGAATGCACAGGCGATCGTGGCGAAGTGCCGGCAGGTTCCGATCACCCGTGTCTCAGGGGCGCGAGCCTCCTGCAGCGGGGACGGATCGAGGGCGATCAGGGCGGCGATCAGCTCGCTGACCGGCCGGATGTTCTTCTCCGCGAGCCGCGCCTCACCGATCCCTAACGCGGCGGCGTCCGCGGGCTGAATGACCAGGCCCTGCGCGGCGGCGCAAATACCGACAGGGTCGTCCGGCAGGCTCTCGATGAGCTGGAGCTGCGTCGCGTCCAGGCTCGTGAAGGGTCCGGGCTGGGAGTAGTCGAGCGCGTCATCGGCCATAACCGGGCATGGTATGCGGCGGGTCTGACATCCGGCCCCGCGCAGCCCCCGCCGGATCCAAGGTGTTGCTGGAACTCGCCGACATTTCTGCCGCCAAGCACGCTCAAGCGTTCCCAGAACTCACCGTCAGACGTTGCTGCTTCCCACCGACACAATCAGAAGGAGACCGCCGGCCGCCTGGGGCGGCGCCGTTGGGTGATCGAGCGCACCATGTCCTGGCTCAACGGATGTCGACGCCTGCACCGCCGATACGAGCGTAAGGCGGAGCACTTCCTCGCCTTCGTCGGCATCGCCGGCACCCTCAGCTGCTTTCGCTGCACCATGGTGTGACGACCTCCAGCCCGGCTCTGCTGGCGAGCTGGGTGCGGGCGTACCAGTCGGCGATCGAACGCTTGTAGCCGTCTGGCATGCGCAGGCCAGCCACCTCCTCAGCCGCGAAGAGGCCGATCTGCTTGTGCTCGTGACTGACGACGGGTGCCACCGCGGGGGTAAGCACGTCGCAGCCATAGGTGACGATGACCACCCGGCGCTCAGGAAGCGCCTGCGGCAACGGCTGGTAGATCCACACATCCAGCAGCGGCCCGGCCTTGACCGTCCAGCCGGTCTCTTCCTCCAACTCGCGTTCCAGGGCGGCTTCTGGCGTTGCATCGGACGGCTCCAGCCGACCGCCGGGCAGCTCCCATTCCTCGCGCTCGTTCTGCAGCAGCAGCACGCGCCGACGGGCGTCCAGGGTCACGGCCTTGACCGAGACCGGCCAGTTCAGCGGGGCAGCCATCGCGATCCCTGGGTCGACGGCGGGGCAGGTTCTCTACTCATCTTCCACCGACGGATGACCAACTGAGACGACTTCCAAGTTGCTTCGGGACGAAGAGGTCGGGCTGCAATTCGGCGCAGATCAACAGTCGCGTTCCGTTAGAACTCGTAACACGATCTTGTGGCTCGCTGTAGGTGGGGGTGATCGGCGTCGAGACTTGATGGAGTCAGCGGACCTACCATGGCGGCATGTCCATCGACCTATTCGCAGGCATCCCGGTCAACGACTACGCATCGGCGCTGGACTGGTACGAACGACTCTTCGGCTCTCCACCTACGTTCGTTGCGAGCGACACCGAGGCCGTGTGGGAACTGGCAGAACACCGGTCGGTGGCGATCGAGCACCTACCCGAGCACGCGGGTCATGCGATGCACACCATCTTCGTCGACGACTTCGACACCCTCATCAGTCAGATCTCCGGTCGGGGACTTGAGCCCGCGAAGCGGGAGACCTACGAGAACGGCGTGCGCAAGGCCACGTACCGTGATCCCGACGGGAACGAGATCGGGTTCGGTGGCGCGCCGCGCTGACCACAGCCTGCTTGCGGTCCGCTATGTGCTCATCGTGACGCAGGCGCGTGTCTTCTTGAGGCGTCTTCAGCAGATGAGGCCACAGGCCAGGGAGACGAGTGCGTCGTGCAGGTCGAGGCGTCTTTCCCAGCGGGCCGCTAGTCGTTTGAAGTGGTGCAGGAGCGAGAAGGTCTGCTCGACGACGTAGCGGAGCTTGCCCAGGCCCTTGATGTTCGGGGCGCCCTTGCGGGAGATCACCGGCAGGATCCGGCGCCTGTGCAGCTCACGCCGGTTGGGGTTGCCGTCGTGGCCCTTGTCACCGAGGAGGGCGTCCGGACGCCTGCGCGGTCGGCCGGGTTTGCCGGCCACGGGCGGCACGCCGTCGACCAGGGCCAGGGTCTGCGTGACGTCGTTGACGTTGGCCGCGGTGATGACCTTGAACGGGGTGCCTCTGCCGTCGCAGATCAGATGGTGCTTACTGACCGTCTTCCCGCGGTCGACCGGCGACGGGCCGGTGGCCTCGCCCCCTTTTTCGCGCGGATGTGGGAGGCATCCGCGCAGGCCCGGGTCCAGTCCAGTTCGTCGGCCGCGTGCAGCTCGGCGAGCAGTATGCGGTGCAGCTTGTCGAAGACGCCGGCCTCATGCCACCGCCCGAGTCGGCGCCAGCAGGTCTGCCCCGAGCCGAACCCCAGCTCCAGCGGCAGCAGTTGCCAGCTCACGTCGTTGTAGAGCACGTACAAGATGCCCTGCAGACACAACCGGTCATCCACGATCCACGGCCGATTCCCCACACCTCAGGAACGGCGGAATCGTCCTACCGGTCACGCTTGACCAGCACACCTCAGCAAGATCGCGTTACGAGCTCTTAGGGTGCGCCAGGTGATCAACGATGTCCAGGCCTGTCCTGAGTGCAGCCAGCCGATGAGGTCTGGTGGACTCGTGCTCTCCAAGCGCGAGGACGACGGCTGGCGTGCCTGCCGATTGCTGTGGAGGTGTGCCGGTCGACATGTCTGGTGGAGATGGGCGGATCGATCGGACGAGCCCTTGGAGATCTGCCCTGTGCCAGAACTATTCCGCTGACATCCAACGCTGACATCAACGAACACGAACAGGGGCGACAACCGGCAGACACTTACAGCACTCGTGCGCGCGGCCAGCTGCAACCATGCCGGGTGAGGTCGAACCCCTGATGAGTGTTCACGCAAGAGCGCCCTCCCAGGCCGTCCTCGGGCCGTGGAAGGGCGCTCAACGATGACCAGCGCCAATAACTGCCGACAGCTCAGCGGCAGGTCAGGGCGCTGATCGATAAGGGCGGCCGCAAGTCACGGCCGCCCAGCATCAGTTGTGGCTGTGCAGGATCTCGTTCAAGCCGCCCCAGACCGCGTTGTTCGGGCGGGCCTCCACCGTGCCGGTGACCGAGTTGCGGCGGAAGAGGATGTTGGAGGCGCCGGAGAGTTCGCGGGCCTTGATGATCTGGCCGTCGGGCATGGTGACGCGGGTGCCGGCGGTGACGTAGAGGCCTGCCTCGACCACGCACTCGTCGCCGAGCGGGATGCCGACGCCCGCCTCGGCGCCGATGAGGCAGCGCTCGCCGATGGAGATGATCACGTTGCCGCCGCCGGACAGGGTGCCCATCGTGGACGCGCCGCCGCCGATGTCCGAGCCGTCGCCGACGACGACGCCGGCGGAGATACGGCCCTCGACCATCGACGTGCCGAGCGTGCCCGCGTTGAAGTTGACGAAGCCCTCGTGCATGACCGTCGTGCCCTCGGCGAGGTGCGCGCCCAGGCGGACGCGGTCGGCGTCGGCGATGCGGACGCCCTTGGGCGCCACGTAGTCCGTCATGCGCGGGAACTTGTCGACCGACGTCACGGCCAGGTGGAGGCCCTCGGCGCGGGCGTTCAGCCGCACCTTCTCGATGTCGTCGACGGCGACCGGGCCGAGCGAGGTCCAGGCGACGTTGGCGAGGAAGCCGAACATGCCGTCCAGGCTCTGGCCGTGCGGCTTGACCAGGCGGTGGGAGAGGAGGTGCAGGCGGAGGTAGACGTCGTGCGCGTCGGTCGGCTTCTCGCCGAGCGAGGCGATGACCGTACGGACTGCTACCACCTCTACGCCACGGCGGGCGTCCGGGCCGATCGCCTTCGCGGCGCCTTCGCCGAGCAGTTCCACGGCCCGCTCGGTGGACAGCCGCTCGGTGCCGGACGGGCCGGGCTCGGCCGAGAGCTCCGGCGCGGGGAACCAGGTGTCGAGGACGGTGCCGTCGGCGGCGATCGTGGCGAGGCCGGCGGCAACGGCTCCGCCGGTGGTGGTGCTGGGTGCAGTCGTGTCGGTCATGAGGGCAACCTAACCGGCGAGGGGCGGGGTGGGCCAACCGGTGGGGGCGGCGTCTCAGGTGGCGGGCCGCTCGGGGTGGCCGTGGGTGCCCGGCGGCCTGTGGCTGCCACCAGTACGGCCATGCCGGCCACCGCGCCGAGTCCCGCGCACACCGGCCACAGCATCCCGGGTGCCCTCTCGTACAGCGCTCCGCCCAGGGGTGCCGCCAGGACCGTGCCGCTCATGGACACTCCGGCGTAGAGGGACTGGAAGCGGCCCTGGACGTGCTCGGGAGCCTGGTCGGCCACATAGGCCGTCGCCGTTGTCTTGTAGAGCAGTTCGCCGAGGGTCAGGAGGGTCATCATCGTCACCGCCGTCACCAGGCCCGCGCCCAGCAGCAGCACGCCGTATCCCGCGGCCACGAGCAACAGGCCGGTGCCGACGATCCGCAGCGGCGACCGTCGCCGCAGCGCCAGCGCCGCGGGCAGCTCCAGGCACAGCAGCACGCCGCCGTTGATCGCGAGCAGCGCCCCGTAGGTGCGCGTGTCCATGCCGTGGTCGGCGAGGAAGAGCGGGTAGGTGGAGTACTGCTGCCGGTAGACCACGTCGGTGACCAGGATCGCCGCGAGGAGGATCAGTACGGCCGGGCGCGCCCGCAGTTCCGGCCAGACCCGGCCGGTACCACCGCGGGTCCGTGCGGCGCCTCGCGCTGGGACCACTCGAGCCGTCCAGCAGGCCAGCGTCAGGCTTCCCAGGCCTTCGGCCACATAGAGCCAGTCGTACGAGAACCTGGTCGCGACCACCGCGCCGAGCAGGGGGCCGACGGTGAAGCCGCCGTTCGCCGCCGCCCGTACGACTGCGAAGGCCTGGCGACGGGACCCCTCCGGCACGATGACGGCCACGAGCGCCGAGTTGGCCGCCCGCTGGACACCGGCGGCGTATTGGCACAGGGGCAGTGCGGCGTACAGGGCCGGTGTCGGGAGGAGGGGGACGGCGGCCAGGAGCAGGCCGGATGTGACGGCTCCGGTCAGCAGTACGCGGCGGTGGCCGAAGCGGTCGCCGTGCCAGCCGCCGGTGAAGTTGCCCGCGAGCAGCCCGATGCCCCCGATCCCGCTGAGCAGGCCGGCCTCTGCCGTGTCGAGGCCCCGGGGGCCGGTGAGGTAGAGGAAGAGGTAGGCGAAGCTCACGCTCACGGCCATGTTGGCGAAGGTGCCGCAGGCCAGTAGCCAGACAGTTCTCGGTATGTCCTTGAGCACGCATCCCCCCAGTAAGTTTCTTTTGGGAACTCACTGTGTCAGCATGACAGCCTCGGGTCAACGACGACCGACGACGACCGGTGGCGGAAGGGACGGACGGCCATGGCGCGCAGGACTCGGCTGGAGGACTCCACCTGCGCCATCGCACAGGCCCTGGACGTCGTCGGCGACTGGTGGACCCTGCTGATCGTGCGGGACACCGCGCGCGGAGTGCACCGGTTCGACGAACTGCAGCGTGAACTCGGGCTGTCCAGAAAGGTGTTGACCGAGCGGTTGCGGCTTCTGGTGGAGGCCGATGTGCTGGTTCGGGTGCCCTATCAGGAGCGCCCTGTGCGGTACGAGTACCGGCTCACCCCGCGAGGTCTTGCCCTGTTGCCCGTGCTCGTCGCCCTTCAGGACTGGGGGGATGCCTGGGTTCTGGGGGACGGGAGCACGACGGCCACCGCGGCGGAGGCGTCCGTCGAGGCGCGGCGGGTGCACGAGTTGACGGGCACGCGGGTTCCCGAACTGCGCCTCGTCGATGACGGCGGGGAGTTGCTCGATCCCGTTGCGGCGGAGAGTCCGTTCACCGTTCTGTACTGCTTCCCGGGGGCCTATGCGCGCGCCGACTCCTATCCGCCCGGGTGGTCGGAGATTCCCGGTGCGCCGGGCTGCACTCTGGAGTCCTGTGCGTACCGGGACCGGCTCGGTGAGTTCCGTGCGGCGGGGGCGAGTGTACACGGGGTGTCCACTCAACGTCCGGACGAGCAGCGCGCGTTCGCGGAGAAGGAGCGGCTGGGGTTTCCGTTGCTGTCGGACTCCGGACTGGCCCTGGTCGCGGGGTTGCGGCTGCCGACGTTCCGGGCGGCGGGGGCGGACCGGCTGAAGCGGCTCACACTGGTCGTCGACCGGGAGCGGGTCGTACGGGACGTGCAGTACCCGGTCACGGATGTGGTGGGGAGCGTGGCGGCGGCGCTGGCCGTCGTCAGGGGGCTTGGCGCGGGCCAGAGGGAATGATCCGCGCCAATGCCTCGCGGGCGTACTCCTCATCGTACGTCTCATCGGTGAGGAGGACCTGGAGGCAGATGCCGTCCAGCAGCGCGACCAGGGCACGTGCGGTCACCGGGTCCGTGCGCGGGGTGAGGCGGTCGGCCAGGTCCTGGGCCCATTCGGCGGCGACGGGGCGGAGGGCGGGGCGGCGCAGGGCGGCGAGGTAGAGCTCGCACTCCAGCTCCACGCCGGTGCGGTCGCCCGCGAGCCATTCGCCTATCCCGGCGGCGAGTTCGGAGGCCAGGTCGGTGTCCGGGTTCTCCAGGGTGCCGCGCGAGGCGATCACCTTGGCGAAGCCCTCGTTGGCCTGGCGAAGGGCCGCGACCATCAGGTCGTCCAGGCTCTTGAAGTGGTACGTGGTGGACCCCAGCGGTACGTCGGCCTCCGCCGCGACCGTGCGGTGGGTCAGTCCGGCGAGACCACTGCGTCCTACGACTCGGATGGCTGCGTCGATGATCCGCTGGCGGCGTTCGGGGTCGTAGCGCCTGGCCATCAGTGCGCTCCCCCGAGGTTCAGCACCACCACGCCGCCCACGATGAGCAGGATGCCGGCGACCTTCGTGAAGGTCAGCGCCTCGTCGAAGAGCCAGAGCCCGAGGACGGCGATCGTCGCGGTGCCCACTCCGGCCCAGATCGCGTAGGCCGTGCCGATGCCGACGGTCTTCAGGGTCTGGGCGAGCAGGGTGAAGGAGACGACATAGCCGAGGAACGTCAGAAGGGACGGCCAGAGCTTGCTGAAGCCGTCGCTGTACTTCATGGCGGTCGTCGCCGCCACCTCGGCCGCTATGGCGCCGACGAGGGTCAGATATCCCATGTGTACGAGCGTACACAACCGGCGGGGCGGCGCTGACCGCGAATGCGGAAACCGCTCTCTCCAAAAGGGCTGCTCCCGGCCCCACTGGTCCACTACTGTTTCACCGTTCACATACCGGGTCTTCGCAGCCGCGGCCCGCCCTGTCATTCAGGGGCGCCGCTGAAGGACAGTGCATGCCAGACACCACGCCCCGCCCGCCGCGGAATCAACCCTGGGAGAAAGGCTGGTCCCCTGACACCTCCCGGATACCGGGAACGCGACGGCTCTGGCTGGCCGGCACCCTCGCGGTGGCCACCGTCGCCGCGTGTGTCACGGCGATCGTCATGACGGACAGGGGAGTTGACGAGGCGTCAGGCTCTCCGGAGACCCCCGTCAACGCGACCTTTCCCGGCCTGATCTCCTTCGGCTCGCCCTCACCGAGTACGACGGCTCCTCCCAAGGGCAAGGGCGGCCTGTCCTCCCCTGATCCCACGACGAAGGCGCCGCCCCGGCACAGCCCCACACCCACGCCCTCCGCCAAGCCGTCCAAGCCGACGGCACCGGAGGAGAGTTCACCGGCCCCCGTCTCCCGCTGGAAGTCGGTCCGCGCGGTCAACTACCCCGACCGCTACTGGCACGCCTCCGACGACTACGTGACCGTCGACCGGATCACCTCCGCGTCGGCCGCCGAGGACGCCACCTTCAAGGTGGTCAACGGCCTTGCGAAGTCGTCCTGTTACTCCTTCGCCACCGCCGACGGCGGCTACCTGCGTCACCGCAACTTCGTCCTGCGCTCCGAACGCGACGACGGCTCCTCCCTCTTCGAGCAGGACGCCACCTTCTGCGCCCGCCCCGCGTCCTTCTCCGGCGCGGTCATGCTGGAGTCCGTGAACTACCCCGGCCGTTTCCTCCGCCACCGGAACTTCGTCGTCCGCCTGGAGTCGTACGACCACAGCGACCTGTACCGCCGGGACTCGGCGTTCCAGGTGGTGGCGGGGCTCAAGGACTGAGGGTCAAAGAGGGACGCCGAATGACTGAGGCCCCCGGATTCGCTCCAGGGGCCTCAAGACGAAAGGGTCGGCTGCTCAGACGTTGAATCCCAACGCCCGCAGCTGCTCGCGTCCGTCGTCCGTGATCTTGTCCGGGCCCCACGGCGGCATCCAGACCCAGTTGATGCGGAGTTCGTTGACGAGGCCGTCCGTGGCGGACTTGGCCTGGTCCTCGATGACGTCCGTCAACGGGCAGGCCGCGGAGGTCAGGGTCATGTCGATCGTCGCGATGTTCGCGTCGTCGATGTGAATGCCGTAGATCAGGCCGAGGTTGACGACGTCGATGCCCAACTCGGGGTCGACGACGTCGTACAGCGCCTCGCGGACTTCTTCCTCCGAGGCCGGCTTCATCTCAACCGTGTCGCTCATGCCGTCTTCCTTTCAGCGGCGTCGGAGCCCAGCGCCTGGGCCGTCGCGTCCTTCCACGCCATCCAGCTCAGCAGCGCGCACTTCACCCGGGCCGGGTACTTGGAGACACCGGCGAACGCGACCGCGTCCTCCAGCACCTCCTCCATGGCGTCGTCGGGCTCGATCTTCCCCTTGGACTGCATCAGCTCCAGGAAGGTCTCCTGGATCTTCTGCGCGTCGGAGAGGTCCTTGCCGACCAGCAGTTCGTTCAGCACGGACGCCGAAGCCTGGCTGATGGAACAGCCCTGGCCCTCGTACGAGACGTCCTCGATCTTCGTGCCGTCGTACTTCACGCGCAGGGTGATCTCGTCGCCGCACGTCGGGTTCACATGGTGCACCTCGGCGTCGCCATCCCTCAGACCACGCCCGTGCGGGTTCTTGTAGTGGTCCAGGATGACTTCCTGGTACATGGAATCCAGTTTCACCGTCTCAGCACGCCCCTCAGCCGAAGAAGTTCCGTACGTGCTCCAGGCCGTCCACCAGAGCGTCGATCTCGGCCGGCGTGGAGTACAGATAGAACGACGCTCGCGTGGTCGCAGGAATTCCGTACCGGAGGCAGACCGGCCGTGCGCAGTGGTGGCCGACCCGGACCGCGATGCCCTGCTCGTCGAGGACCTGGCCCACGTCGTGCGGGTGGATGTCGCCGAGCGTGAAGGAGATCGCGGCGCCCCGGTCCTCGGCCGTGGTCGGGCCGATGATGCGCAGGTCAGGGACCTCCGCAAGGCGCTTGACCGCGTACTCGGTGAGCGCGTGCTCATGGGCGAGGATCTTGTCCATGCCGATCGCGGACAGGTAGTCGATCGCCGCGCCCAGGCCGACCGCCTGCGCGATCGGAGGCGTGCCCGCCTCGAACTTGTGCGGGGCGGGAGCGTAGGTCGACGAGTGCATCGACACCGTCTCGATCATCTCGCCGCCGCCGAGGAACGGGGGGAGATCCTCGAGCAGCTCCTGGCGGCCCCACAGCACGCCTATGCCGGTCGGGCCGCACATCTTGTGGCCGGTGAAGGCGACGAAGTCGGCCTGGAGGGCCTGTACGTCCAGCGGCATGTGCGGCGCCGCCTGGGAGGCGTCGATGCAGACGAGGGCACCGACCTCCTGTGCGCGGCGGATGATCGTCTCGACCGGGTTGACCGTCCCGAGGATGTTCGACACCAGCACGAAGGAGACGATCTTCGTCTTCTCCGTGATGATCTCGTCGATGTTGGAGAGGTCGAGGCGGCCGTCGTCGGTCAGGCCGAACCACTTCAGCTTCGCGCCCGTGCGCTGCGAGAGCAGCTGCCACGGGACGATGTTGGAGTGGTGCTCCATCTCCGTGATGACGATCTCGGTCTCGTGGTCCACCCGGTAGGGGTCGTCGGCCCAGCCGAGCATGTTGGCCACGAGGTTGAGCGACTCGGAGGCGTTCTTGGTGAAGATCACCTCGTCGCGGCTGGGCGCGTTGATGAACTCCGCGACCTTGTCGCGCGCGCCCTCGTACAGCGCCGTGGCCTCCTCGGCGAGCACATGCACACCGCGGTGGACGTTGGCGTTGTAGCGCTCGTAGTACTCACTGAGGGCGTCCAGCACCTGGCGCGGCTTCTGCGAGGTCGCCGCGTTGTCCAGGTACACGAGCTTCTGACCGTCGTGGACCGTGCGGTCCAGGATGGGGAAGTCCTTGCGGAGCGCCTCGGTGTCGAGGAGGCCCGGCAGCTGTGTCACTCGGATGCGCCACCCTTCGCGTAAGCCTCGTAGCCCTCGTTCTCCAGCTTGTCGGCGAGTTCGGCGCCGCCGGACTCGACGATGCGGCCGGCCGAGAAGACGTGGACGTAGTCGGGCTTGATGTAGCGCAGGATGCGCGTGTAGTGCGTGATCAGCAGGGTGCCGACCTCGCCGGTCTCGCGGACGCGGTTGACGCCCTCGGAGACGACGCGCAGGGCGTCGACGTCCAGGCCGGAGTCGGTCTCGTCGAGGATCGCGACCTTCGGCCTGAGCAGCTCCAGCTGAAGGATCTCGTGGCGCTTCTTCTCACCGCCGGAGAAGCCCTCGTTCACGTTGCGCTCGGCGAAGGCGGGGTCCATGTTGAGGCGCTCCATGGCCTCCTTGACCTCCTTCACCCAGGTACGCAGCTTGGGGGCCTCGCCGCGGATGGCGGTGGCGGAGGTGCGCAGGAAGTTGGAGACCGAGACGCCGGGGACCTCGACCGGGTACTGCATCGCCAGGAACAGGCCCGCGCGGGCGCGCTCGTCGACGGACATCTCCAGGACGTCCTCGCCGTCGAGGGTGACGGTGCCGCCGGTGATCGTGTACTTCGGGTGACCCGCGAGCGAGTAGGCGAGCGTCGACTTGCCGGAGCCGTTGGGGCCCATGATGGCGTGCGTCTCGCCCTGCTTCACGGTGAGGTCGACGCCCTTGAGGATCTCCTTCGTGGCGTTGTCGGCCTCGACGGTGACGTGCAGGTCTCGGATTTCAAGCGTTGCCATGGGTGCCTCAGGACTCCTGGGTGAGGGAGACGAGTACGTCGTCCCCTTCGATCTTTACGGGGTATACGGGGACGGGGCGCGTCGCGGGGAGGCCGGACGGCTTGCCGGTGCGGAGGTCGAAGCTGGAGCCGTGCAGCCAGCACTCGATCTGGCAGTCCTCCACCTCGCCCTCGGAGAGGGAGACGTTCGCGTGGGAGCAGATGTCGTAAATCGCGAACACCTCACCCTCGGTCTGCACGACCGAGACCGGCGTGCCGTCGAGTTCCACCCGCTTCGGGGTGTCCTCCTCCAGCTCGCTCAGCCCACAGGCGCGTACGAACGTCATCAGACGGTCGCCTCCAGCTCCTCGTCGATCTTCACGAGAAGGCGCTCTTCGATGTCGTCGACGCCGATCTGCTGGACCAGCTCGGCGAAGAAGCCGCGGACCACCAGGCGGCGGGCCTCGTCGGCCGGGATGCCGCGGGCCATCAGGTAGAAGAGCTGCTCGTCGTCGAAGCGGCCGGTCGCCGAGGCGTGACCCGCGCCGACGATCTCGCCGGTCTCGATCTCCAGGTTCGGCACGGAGTCGACCCGGGCGCCGTCCGTCAGGACGAGGTTGCGGTTCATCTCGTACGTGTCCGTGCCCTCGGCCTTGGCCTCGATGAGCACGTCACCGATCCACACCGCGTGCGCGTCGTCGCCCTGGAGCGCGCCCTTGTAGGCGACGTTGGACTTGCAGTGCGGGGTGTTGTGGTCGACCAGGAGACGGTGCTCCTGGTGCTGGCCGGCGTCGGTGAAGTACAGGCCGAAGAGCTCGGCCTCACCGCCGGTGCCGGCGTAGGCGACGCGCGGGTGCAGCCGTACGAGATCGCCGCCGAAGGTGACCACGAACGACTTGAAGGTGGCGTCGCGGCCGATCAGCGCGTTGTGCTGGCCGACGTGGACGGCCTTGTCGTCCCAGTCCTGGACCGAGACGACGGTCAGCTTGGCGCCGTCGCCCAGGACGTAGTCGACGTTGGCGGCGAGCACGGCGTCACCGGTGTGGTCGATGACGACGACAGCCTCGGCGAAGGCACCCAGCTCGATGACCTGGTGGCCATAGGCGATCCCGCCCTCGCCGTGCACGGCGATCCGGATGGGCTCGGTGAGCACCGTCTCCTTGGGGACGGTGACCACGCCGGCCTTCTCGAACGCCGAGTACGCCTGGGCGGCGACGCGGTCCACCGGGGTGCCGGCCTTGCCGATCCGGGCGTCGTCACGGCCGACGGTCTCGACGATGACGCCCTCGGGGGCGTCGATGTCGACCTTCACGCCGTCACCGGTGGCGACCGCGGTGCCGTCGTGCAGCCCGCGCAGGCGCTCCAGCGGGGTGAACCGCCATTCCTCCTCGCGGCCGTGCGGGACCGGGAAGTCCGCCACGTCGAAGGAGGGCGGGGCGCTCATGCGCGTGGCGACGGTCGACTCGGCGGCCACCGCGATCTGGCCGGCGGTGGTGGACCCCACCGGGATGTTCTGAGCCTCAGCCATGGCTGTCGGTCTGCTCTCTTCCTACGTGTTGTGATCCTCGGCCCGCCGGGAGGGCGGGCCGCCGGCTACTGGAACAGGCGGCCGGTCAGCCGACCGCGCCTTCCATCTGCAGCTCGATCAGCCGGTTGAGCTCGAGGGCGTACTCCATGGGGAGCTCCTTCGCGATCGGCTCGACGAAGCCGCGCACGATCATCGCCATCGCCTCGAACTCGCTCAGACCGCGGCTCATCAGGTAGAAGAGCTGGTCCTCGGAGACCTTGGAGACGGTCGCCTCGTGGCCCATGGAGACGTCGTCCTCACGGACGTCGACGTACGGGTACGTGTCGGAGCGGGAGATGGTGTCCACGAGCAGCGCGTCGCACAGCACGTTCGACTTCGAGCCATGGGCGCCCTCGCCGATCTCCACCAGACCACGGTAGGAGGTACGGCCGCCACCGCGGGCCACGGACTTCGACACGATGTTGGACGACGTGTTCGGCGCCATGTGGACCATCTTCGAGCCGGCGTCCTGGTGCTGGCCCTCGCCCGCGAAGGCGATGGACAGGGTCTCGCCCTTGGCGTGCTCGCCCATCAGGTAGACGGCCGGGTACTTCATCGTCACCTTGGAGCCGATGTTGCCGTCGATCCACTCCATGGTCGCGCCCTCGTAGGCGACGGCGCGCTTGGTGACCAGGTTGTAGACGTTGTTCGACCAGTTCTGGATGGTCGTGTAGCGGCAGCGGGCGTTCTTCTTGACGATGATCTCGACGACCGCGGAGTGCAGCGAGTCCGACTTGTAGATCGGCGCCGTGCAGCCCTCGACGTAGTGCACATAGGCACCCTCGTCGACGATGATCAGGGTCCGCTCGAACTGGCCCATGTTCTCCGTGTTGATGCGGAAGTAGGCCTGGAGCGGGATCTCCACGTGCACGCCCTTCGGCACGTAGATGAAGGAGCCGCCCGACCACACGGCGGTGTTCAGCGACGCGAACTTGTTGTCACCGACCGGGATGACGGTGCCGAAGTACTCCTTGAAGAGCTCCGGGTGCTCCTTCAGCGCGGTGTCGGTGTCCAGGAAGATGACGCCCTGCTCCTCCAGGTCCTCGCGGATCTGGTGGTAGACGACCTCGGACTCGTACTGGGCCGCGACACCGGCCACGAGGCGCTGCTTCTCCGCCTCCGGGATGCCGAGCTTGTCGTACGTGTTCTTGATGTCCTCGGGCAGGTCCTCCCAGGACTCCGCCTGCTTCTCCGTGGAGCGCACGAAGTACTTGATGTTGTCGAAGTCGATGCCCGAGAGGTCGGAGCCCCAGTTCGGCATGGGCTTCTTGTCGAACAGGCGCAGACCCTTGAGGCGGAGCTTGGTCATCCACTCCGGCTCGCTCTTCTTCGCCGAGATGTCGCGGACGACGTCCTCGTTGATGCCGCGCTTGGCAGAGGCGCCGGCCGTGTCGGAGTCGGCCCAGCCGTATTCGTACTTGCCCAGGCCCTCGAGCTCGGGGTGAGCAGTCTCCGTGGGCAGAGTCATGCGGGGTTCCTCCCGGCCGTGCTTGCAGATGCGTTATGGGTGTTCTTGGAAATCTTTGGGATGAATGTCGTACAGACGCCGTCACCGTGGGCGATGGTTGCGAGCCGCTGGACATGCGTCCCGAGGAGCTGCGAGAAGATCTCCGTCTCGACCTCGCACAGCTGCGGGAACTTCTCCGCGACATGGACCACCGGGCAGTGGTGCTGGCAGAGCTGCTCGCCGACCGGTGCGCTGCGCGCCGTAGCAGCGTACCCGTCCGCGCTCAGGGCCTTGGCCAGGGCTTCGGTCCGGTCCTCGGGGGCCGCGGCCTCGATCGCCTTGCGGTACACGGCGGCCTGCTCGGCGATCCTGGCGCGGGCGAAGGCCACGACCGCCTCGTCGCCGCCGAAGCGCTCCTGGATGTAGCGCAGGGCGTCCGCGGCGAGCTTGTCGTACGACTGGTCGAAGGCGTCGCGTCCGCAGTCCGTCAGGGCGAACACCTTGGCGGGCCGACCTCGCGTCCGCGCGCCGTACACCCGCTGCTCGCGTGCCTCCACGACGTCGTCCGCGACCAGCGCGTCCAAGTGCCGTCGTACGGCGGCCGGGGTGAGGCCCAGCCGGCCGGCCAGCTCGGTGACGGTCGAGGGCCCGTGGTCCAGGATGGACCGCGCGACCCGGTTGCGGGTGGACCGCTCCCCGGTCGCGAGCTCCTCCTGGGGGGTACCCGTGGGGGTCTCCCGAGCCTCGCCGACGTTTTTCACAACGCCATTGTTGCGTAATTCCTCAGGACCGGGCAAGCGGCGTCCTGCTCCGTGGACGGTGCCCTGCGTCACTTAGGCATACCTAATCTGACCTGCGGGAACGATCTTTGATCGATCAATTCGGTGGCGCATCCGCGGCCCTTCCAGCACACTCCCCAACCATGCCCACACCCCCTCCGACCGGCCCACTTGTCACGCCCGGGCCTCCGGCGGTTGACCGGTGGGGGGCGCATACGATGCGGCACGTACGCGGCTACCCCCACCCACCTACGAGGGCTGCGCTGCTCGGCGCCGCACTGCCCTTTCAGCCCGTCCGGCGTCTGAGGACAAGGCCCGTTCAGGGCCGAATGGGGGGCTGGGGCGCAGCCCCCAGCGGGGGCCGGGGCAGCGCCCCGGGATGGGACGGGTAGGGGCGGCGGGGGCGAAACAGCCCGGCGCCCGGCGCAGCGCCCATCCGCAGACGTCGTTCGCCGCGGTCGGCCCGCGCGCGGGTGAGGTGGTCGGCGGGCACGCCACCGACTGCCGGCTCGGTGAGCGCAGCCCGCTGGCGAGGCTGGAGGCACTCCACGCGCGCGTGCTGCTGCTCGGCGCCGGCTACGACGCGTGCACGAGCTTCCATCTCGCCGAGTACCGCATACCCGCACCGCTGGTGCAGGTGGGCCGCCCCGGACCGGCCGGATGGGAGGTGGTGACCGAGGTGTCGATCAGCTCGGAGCGCTTCGACGAGCTGGGGCACGACTTCGAGCGGGACCGTCCGGTCGTACGCGGGACGGTGGGCGCCGCCGACGTACGGCTGTTCCCGGTGGCGGACGCCGTGGCCTACGCGGAGCGGTGGCTGGCGATACACCGGCCCCGTGAGGAGGGGATCCTGAACCCGCCCGCCTGAGACGGCGAGCGCGTACCTAGACTCTGGACCCATGCGAAGTGAGCCCGTGGTCCAGGTCCAGGCCCTGGTGAAGCGGTACGGCACGAAGACCGCGGTGGACGGCCTCGACCTGGTGGCCAATGCGGGTGTGACCGCAGTGCTCGGACCCAATGGCGCGGGCAAGACGACGACCGTCGAGACCTGCGAGGGGTACCGGAAACCGGACTCCGGCACGGTGCGCGTCCTGGGCCTCGACCCGGTGCGGCAGTCGGCCGCGCTGCGCCCCCGTGTCGGCGTGATGCTGCAGTCCGGCGGTGTCTACTCCGGTGCGCGGGCCGACGAGATGCTGCGGCACGTGGCGAAGCTGCACGCGCACCCCCTGGACGTGGACGGGCTGATCGAGCGGCTCGGGCTGGGCAGCTGCGGACGGACGACGTACCGCCGGCTGTCCGGCGGCCAGCAGCAGCGCCTGGCACTGGCGATGGCCGTCGTGGGGCGACCTGAACTGGTGTTCCTGGACGAGCCGACGGCGGGGCTCGACCCGCAGGCCCGCCGCGCGACCTGGGACCTGGTGCGCGACCTGCGCACGGACGGGGTCTCGGTCATCCTCACCACTCACTACATGGACGAGGCCGAGCAGCTCGCCGACGACGTCGCGATCCTGGACGCGGGCCGGGTCATCGCCCAGGGCACACCCGAGGAGCTGTGCCGCGGCGGCGCCGAGAACACCCTGCGGTTCACCGGCCGCCCCGGTCTGGACGTGGGCTCCCTGCTCAAGGCCCTGCCCGTCGACTGCACCGCCGCCGAGCTGACCCCGGGCTCCTACCGGGTCGCCGGCAAGGTGAACCCCCAACTGCTCGCGACGGTCACGTCCTGGTGCGCCCAGCACGGCGTGATGCCGGACCGGATATCGGTGGAGCGGCACACGCTCGAGGACGTGTTCTTGGAGATGACCGGCAAGGAGCTGCGTTCATGACGACGACCGTGGGGGCGTACGCGCCGAAGCCCGGTGCCGCGCCCCTCCCCCGCATGATCGCGGCGCAGGCGGTGCTGGAGACCAAGATGCTGCTGCGCAACGGTGAGCAACTGCTGCTGACGGTCGTCATCCCGACGCTGCTGCTGGTCCTGTTCGGCACGGTGGACATCGTCGACACCGGCGCGGGCGAGGCCGTCGACTTCCTCGCCCCCGGCGTCCTCGCGCTGGCCGTGATGTCGACGGCGTTCACGGGACAGGCGATCGCGACGGGCTTCGAGCGGCGGTACGGCGTCCTGAAGCGCCTCGCCTCCTCCCCGCTCCCCCGCTGGGGCCTGATGACGGCGAAGACGGCGTCGGTGCTGGTCACCGAGGTCCTGCAGATCGCCCTGCTGACGGTGATCGCCTTCGCCCTCGGCTGGTCCCCGCACGGCAACCCCTTCGCCGCACTCCTCCTGCTGCTCCTCGGCACGGCCGCGTTCTCGGGGCTGGGCCTGCTGATGGCGGGCACGCTGAAGGCGGAGGCGACGCTGGCCGCGGCGAATCTGGTGTTCCTGCTGCTGCTCGTGGGAGGCGGGGTCATCGTCCCGCTGGACAAGTTTCCGCCCGGCGCCCAGGACGTGCTCGGCCTGCTGCCCATCTCCGCGCTGTCGGACGGACTGCGGGACGTGCTGCAGCACGGGGCCGGGATGCCATGGGGTGACCTGGGGGTTCTGGCGGTGTGGGCGGTTGTGGGGCTGGCGGCGGCGGGGCGGTTCTTCCGTTGGGAGTAGGCGCCCGGTGGACCCTCGTGAATGCGTGCACAAGCGGCCCCCTACGATGGGTCCCGTGCCAAACGTGACCCGCGCCGACGCCGTAGCCGCCGTGCGCAACCCGCTCGCCTTCATCGCCGCACGCTGGACGCCGCAACCCCGGACGGTTCAGCGGGCGGCCCTCGCCGCGCTCGTCATGTCGGTGGTCATCGTGGTGACCGGCGGCGCGGTGCGGCTGACCGGCTCGGGCCTCGGCTGTCCGACCTGGCCCAAGTGCACCGCCGACTCGCTGACCACCACCAGCGAGATGGGCCTGCACGGCGTCATCGAGTTCGGCAACCGCATGCTGACGTACGCGCTTTGCGCGGCCGTCGGCTGGGCGATCATCGCCGTGCGTTCCGAGAAGCCGTACCGGCTCAGCCTGACCCGGCTGGGCTGGGCGCAGTTCTGGGTCGTTATGGGCAACGCGGTGCTCGGTGGCATCGTGGTGCTGGTCGGCCTCAACCCGTACACGGTCGCCGCCCACTTCCTCCTGTCCTCGGCCCTGATCGCGATCGCCACCGTGATGTGGCAGCGCACGCGGGAGGGCGACGGGGTGCCGCGTCCGCTGGTCGGCAAGGTGGTGCGGCAGCTGGTGTGGGTCCTGGTGGGGGTCACCGCGCTGCTGATCGCCGTCGGCACGGTGGTCACCGGCACGGGTCCGCACGCGGGCGACTCCAGTGACGTGCCGCGCATGGCTCTGCCGATGGGCATGGGCTGGGAGGACGTCAGCAAGCTGCACGCCGTCCTGGCCTGGATCGTGGTGACGCTGACCTTCGCCCTGTGGTTCGTACTCAAGGCGGTCGACGCCCCCAAGGACCCGCTGGCCCGCACCCGCGAGCTGTTCCTGATCCTGCTCGCCCAGGGCGCCATCGGCTACGTCCAGTACTTCACGGACCTCCCCGAGATCCTGGTCGGCGCCCATATGTTCGGCTCGTGCCTGGTGTGGATCGGGACGCTCAGGGTGCTGCTGGCGCTGCGGGAGCGGCCCGAGGGCGCCGTGGACGTGCCGGGCCCGGCGGCCGAGGCGGCCCTGACCAGGGCCTGACGCTCACCTCGTCCGTCCGCTCACTCCAGCCCGTACACCCGCCGCGCGTTCCCGGCCGCGATCAGCCCGGCCACCCGCTGCGCGTCCGCCAGCGACCACGCCCCCTCGGCCACCCAGCCGCCGAGCACCCGCCCGAGCGCCTCGCGGAACAGCCGTGCCCCCACCACATGCAGCTCGGGCAGCCCCTGGGCCCCGCTGGAGAAGAGGATCTTGCCGAAGGGGGCAAGTTCGAGGATCTCGGCGAGGACGGTCGCCGCGCGGGCGCCGGTGCGCACCAGGGCGGCGCCGGAGTCGGCGTAGACGTGCGGGAAGACGCCGGCGAGGTGGGCTGCGTGCCGGTGGTAGGGGTAGCTGTGCAGCAGGACGAGGTCCGTGCCCAGGCCCGCGGTGGCCCGTACGAAGTCGGTGAGCAGGACGGGGTCGGTGCGGTCGATGCGTAAGCCGGGTTCGCCGAGCCCGGCATGCAGCTGAAGGGGCAGCCCCGACGCCACCGCGATCCACAGCAGGTGCCGCAGCAGCACCGGGTCGCTCAGCTCCCCGCCGACCCGCCGCCCCGCCAGCCAGCGCCCCGCCGCGCCGCGCACCTCCCCCGGCCCCGGCGGCTCGGGCGCCAGCGCCAGCCCGTGCCGTACGCCCGCTACGGACGTGAAGGCGACGGCGCTCCCGGCCGCCCCGTGCACCGATTCGGCGAGGTTGGCGAGGAACGACTCCACCGTGCCGGACGTGTCGGCGACCTGTTCGGCGAGCAGCTCCAGCCGTACGATCTCGCGCGCCTCGGCGGACGCGGCGGACGCGACCTCGTCGGGGCCGGTGAGGTCGCCGGGCAGCCCGGTGTCGATCAGATACGTCGTGATGCCGCTGCCGCGCAGCAGTCTGCGGCCCGATTCCAGTACGCCGAGTTCACGGCGCCGGGCGAGATAGCGGGCGGGCGGACAGTGCGGTTCCAGGCCGAGCAGCGGGGGGCACCAACGCCGTACGGCGAACCCGGTCTGGGTGTCGAAGAGGGTGGTACCGGGCGCGGGCGGGCCCTCGGTGCGGGCCAGCTGCGCCTCGAAAGTACCGAGGCCCAGCTCGGTCCGCAGTACGCCATGGCAGTACTGGTCCACGAGGGACGGCATCTCGATCATCCGGGCTCCCCGTTGCTGGACCGTGTCCTTCTACGGTCCTAACGGGTGAGCCCGCGTTCAGGTGTTGCTCGCGAAGTGCTCCGCTGGGTGAGCCGCTCCGCCCGACGTTGGGAGTGGTTCGGGTGGTGCGGCGAGTGCGGGCCCGTTGTGGCTGGTCGCGCAGTTCCCCGCGCCCCTTGGGCGCGCTGGTCAACCGCCGATTTGAATGCCCGCCATCCGCTTCCACTCGTACGTCCCCGTCGTCACCTTCGCCGCGAACTCGCCGTCGAAGTCCTCGTGGACCGTGATCCCGGACTTCTCCACCGCCTTCTGGGCGATCTCGTAGGAGGGGGCCACCAGGTCGCCCCAGCCGCCGTCCGTACCGACGAGGACGATCCGGGCGCCGCGCTCGCCGATGTATGCGATCTGTCCCTCGGCGCCGCCGTGGGCCTTGGAGAAGGTGCTGATCTGCTGGGCGAGCCGGGCCACTTTGCGCTCGGCCTTCGCGTCAACCTGCTTCGTGTCTGCCATGGCCAGGATGCTACTCACGGGTAGATCGGCTGGCGAGACCAGGGCCGTGTGATGCGTACGTCAGCGCAGGAACGGGTCCACCGCGACCGCGACGAAGAGGATCGACACATAGGTGATCGACCAGTGGAACAGCCGCATCTCCTTGAGCTTCGCGCCCGTCACCTCGGCCTTGGCGCGGTTTTGCAGACCGTGCGCCTCCCAGAGCCAGAAGCCGCCGGCCAGCAGCGCGACCAGCGTGTAGAACCAGCCCGTGTAGCCGAGCGGGGTCAGCAGCAGGGACACCGCGACCATCACCCAGCTGTAGAGGACGATCTGCTTGGCGACCACCTTGTTGCTGGCGACGACCGGCAGCATCGGCACGCCCACGCGCGCGTAGTCCTCTTTCACCTTCATGGACAGCGGCCAGTAGTGCGGCGGTGTCCAGAAGAACATGACGAGGAAGAGGATGATCGGCGCCCACGACATGGAGTTGGTGACGGCCGACCAGCCGATGAGGACCGGCAGGCAGCCGGCGATGCCGCCCCACACGATGTTCTGCGAGGTACGGCGCTTGAGGATCATCGTGTAGACGACGACGTAGAAGAGGAGTGCGCCGAGCGACAGCCAGGCGGAGAGCCAGTTGACGGCCAGGCCGAACAGGAGCGTCGAGACGATGGCCAGGGTGATGCCGAAGACCAGGCACTCGCGCGGGCTGACCATGCCGGTGACGAGGGGGCGCTGCGAGGTGCGGTCCATGAGCGCGTCGATGTCACGGTCGATGTACATGTTCAGCGCGTTGGCGCCGCCCGCGGAGAGATAGCCGCCGACGCAGGTGAGCAGGACCAGCTTCATGTCCGGAACGCCCTGCTCGGCGAGGAACATCACCGGAACGGTGGTGATCAGCAGCAGCTCGATGATCCGCGGCTTGGTCAGCGCCACGAACGCCTTGATCCGGGCCCCTACCGGCCGCCGGCTCGGGCTCTGGCTCGCCCCGATAACCCCCGCAGGACGGGATTCAACGGCCGTCACGCACACCCCTGACAGAGACATCCCAGCAAGCCTGAACCGTGTGAAGTCCCGGTAAAGGCTCGCGCGTACCACGCCACTGTAGACGTTGCCCAGACCCGGACATTCGCGGGGGTGGGGTCGTGTTGAGCGGCGCCTGTGGACGAGCCCCCAGGCACTCGATTGAGCACTCTTCCGAGCGGCTCCGTATTCAGATGCCGAACACGAAACGGACCGGTCGGGAGGCGGATCCGGGACCGCCCCGGCAGTCTGGAATGACTCGAAAAAACGCGCGTACTTGCGGGGGTAGGCTCGACAACGGCCGGGGCGTGCAGAGAGCACCGGCAATCGACGTGCATGACATGCACCGGCATGGCGACATGCGTGACGTTCCGACATGCGTGACATGTGGAGAGGAGCCCTGACCCAGGGTGAGCACCAAGCCGACCACCACAGACCTCGAGTGGACCGAGCTGGACCAGCGGGCCGTCGACACCGCCCGCGTCCTGGCCGCCGATGCCGTACAGAAGGTCGGCAACGGCCATCCCGGTACGGCGATGAGCCTGGCGCCCGCCGCCTACACCCTCTTCCAGAAGGTGATGCGGCACGACCCGGCGGACGCCGACTGGACCGGACGCGACCGCTTCGTGCTGTCCGCCGGGCACTCGTCCCTGACCCTCTACACCCAGCTGTACCTGGCCGGCTTCGGCCTGGAGCTGGACGATCTGAAGGCCTTCAGGACGTGGGGTTCGAAGACCCCGGGCCACCCGGAGTACGGCCACACCACCGGCGTGGAGACCACCACCGGCCCGCTCGGCCAGGGTGTCGCCAACTCGGTGGGCATGGCGATGGCCGCCCGCTACGAGCGCGGTCTGTTCGACCCGGAGGCCGCCGAGGGCACCTCCCCCTTCGACCACTTCGTCTACTGCGTCGCCGGTGACGGCTGCCTCCAGGAGGGCATCTCCGCCGAGGCCTCCTCCATGGCCGGTCACCAGAAGCTCGGCAACCTCATCCTGCTGTGGGACGACAACCACATCTCGATCGAGGGCGACACCGAGACCGCTGTCTCCGAGGACACCGTCAAGCGGTACGAGGCGTACGGCTGGCATGTGCAGCGCGTCGCCCCGAAGCCGGACGGCGACCTCGACCCGCACGCCATCTACAACGCCATCGAGGCCGCGAAGCAGGTGACGGACAAGCCGTCCTTCATCGCGATGCGCTCGATCATCGCCTGGCCCGCCCCGAACGCGCAGAACACCGAGGCCGCGCACGGCTCGGCGCTCGGCGACGACGAGGTGGCCGCCACCAAGCGCGTCCTCGGCTTCGACCCGGAGCAGTCCTTCGAGGTCTCGGACGAGGTCCTCAACCACACCCGCGCACTGGGCGAGCGCGGCCGACAGGCCAAGGCGGAGTGGGAGAAGTCCTTCCAGGAGTGGCGCAACAACAACCCGGAGCGCGCCGCCGAGTTCGACCGCATCAGCAAGGGCGAGCTGCCGACCGGCTGGGAGGAGAAGATCCCGGTCTTCGAGGCGGGCAAGGGCGTCGCCACACGCGCCGCGTCCGGCAAGATCCTTCAGGCGCTCGGCGCGGTCATCCCCGAGCTGTGGGGCGGTTCCGCCGACCTGGCCGGCTCCAACAACACCACCATCGACAAGACGTCGTCGTTCCTCCCGGCGGACAACCCGCTCCCGGAGGCCGACCCGTACGGCCGGACGATCCACTTCGGCATCCGCGAGCACTCCATGGCCGCGGAGATGAACGGCATCGCGCTGCACGGCAACACCCGTATCTACGGCGGCACGTTCCTCGTCTTCTCCGACTACATGCGCAACGCCGTCCGTCTGTCGGCCCTGATGCACCTGCCGGTGACGTACGTGTGGACGCACGACTCCATCGGTCTCGGCGAGGACGGCCCGACGCACCAGCCGGTCGAGCACCTCGCCTCGCTGCGCGCCATCCCCGGCCTGAACATCGTGCGGCCCGCCGACGCCAACGAGACCGCCATCGCCTGGCGCGAGATCCTCAAGCGCTACACCAAGGTCTTCGGCAAGGGCGCCCCGCACGGCCTCGCGCTGACCCGGCAGGGCGTGCCGACGTACGAGCACAACGAGGATGCCGCGCGCGGTGGTTACGTGATGTTCGAGGCGTCCACGGGCACGCCGGAGGTCATCCTGATCGCGACCGGTTCCGAGGTGCACGTCGCCGTCGGGGCGCGCGAGCAGCTGGAGGCCGACGGGGTGCCGACGCGGGTGGTGTCCATGCCGTCCGTGGAGTGGTTCGAGGAGCAGGACCAGGGGTACCGGGACAGCGTCCTGCCGCCTTCCGTGCAGGCGCGCGTGGCGGTCGAGGCCGGGATCGGACTCACCTGGCACAAGTACGTGGGGGACGCCGGTCGCATCGTTTCCCTGGAGCACTTCGGTGCTTCGGCCGACGGCAAGGTCCTTTTCCGCGAGTTCGGGTTCACTGCCGAGAACGTCGCATCCGTCGCCCGGGAATCGATCGCCGCAGCCCAGCGCTGACGCTCACATACGACACGTAGGAGATGCATTTTCCATGACAGACGCACTGAAGCGCCTCTCCGATGAAGGCGTCGCGATCTGGCTGGACGACCTGTCGCGCAAGCGGATCACGTCCGGCAACCTCGCCGAACTGATCGACGAGCAGCACGTCGTGGGCGTCACCACCAACCCGACCATCTTCCAGAAGGCGATCAGCAGCGGCGACGGCTACGAGCAGCAGCTCGAGGATCTCGCCGCCCGCAAGGTCACCGTCGAAGAGGCCGTCCGCATGATCACCACGGCGGACGTCCGCGACGCCACCGACATCCTGCGCCCGGTCTTCGACGCGACCGGCGGCCAGGACGGCCGCGTCTCGATCGAGGTCGACCCGCGGCTGGCGCACAACACCAAGGCGACGATCGCCGAGGCCAAGCAGCTGGCCTGGCTGGTGGACCGCCCCAACACGCTGATCAAGATCCCGGCGACCAAGGCGGGCCTGCCGGCGATCACCGAGGTGATCGGCAACGGCATCAGCGTCAACGTCACGCTGATCTTCTCGCTGGAGCGCTACCGCGAGGTCATGGACGCCTACCAGGCGGGTCTGGAGAAGGCCAAGGCCAAGGGCCTGGACCTCTCCTTGATCCACTCGGTGGCCTCCTTCTTCGTGTCCCGCGTGGACACCGAGATCGACAAGCGGCTCGACGCGCTCGGCACCGACGAGGCCAAGGCGCTGCGGGGCAAGTCCGCCGTCGCCAACGCGCGTCTCGCCTACCAGGCGTACGAGGAGGTCTTCTCGACGGACCGCTGGAGCGCGCTGGAGAACGCGGGCGCCAACAAGCAGCGTCCGCTGTGGGCCTCGACCGGCGTGAAGGACCCGGCGTACAAGCCGACCCTGTACGTCGACGACCTGGTCGCCCCGAACACGGTGAACACCATGCCGGAGGCCACGCTTCAGGCCACCGAGGAGCACGGCGAGATCACCGGCAACACCATCGCCGGGACCTACGAGCAGGCGCGCGCCGACCTCGACGCGGTCGAGGCGCTCGGGATCGCGTACGACGACGTGGTCCAGGTGCTGGAGGACGAGGGCGTCGACAAGTTCGAGGCGTCCTGGAACGACCTGCTCAAGTCGACCGAGGCGGTCCTGGAGCGCCTCGCCCCTTCGGAGGGCTGACACCTTGACCCCTGTCTCCGGTTCCGGAGCGAATCCGCTTCGTGACCCCGCCGACCGACGGCTCCCGCGTATCGCGGGGCCGTCGGGCCTGGTCATCTTTGGTGTCACGGGCGATTTGTCCCGGAAGAAGCTGATGCCCGCGGTGTACGACCTCGCCAACCGGGGTCTGCTTCCGCCGGGTTTCTCCCTGGTCGGCTTCGCGCGCCGCGAGTGGCAGAACGAGGACTTCGCGCAGGAGGTCCATGACGCCGTCAAGGAGCACGCCCGTACGCCGTTCCGCGAGGAGGTCTGGCAGCAGCTCATCCAGGGGATGCGCTTCGTCCAGGGCACCTTCGACGACGACGACGCGTTCGAGCGGCTGCGCGCCACCATCGAGGAGCTGGACAAGGCCCAGGGCACGGGCGGCAACTTCGCCTTCTATCTGTCGGTGCCGCCGCGTTCCTTCCCGGTGGTCATCCAGCAGCTGAAGAAGCACGGCCTCGCCGACCAGACGAGCGGTTCCTGGCGGCGTGCGGTCATCGAGAAGCCGTTCGGCCACGACCTGAAGTCGGCCGAGGAACTCAACTCGACCGTCGAGGAGGTCTTCGCCCCGGACCAGGTCTTCCGTATCGACCACTACCTGGGCAAGGAGACCGTCCAGAACATCCTGGCGCTGCGCTTCGCCAACACGATGTTCGAGCCGATCTGGAACCGGTCCTTCGTGGACCACGTCCAGATCACGATGGCCGAGGACATCGGCATCGGCGGCCGGGCCGGCTACTACGACGGCATCGGCGCCGCCCGTGACGTCATCCAGAACCACCTCCTCCAACTCATGGCGCTGACCGCCATGGAGGAGCCCGCCTCCTTCGACGCGGACGCGCTGGCCGCCGAGAAGACCAAGGTGCTCGGCGCGGTGCGGCTGCCGAAGGACCTGGGCCGGGACACCGTGCGCGGGCAGTACGCGGCCGGCTGGCAGGGCGGCGAGAAGGCGGTCGGGTACCTCCAGGAGGAGGGCATCGACGCCAACTCCAAGACCGACACCTACGCCGCGATCAAGCTGGAGATCGACAACCGCCGCTGGGCGGGCGTCCCCTTCTATCTGCGCACCGGCAAGCGGCTCGGCCGCCGCGTCACCGAGATCGCGGTCGTCTTCCAGCGGGCGCCCCACTCCCCCTTCGACCACACGGCGACGGAGGAGCTGGGCAAGAACGCGATCGTCATCCGCGTCCAGCCCGACGAGGGCGTCACCGTCCGCTTCGGCTCCAAGGTGCCCGGCACCTCGATGGAGATCCGGGACGTCTCCATGGACTTCGCGTACGGCGAGTCGTTCACGGAGTCGAGCCCGGAGGCGTACGAGCGACTGATCCTGGACGTCCTGCTCGGCGACTCCAACCTCTTCCCGCGCACCGAGGAGGTCGAGCTGTCCTGGGAGATCCTCGACCCGATCGAGGAGTACTGGGACCGCAACGGCAGGCCCGCGCAGTACCTGGCCGGAACGTGGGGCCCCGTCGAGGCGGACGACATGCTCGAACGAGACGGACGGAGCTGGCGCCGGCCATGAAGATAGACCTCACGGACACTACGGCCAGCAAGATCAACAAGGCGCTCGTCCAGGGCCGCCGCGACATCGGCACACCCGCCGTCGGCATGGTCCTCACCCTGGTCATCGTCACCGACGAGGAGAACGCCTACGACGCTCTGAAGGCCGCCAACGACGCGTCGCACGAGCACCCTTCGCGCACGCTGGTCGTCATCAAGCGCGTTTCCCGCTCCCCGCGCGACCGTACGGCCTCGCGTCTGGACGCCGAAGTGCGGGTGGGCGCGGACGCCGGCACCGGCGAGACGGTGGTGCTGCGGCTGTACGGCGAGGTGGTGGGCCACGCCCAGTCAGTCGTCCTGCCGCTGCTGCTGCCGGACGCGCCGGTGGTGGTGTGGTGGCCGGTCAACGCACCCCTCGACCCGGCCCACGACCCCCTGGGCGCCCTGGCGCAGCGCCGGGTCACCGACACCTACGCCGCCGAGCAGCCCGTACGGGAACTCAGCGCCCGCGCCGACACCTACGCTCCCGGCGACACGGACCTGTCGTGGACCCGCATCACGCCCTGGCGTTCGATGCTGGCCGCGGCCCTGGATCAGGTCGTCTGCGAGGTGAAGGCCGTCGAGGTGGAGGGCGAGGAGTTCAACCCGAGCTGTGAGCTGCTGGCGATGTGGCTCGCGGACCGGCTGGACGTCCCCGTGAAGCGGTCGCTGTCGTCGGGCCCCGGTCTGACGGCCGTCCGCATGGACACCAACTGCGGTCCGATCGTCCTGGACCGGGCGGACGGTTCGCTGGCGACCCTGTCCATCGAGGGCCAGCCGGACCGTGCGGTGGCGCTGAAGCGGCGGGAGACGGCCGAGCTGATCGCGGAGGAGCTGCGGCGGCTCGACCCGGACGACACGTATGCGTCGGCGCTGCGGTTCGGCGTGGAGCGGCTGAACTCGGCGCCCGCGTCGGCGGTTCGGGGCGCCGAGGCCGCGGTGGCCAAGGCGGAGCAGGCCGTCGCGCTGGCCGAGGCCGCCGTGGCCAAGGCCGAGGAGTCACCAGCTGAGGAGCCGCCGGCCAAAGGAGAATCTCCGGCCAAAGGAGAAGCGGTCCGCACTCCCGTCGAGTCGGCTGCCAAGGCTCCCGCGAAAGACGCGACGGCGGAGGCACCGGTGAAGAAGGCGGCAGCGAAGTGAGCACTCCGCAACTCGTCGTGCACCGCGACAAGGAACTGATGGCGCAGGCCGCCGCGGCCCGGCTGATCACGAAGATCGTGGACGCCCAGGCCTCGCGCGGCTCCGCGTCGGTCGTGCTCACCGGTGGCCGCAACGGCAACGGCCTGCTCGCCGCGCTGTCCGCCGCCCCCGCCCGGGACGCCGTCGACTGGGGCCGGCTCGACCTGTGGTGGGGCGACGAGCGGTTCCTGCCCGAGGGCGACCCCGAGCGCAATGTCACGCAGGCCCGCGAGGCCCTGCTGGACGCGGTTCCGCTCGACCCGAAGCGGGTGCACGCGATGCCCGCCTCGGACGGTCCGCACGGCGCCGACGCGGAGGCGGCGGCCGCCGCCTACGCCGAGGAACTGGCCCGTGCCGCGGGCCCGGAGAACCACGGCTCTGTGCCCACGTTCGACGTCCTGATGCTGGGCGTCGGCCCGGACACCCACGTGGCCTCCCTGTTCCCGGAACTGCCCGCCGTACGGGAGACCGAGCGCACGGTGGTCGGCGTCCACGGCGCCCCCAAACCCCCGCCCACCCGGGTCACCCTCACGCTCCCCGCGATCCGCGCGGCCCGCGAGGTGTGGCTGCTGGCGGCCGGCGAGGACAAGGCGAACGCCGCGGCGATCGCCCTGTCCGGCGCGGGCGAGGTCCAGGCCCCGGCGGCGGGTGCCTACGGCAGACAGCGCACCCTGTGGCTGCTGGACGCCGCGGCGGCGTCCCAGCTGCCGCGCTCGCTGTATCCGCCGGCTTCGCCGTAACGGCCGTACCTCTCAAGGAAGTTGACACCGGGCCTCGCCATCATGGCGGGGCCCGGCGTCGCTCGGAGGATGCGGTCCTCTCGGCTCAGAACGCGTAGTCCCGCCACTCCTCCGGTCTTTCGCCGATCAGCTCCAGGAGTCCGGTGAAGGCCGACGCGTCGAAGAGCAGCCCGTTGTACTCCACCGGAATGCGCACGTCGTTGACGACGGCAGTGGGCGTGCCCGGACCCTCGGGCTCCTCCTTGCCGTCCGCGTGCTCGTAGGCCTACTCGGAGGCGGTCACGAAGGCGCGGTACTTCATGCTCTTGACAGCGGAATCGAAGGCCGGACCGCGCAGTCCGTCGACCTGGCCGGCCAGTTCGAGCAGATAGGCGTCGGTGAAGCCGTCGACGGCCTCCTCGGGCTGATGGGCGTAGAGCACCTCGTGATACTCGGCGAACTTGCCCGCCTCCAAGGCGGCCCGCAACGCGTTGACCGCCTTCTTCGAGCCGCTGCCACCGACCCGGTCGTCGAGGAACGAGCCCAGGGTGTACTCGGTGACCGCATCCCGCGCCAGCGTGGCCTTCCGCAACTCCGGGCCACCACCGGTGGTTTCGAACTCCTCGCAGACCGGGCAGCGCGGTTCCTCGTCCAGGCTGCCGTAGGGCGCCGAAGGAACTCGAACGGGAATCGCACTGAGTTACTTGACCGACCCCGCCATCACCCCCTGCACGAAGTGCCGCTGGAACGCGAAGAACACGACGACCGGCACGATCAGCGACACAAAGGCGCCCGGTGCCAGGACGTCGATGTTGCTGCCGAACTGTCGTATCTGGGACTGGAGTTCCACCGTGAGCGGCTGGGAGGCGCTGTCCGCGAAGAGCAGGGCCACCAGCATGTCGTTCCAGACCCAGAGGAACTGGAAGATGGCCAGGCTGGCGACGGCCGGGCGGCCCACCGGCAGGACGAGGCGGAGGAAGATGCGCCACTCGCTGCCGCCGTCCATCCGGGCCGCCTCCAGCATCTCCTTCGGTATCTCGGCGAAGTAGTTGCGCAGCAGGAACACGGCGAACGGCAGCCCGTAGGCCACATGGAAGAGCACGACGCCCGGGATCGTGCCGAACAGGCCCAGCTGGCCGAAGAGTTTGGCCACCGGCAGCAGGCCGATCTGCACCGGCACCACCAACAGAGCGACCACCAGCAGGAAGAGCGGCTCCCGGCCGGGGAAGTCCAGCCAGGCGAAGGCGTATCCGGCGAGTGCCGCGATGACGACGACCAGCGCCGTGGTCGGCACCGAGATCAGCACGGTGTTCCAGAAGGCCTGCGTGATGCCGGCGTTCTCCAGCAGGGCGGAGTAGTTGTCGAAGGACAGTTGGCCGGGGCTGGTGAACACCGTCCACCAGCCGCCCGTCGCCGTGTCCTCGGCGGACCGCAGCGAGGACAGGAACAGCCCGGCCAGCGGGGTGAGCCAGATCAGGCCCAGCACCACGAGGAAGGCCTGGACCAGGCTGTTGCCCAGGCCCCGTCGGACGGCGTTCATCGCTGACTCCTTCGGAAACGGCGGACGTTGAAGACCATCGCGGGGATCACCAGGAGCAGGAGCAGGACGCCGAGCGCGCTGCCGAGTCCCTGGTCGTTGCCCCCGCCGAAGGACACCAGCCACATCTGCGTCGCCAGGACGGTCGCGTCCTCCTGCACCGGTCCGGGCGCGATGATGTAGACGAGGTCGAAGACCTTCATCACGTTGATCACCAGGGTCACGAACACCACGGTCAGCACCGGTGCGAGCAGCGGCACGGTGATCTTCCGAAAAATCTGCCACTCGTTCGCGCCGTCCATCCGGGCCGCCTCCAGCGAGTCCCGGGGCAGCGTCGACAGTCCCGCGCCGATCAGCACCATCGCGAAGCCGGTCCAGATCCACAGATACGCCCCGATGATCGCGGGCGTCACGAGCGCGGGCCCCAGCCAGGAGACGCCGTCGTAGGGCGGGGCGAAGTTCGAGGCGGGCAGTTTCACGGTGTACGACCCCTCGCGCAGCCCCTCGAAGCGGAAGGAGCCGTCGGACGCGGTGGTCGTCGTACCGACCGCTCTCCCGTCGCGCACCGCCTCGACCGTCATCTCCGGCAGCCCGCTCTCCCGCCGGTCGACGCGCCCCTGCTCCCCTCCCCCGCCGGGCGTGAAGTCCAGATACACGACTCCGCGCAGCTCACTGTTGGCGGCCTTCTGCCCGGCCGCCGCGTGCGCGGGCTCGGCGCCGTCCGGCACATCGCCGGGCAGCACACCGACCAGGCCGAGCGCCACCGTGTCCCCCGGCGAGACGTCCGCGGTCGTCCGGTACGCCCCGCTCGCCTCCTTGGCCATCCCCTGACCGTCGCGCGCCCGGGCCGTCGGATACGACGACGTGCCCTGGAAGGCGTCGTGGACGCCGACGACCGCGGCGTTCAGCACGCCCTTGTCGGGATCCTCGTCGTAGGCGAGCCGGAAGATGATGCCGGCGGCGAGGAAGGACACCGCCATCGGCATGAACAGCAGCAGCTTGAACGCCGTCGCCCAGCGGACCTTCTCCACCAGGACGGCCAGGATCAGCCCCAGCCCGGTCAGCAGCGTCGGCGCCACGACGACCCAGATCGCGGTGTTGCGTACGGCCTTGAAGGTCGCCGGGTCGCGGAACATCTCGGTGTAGTTGTCGCCGCCGACGAACTGTGTCCCGGACGCGTCGAAGAAGCTGCGGCCGACGGAGAACAGCACCGGGTAGACGACGAGGGCGCCGAGCAGGAGCAGGGCGGGGAAGACGAACAGCAGGGCGACGATCCGCCCCCGCCGCCGCGAGCGCCGGACGCGTCCGGCACCGGCGGCGGCCGGGGGGCTCGTCTCTTTCACGAGGGTCGCGGTCATGGCGGTCAGTTCCCGTACGCCTTGGCCGCCGCCTTCTCCAGCCCGGCCGCGGTCGCCTTCGGGTCCGAGGGGTCGCGCAGGAAGTCCTGGAGGATCTTCCACTCGCCGGCGCCCTTGGTGCCGCCGAACGCCGCCGGCGCCTGGTCGGACATGTCGAAGCGGACCGAGTCGCCCGCGTCGACCAGGGACTTGGCGGTGGCCCGGGTGACGGCGTCGCCGTAGGAGGTGAGGTCGAGCCCCTTGTTCGGGGAGAGGAAGCCGCCCGCCTCGGCCCACACGGCCGCGGCCTCGGGGGTCGCGAGGTACTCCAGGAGCTTCATGCCCGCCTCGGCGTTCTTGCCGTCCTTGAGGACGACGGCCGCGTCGCCGCCGCTGACGACGGGCGCGGTGCCGCCTTCGACCGCCGGGAACGGGAAGAAGTTCGCGTCCTCGCCGATGCTCTTGCCGAACTGGTCCTTGGCCACCCCGGCCACGAAGTCGCCCTCGTAGACCATGCCGGCCTCGGGCTTCGGCCCGAACACCTTCTCCACCGAGCCCGGGAAGTCGGTGTTGAGGGCCCCCTTCTGCCCGCCCGCGACCAGCTGCTTGTCCTTGAAGAGCGTGCCGAGCGTGGTGAGCGCGTCGACCACACTGGCGTCCGTCCACTTCAACTCGTGGGCGGCCAGGGCGTCGTACTTCTCGGGTCCGGCCTGGGACAGGTAGACGTTCTCGAACCAGTCGGTGAGCGTCCAGCCGTCCTGCCCGGCGACCGAGAACGCGGCAAGCCCGGAGTCGGAGACGGTCTGCCCGGCCTTCAGCATCTCGTCGTACGACTTCGGCGGCTCGACGCCGGCCTGGGCGAGGGCGTCGGGGCTGTACCAGACGGTCGACTTGTGGGCGGCCTTGAAGTACAGGCCGTAGAGGGTGCCGTCGACGCTGCCGTACGTCTTCCAGACATCGGCGTAGTTGGCGCCGACGGACTTCTGGGTGGTCTTGGACAGCGGCTTGAGCCAGCCTTCCTTCGCGAACTGCTGGAGCACGCCGACCTGCGGGACCATCACGACGTCGGGGGCGTTGCCGCCCTCGATCTTGCTGCCGACGACGGTGGAGACGTTGTCCCCGGTGGACACGAACTGGGTCTTCGCGCCGGTCTTCTCGCCGAAGGCGTCGAGCACCTTCTGGAAGTTCTCCTGCTCACTGCCGGACCAGACACCGGCCACGGTGACCGTCTGGCCACTGAGCGCCTTGTCGCCGCCGCCCGCCGTGACCGGGCCGGCGCCACAGGCGGTGGCGCCGAGCGCCAGTACGAGGCCGATGCAGCCGGTGAGGAGGGTGGTACGTCGTCGCATCATCGTTGATGTCCCTTCAGAGGGTGGGGAATGGACGGGAGGTCACTGATCCACCAGGCGGTCGTCGAGCCGGGCAGCACCCCGGCCGCCGGGCAGGGCCCGCTGGACAGCAGCGGGGTGCCGGAGACCGGCGCGGGCACGGGCGCGGTGGTGAAGTTGACGGCGCAGACCAGGTCGTCGCCGCGGACGAAGGCGAGGACACCCGGCGGGGTGTCCAGCCAGCGCAGCGTTCCCTCGCCCAACTGGGGCAGGGATGCGCGCAGCTGGAGGCCGTCGCGGTACAGGTGCCAGAAGGAGCGGGTGTCGGCGAGGGCCCGGTCGGTGGCGTGCTCGGCGAACCACTCCGGCTGCGGCAGCCACGGCTTGGCGCCCTCCACCCCGGAGGTGAAGCCGAACGGCGACGCCTGCCCCGACCAGGGCAGCGGCACCCGGCAGCCGTCCCGGATCCGGGCCCGGCTGCCGGTCCGGCGGAAGATCGGGTCGGTGAGCACATCGTCGGGCAGGTCGACGACCTCGGGCAGGCCCAGCTCCTCCCCCTGGTAGATGTACGCGGCTCCGGGCAGCGCCAGCATCAGCAGCGCGGCGGCGCGGGCGCGGGCGGCGCCCAGGGCCTGCGTCGGAAGTGGCGTCGTCCGCCCGAAGGGCGGGCCGGGCGGCGTCTGGTACGTGCTCTCGGCGTGCCGGGCGGAAGCCCTCGTACTGGACGTACTTGGGCTTTCGCCCGGTGCGGCGAAGGGGGTCCCCCCGTCCGAGCCGTGCGAAGCCGGTTCGAGGATGGGGGCGCGTGCCAGGCGTCGCGCGGCAGGCGCCACTTCCGACGCAGGCCCTGGTCCGCTGCCTTCGGTGGCCGGTTCGCCGTAGCGGGTGACGGTGCGGACCTGGTCGTGGTTGTTGAGGACCCAGGTGACCGTCGAACCCGTGCCGGCTATGTCCTGCATCGCCTCGGAGATGACCTTGCGGAAGGCGCCGGCCTCCCACGGGGCGCTGAGCAGGTCGAAGAAGAAGGCCTGGTGGAGCTCGTCGGAGCGGACGTACTCGGCGTGCTCTCGGGCCGTCGGGACGGACACCTCGCCGACCAGCAGCCGCTCGCGGCCGTCGCGGGCGGCGTATTCCTCGCACACGGCCCGCCAGTGCCGCCACACGTCGTGCACCTCGGGCTGGTTCCAGGCGAGCGGGTTGACCGAGTCGCGGGTGCGGGCGTCGGCCTCCGGGTCGTCCGAGTCGGGCAGCTCCGGGTGCTTGAAGAGACCGGCCGCGACGTCGATACGGAAGCCGTCGATGCCCCGGTCCAGCCAGAAACGGAGGATCCGGTCGAACTCGGCGCCGGTCTCGTGGTTGCGCCAGTTCCAGTCGGGCTGCTCGGGCGCGAACATGTGCAAGTACCACTGGCCGGGCCGCCCGTCCGCCTCGGTGACGCGGGTCCAGGCCGGGCCGCCGAACATCGAGTGCCAGTTGTTGGGCGGTTCGGCGCCGTCGGGTCCACGGCCGTCGGCGAAGTGGAAGCGGGCGCGGGCCGCGCTGCCGGGTGCGGCGGCGAGTGCCTCACGGAACCACGGATGCTCGCTGGAGCAGTGGTTGGGGACGATGTCGAGCAGCACCTTGATGCCGAGCCGCCGGGCCGTCGCCATCAGCAGGTCGAACTCGGCGAGGTCGCCGAAGAGCGGGTCGACATCGCAGTAGTCGGCCACGTCGTAGCCGTGGTCGTGCTGGGGCGAGGGGTAGAAGGGGCTCAGCCAGATCCCGTCGACGCCGAGCTTCTTCAGATACGGCAGTCCGGCCCGGACGCCCGCGAGATCGCCGATGCCGTCACCGGTGCTGTCCAGGAAGCTGCGGACGTACACCTGGTAGATCACCGCGTCACGCCACCAGCGGCGGTACTTACTCAACATGCATGCATGTTATGTAGGCGTATCGCAGAGGTGTCAATGAAAGAAACAAAGGATACTGGCGAGTTGGCTCAACAATTAGGGACACTTTGGGGCATCTGGGCGCCAGATGAGATGACGCCGTTACCTAACAAGTAACTAGCGACTGGAGATGATCGCCAGCTCGCGTGCCATCCGTCGCACCGCTCCCCCGGGCGTCTCGCGCCCGGTCATCGCGTCCTGCACGGCCGCCTGCACCGCCAGGCTGACCTGGTCGTAGCGCGGGCTCTTGGGGCGCGGAGCGGCCGTGAGCACGCTCTCGCGCAGGATCGGCAGATAGGGAAAGCGCCGGACGAGCGCGGGATCGTCGTAGAGATGCGCACGTACCGGCGGCAACGCCCCGTGTGTGAGGACCTGGCGCTGGACGGGCTCGCTGGTGAGGTACGCGAGCAGGCGCGCGGCCGTGTCGGGGTGCCGCGCATGAGTGCTGACGGCCAGGTTGGAGCCGCCGAGCACGCTCGCGCCCGGCCGGTCGGGACCGGGCAGGGACACGGCCCCGACCTTCCCGGCCAGCGGGGATCCCGCGGCGGAGGCGGCGGCGTACGCGTAGGGCCAGTTGCGCAGGAACAGCAGACGGCCGTCGAGGAAGGCCTGCTTGGACTCCTCTTCCTTGTAGGTCAGCGCCCGCCGCGGAATCCAGCCCTCGCGCACCCCGCGAGCGAGGAACCCGATGCCCTCGCGGGCCGCGTTCGAGTTCACGGTGACTCGTTCGCCCTCATCGCCCAGGATCGTGCCCCCGGCCGAGTACACGGCCTCGGCCGCGTTGACGGTCAGACCCTCGTACGGCAGGAACTGGCCGGCGTAGCCGTCGAGTCCGTACTTCGGGGCGACGGTCTTCGCGACCCGTTCCAGCTCGGTCCAGGTGCGCGGCGGCGGCAGGCCCTCCCTCGCGAGGACGTCCTTGCGGTAGAGCAGCAGCCCGGCGTTGGTGACGTACGGGACGGCGTACAGCCGCCGGTCGTAGGTCGCCGTGTCGACGACCGGGGGCAGGAAGGAGCCGAGCGGGAAGCGGTCGTGTTCCAGCGGGCGGATCCAGCCGGCGGCCGCGAACTCGGAGGTCCAGGCGACGTCGATGTTGAGGACGTCGAAGCGGCCGCGGTCGCCGCCACGCAGGTCGGTGATCATCTGTGCGCGGGTCTCGTCGGCCGAGTCCGGCAGCTCGACCAGCGTCACCTTCTCATCGGGATGGGCGCGGTTCCATCCCGCCAGCAGAGGGCCGAGGTAGCCGGTGAGGTCTCCGGCGGTGGCGAGGGTCAGGGGTCCCCGGTCGCCCGCGGCCGGCTCCTCGGCCCGTGCGCCCGAGGCCACATACCCCGTCAAGATCACGACGAGGACGAGAAGGCCCCTACCGGCGGCGTGTATCCACCGCATAGGTTCCTCCCTGTGCACCGGCGCCGGACCCCTTCGCCCGGAGTCAGAGGCCATGTATACCTGTTAGGTATGGGCGATACTAGGGTCTGCAGCACATTACAAGGACGCGGGGAGGAGAGGGACGAGTGCGCCTGCCGCTCCTGGCACTCCTCGCGCGCGGTCCGGCCCACGGCTACGAGCTCAAGCAGGACCTTGAGCAACTGCTGGGCTCCGCGTACCCTCAGCCGAACATCGGCCAGATCTACGTCACCCTCGGCCGCCTCGAGAAGACGGGACTGATCGAAGGCGAAGAGGTCGAGCAGTCGAGCCGGCCGAACAAGAAGATCTACCACCTCACCGACGCCGGGCGCGAGGCGCTGCACGCCTGGTACGAGGAGACGGCGGACGAGCCCCGGGTACGGGACGAGTTCTTCATGAAGCTCGTGCTCGCCCCGCAGACCGGTCTGGCCGACCAGATCGCGCTGATCAACAAACAGCGGCGCCAGTATCTGAACACCATGCGCAGCCTGTCGAAGCTGGCCGCCACCGAGGACCGGGACAACCGTGTCGCCCACCTGCTGATCGAGGGCGCGATGCTGCATCTGCAGGCCGACCTCGACTGGTTGGAACGCTGCCAGGAGGAACTGGAGGAGTCGGAGTGAGCGAGAGCCCCACTCCTCTGCTGCGCGCCGAGGGCCTGGTCAAGACGCACCACGGCGAGGGTGCCCCGGCACATGCCGTACGCGGGGTCGATCTGTGTGTGACGCGCGGCGAGTTCGTGGCCGTCACCGGCCCGTCCGGCGCCGGCAAGTCGACGCTGCTGCATCTGCTCGGCGGGCTGCAACGGCCGGACGGCGGCAGCATCTGGCTGGACGGCGAGTGCACGGACTCCTACTCCGAGGCGCGCTGGGCCGTGGAGCGGCGCCGGCGCATCGGGATCGTCTTCCAGTTCTTCAACCTGGTCTCCAACCTCTCCGTCGCGGACAACGTCGAGCTGCCCGCCCTCCTCGCCGGGACGCCGCCGAAGCGTGCGCGGGCCGAACGGGAGGCGCTGCTGGACGAGCTGGGACTGGCCGGCAAGGAGCGCAGCATGCCGGGCGAGCTGTCCGGCGGTGAGCAGCAGCGGGTCGCACTGGCCCGCGCCCTGGTCAACCACCCGCCGCTGCTGCTGGCCGACGAACCCGCGGGCAGCCTGGACAGCCGGGGCACCCGCGAGGTCATGCGGCTGCTCTCCCGCTTCCACCAGCGCGGCCAGACGATCGTCCTGGTCACCCACGACGCCCGGCTGGCCAGCGCCGCGGACCGGGTCATCAGCTTCTTCGACGGACGGATCGCGGACGACGCGGAACTGACCGGCACACCGTCGCGCCGGGTCGGCACGTCCGGGGTGCTGGAGCTGAAGGACTGATCCGCGGTGTACGAGGAAGCGGTGCACGACAAAGCTGTGCACGACAGAGCGGTGCGCGACGGACTGGCGCCGGCCCGCCCAGGCGCACGCGAGCCGGGATACGCGGCCCCGCGGATCGCCCGGCGCGGCCATGACCGCCCTGGCGTACGCGAGCCGAAACAGCCGACCCTGCGGATACCCCGCCTCCACCACAGCCGCCCCACCGCACCCGGGTGGAGACGATCGGCCCCGCGGAACCCTCGGATCAGCCGCCCCGCCGCACCCGGCTCGAAAGGCTGAGGCCCATGCGAGCAACCCTGCGCTGGGTGCACTCCGATCTGCGCACGCACCGCGGCGAGGCACTGTTCATCGTGCTCGCCACCGCCGGAGTCGTCGTCTCCCTGCTCCTTGCGACGGCGCTCTTCGGCTACGCGACCAACCCCTGGCAGCGCGTGTTCGCACAGTCGCGGGACGCGCACGTGTGGATCCACACCGGCCCCTCCGCCGACGCACGCGAGCTCGCGGCTCTGGACGGCGTCGAGTCCGTCGCCGGCCCCTATCCGACCGAGTCGGCCACCCTCGCCTCCCGCGGCGTGCGCGCCTCCGTCGAGCTGCGCGGCACGACCGCCCGGCCCGCCATAGGGCGCCCGCTGCTCACCTCCGGCCGCTGGCTGGACGACGCACACCCCGACGGCGTGGTGCTGGAGAGCCACCTGGCCCGCGCCCTGCTCGCCGAGCCCGGAGACGTCCTCGCCCTGCCCGGCACCGCACGCACCCTGACCGTCGCCGGGATCGCCGACAGCGCCGAACCGCGCTACCGCCCCGGCGAGCGCGCCGGACTCGTATGGGCGCTGCCGTCCGCCGTGCGCGCCCCGGACGGCGAGGTGACCGGACTGCGCCTGGCGGACCCGGACGAAACGGACTACGCCGTCCAGCGCGCCGTCACCGTGCTCGGCGCCGGCGCGGTCAGCGAGGTCACCACCTGGCAGCAGGCCCGGTCCGAGGCACAGGGCGACACCCGGCTCCTGGGCCAGGTGCTCGGTCTGTTCGGACTCGGCGCCCTGCTCGCCGCCGGACTCGCCGTGCACGGGGCGATCGGCACCCGCATCCGGGGCCATCTGCGCGACATCTCGGTCCTGAAGGCGATCGGCTTCACGCCCGGCCAGGTCGTCCGCGTCTTCCTGCTCCAGCACGTCGCCTACGCCCTGCTCGGCGCGGTGACCGCGGCGGCGGTCACCCAGGCGCTGGGCCCCCGGATCCCGGGTCGGCTCGGTGACGCGGTCGGCGTGTGGCAGGGGCTGCCGGGGCACACCGCCGCGCTGCTGGCGATACCGGTGGGCGCCGTGCTGTTCATCGCCGCGACCACCGGGCTCGCGGCCTGGCGAGCGGGCCGGGTGTCCCCGGTGCCCGTGCCGCGGACCGCC
>NZ_JBFALC010000052.1:0-72650 GCF_040656035.1 Streptomyces sp. NPDC050211
CCGGCAGCGCGGGCCGCGGCCCCGGAGCGGCTCCGTGCCGCCCACCGGGAGCACCCGCACCGGCGCCAAGAGCACCGCCACCCTGGCCCGTGCCTCCGCGACGAGCGGCCGCGACACCGGCGGCTGCCTGCGCCGCGGCCGGACCGCCGGAGGCACCGGCACCCTGGCCGGGCTTGGGCTGCGGCTTCTTGCCGCCCTGGGCGACATCGACGGGGAGCATGACCAGCGCGGTCGTACCACCGGAGTCGGACGGGCGCAGCTGGATGCGGATGCCGTGCCGCTGGGACAGCCGGCCGACCACGAACAGACCCATGCGGCGGGAGACCGAGACGTCCACGGTGGGCGGCGAGGCGAGCCGCTCGTTGATCGCGGCGAGGTCCTCGGGGGAGAGGCCGATACCGGTGTCGTGGATCTCGATCAGTACGCGGCCGTCGGGCAGCGCGTGACCGGTGACCTTGACCTTGGTCTGCGGCGAGGAGAACGAGGTGGCGTTCTCCAGCAGCTCGGCGAGCAGGTGCACGAGGTCGTTGACCACGCGTCCGGCCACTTCGGTGGTCGGCACGGCGGCCAGCTCGATGCGCTCGTACTGCTCCACCTCGGAGGCGGCGGCGCGGAGCACGTCGACCAGCGGGACCGGGCGGGTCCAGCGGCGGCCGGGCTCTTCACCGGCGAGAACGAGGAGGTTCTCACCGTTACGGCGCATGCGGGTCGCGAGGTGGTCGAGCTTGAACAGCGAGGACAGCTGGTCCGGGTCGGCCTCGCGGGACTCCAGCTCGGAGATCAGTGACAGCTGGCGCTGGATCAGACCCTGGGAGCGGCGCGAGAGGTTGGTGAACATCGCGTTGACGTTGCCCCGCAGCAGGGCCTGCTCGGCGGCGAGGCGGACCGCCTCGCGGTGCACGTCGTCGAAGGCCGCGGCCACCTTGCCGATCTCGTCCCGGGAGTGCACACCGACCGACTCGACGGAGGTGTCGACGTCCTGCGGGTCGGACTCGGACAGCTGCTTGACCAGCTCGGGCAGGCGGTCCTGGGCGACCTTGGTCGCGGTCTCCTGCAGCCTGCGCAGCGAGCGGATCATGGAGCGGGCCACGACGAACGCGCCGACCAGCGAGACACCGAGCACGAGCAGGATCAGCGCACCGGAGATGATCGCTTCGCGCTCCGACTCGTTGCGCAGCTCGCGTGCCTTCTGCTCCATCTGCCCGAGCAGCGTGGTCTCGATCAGTTCCATCTGGTCGATCTTGGACGTGCTGGCGTCGACCCAGTCCAGGTAGGAACGCTTCTCCAGGTCGGCCAGACCGTTCGCCTGGCTGAGCGCACGGTCGGCGTAGGTGTCGGCGGACTCGATCGTCGGGTTGCCGTCTTCGATCGGCTCGAGCAGCGCGGCGGCGCTGTCCGCGCCGTAGATGCTCCGGAAGCTCAGCAGCTCGGACTTCTCGCTCTCCAGCGACGACTCGGCGTACAGCCGGTCGTTCTCCGAGAGGTTGCTGTTCGAGGTCTTGGGGTCCTGCGGCAGCGCCGCGGCGATGACCGCGCGCTGGACCGAGGCGTACTCCTTGGCGGAGGAGAACGAGGCCAGCGCACGGGTGCGCTGGATCATCTCGGGGTTGCTGGTGGCCTCCGCCATGTCCTGCGAGAGGTCGAGCAGGTGGGTGATCAGACGGTGGTAGGCCTCGACCGTCTGGGTGGAGTTGCGCTCGGCCTCGAAGGCGTTGTCGCGGATCTTCGCCAGGTTGCTCAGGTCGCCGACCAGACCGACGAGGCTGTCGCGGACGCCCTGGAGGTCACCGTCCTTGCTGGAGGCGTCGATCTCTTCCGAGGCGTCGAGGAAGTTCGTCAGGGAGCGGTCGGTCTTGACCCGCAGGCCCTTGACCCCGACGTCGGTGGTCGCGTTGGCGCCGTGCGCCAGCGGGCCCGCCGACTTGTCGCGCTCCTCCTGGAGCGCGGCAGCCAGTTCGGTGGCCTGCTTGGTCATGTCCGTCAGCAGCTTCATGTTGTCGAGCTGCTGGATGTCGTTCATGTTGTCACTGATGCGCAGTGCGCCCAGCGAGGTGGCCGCGACCACCGGGAGCGCGAGCAGCGACACCAGACGCGTGGAGATGCGCCAGTTGCGCAGGGCTATTCGCGATCCGGGGCCGGAGGCGCCCTTCGGCGGCTTCACGGTCGGCGCCGCGGAGTCCGGAGAGCCTGGGGAGCCCGTGGCTCCGGTGGATGCCGTGGCGCCGGAAGTTGCGGACGCGCCACCGCGCCCGCCGTCGCCGGACGCGGTCAGGCCCGGGTTCTGGGCGTGCTGGGGCGAGGAACTGCCGGCATTGGGGCCAGTCCCGCCGTGCGGCTCCGGCTCCGCCGAAGCACTGCCATCCCTCTTGAAACGTCCCTGCACTAGCGTCGCAACCTCTGGACCAGGCGCCCCTCCGCGTGAACGGAAGGACGGTGTCGGCGTCGTAGGGGGCGCCCTGAATTTGCGCCCCCCGATGGTCGTGAGTGACCGGCGCTGGCTCCCCCTTCTCGCCGCCACTCGGCGCTCGTCGCGCCCCCTGTGCGCCGGCTCGATCCTGCGGCGGTCCGTGGAATTCCAGCACAGTGCAGGATCTCCAACAAGGCCCATGGGTCAGGCTGTGACCTCCGTGACACCACGTGAGGGCTGCGTCACCGGACGTAGAAAGTGATCCGCCTCAAAACGGACTTACCGTAATGAGTCACCGGTCAGCGGGGGAGTCCCAGTCGCCATGATCAGGAGCGGAATGCGGGCTTCAGGCCGCCAATGTCCGTTTCGTAGGGGTCGATTGCGGGCCTGAATTGACCGGTTTGCCCGTGGATCCGTGAGCAAACTCACACGGCGATCATTGAGTCTGGATGCCTTCGGAAGGGAATTGCATGTTTAGCCTGACGCTTTACAACAGCAGCCCAACTGTGAAGGCACCTGACACCCGTGAAGACGACGATGATGTTCCGCACGATAGCCAACCCGCGGCGCACGACGCTGGCGCACCTCGAGGACGCCGACGACCTGCACACCCCGGACCACCCGGAGCACTCCGTCGAACTCCCGCCCCACACGGCCAACCCCCGCCGCACCGTCCTCATGGACATCCCGGCCCAGGCCACCGCCGAGCGCTGACCGCCCCGTACGACGCCCAGGGCGCCCCGCGACCACACGCGAGGCGCCCGCCCCTCGGGCCTGCCCCGCCGCGCTAGCCTGGAGCGTCAGACTTCAGTCGGTTCAGTCAAGGGGCCAAGCATCCCGTGCGCATCGCCAGATTCTCCATCGACGGGAACGTCGCCTTCGGCGTGGTCGAGGGTGACAAGCCGGACGAGCTCGTCCTGGACATCATCAAGGGCATCCCGTTCGCGGACTTCGAGCTCTCCGGTACGAAGGTCCCGCTGAGCAAGGTCAGGCTCCTGCCGCCGGTGCTCCCCAACAAGGTCGTGGCCTTCGGCCGCAACTACGCCGAGCACGCGCGCGAGCTGGGCAACGAGGTGCCCGACGCCCCCTTCGCCTTCTTCAAGCCGTCCACCTCGGTGATCGGCCCCGGCGACGAGATCCAGTACCCGTCCTTCTCCGAGGAACTCCACCACGAGGCCGAACTGGCCGTCGTCATCGGCCGCATGTGCCGCGAGGTCCCCCGCGAGCGCGTCAAGGACGTCATCCTCGGCTACACCTGCGCCAACGACATCACCGCCCGCGACGTGCAGAAACGCGAGAAGCAGTGGGCCCGGGCCAAGGGCTTCGACACCGCCTGCCCGCTCGGCCCCTGGGTGGAGACCGACCTCGACCCCAGCGACCTCACCATCCAGCTCACGGTCAACGGCCAGCAGCGCCAGCTGGGCCGCACCACCGAGATGATCCACTCGATCGAGGAGCTGATCGTCAACATCTCCGAGGCCATGACGCTGCTTCCCGGCGACGTGATCCTCACGGGCACCCCCGCAGGGGTCGGCCCCCTCAGCGTCGGCGACGAGGTCGCCGTCACCATCGAAGGCATCGGCACTCTCACCAACAAGGTTGTCAAGCGTGGCTAGCGCACCCGGCTCCCCCGTACGCGTCCGTTTCTGCCCCTCGCCCACCGGTAACCCGCACGTGGGCCTGGTCCGCACCGCCCTGTTCAACTGGGCGTTCGCCCGCCACCACGGCGGCAGCGGTGCTCAATTCGTATTCCGTATCGAGGACACCGACGCGGCCCGCGACTCCGAGGAGTCCTACACCCAGCTGCTCGACTCGATGCGCTGGCTCGGCTTCGACTGGGACGAGGGCCCCGAGGTCGGCGGCCCGCACGCGCCGTACCGCCAGTCGCAGCGCATGGACCTCTACAAGGACGTCGCGCAGAAGCTCATCGACGCCGGGCACGCCTACTACTGCTACTGCTCCCAGGAGGAGCTGGACACCCGCCGCGAGGCCGCCCGCGCCGCCGGCAAGCCGTCCGGCTACGACGGCCACTGCCGCGAGCTGACCGCACAGCAGGTCGCCGAGTACCAGGCCCAGGCCCGCACGCCCATCGTCCGCTTCCGGATGCCCGACGAGACGATCACCTTCACGGACCTGGTCCGCGGCGAGCTGACGTTCACCCCGGAGAACGTCCCGGACTACGGGATCGTACGAGCCAATGGCGCGCCCCTGTACACGCTCGTGAACCCGGTCGACGACGCCCTGATGGAGATCACCCACGTCCTGCGCGGCGAGGACCTGCTCTCCTCCACCCCGCGGCAGATCGCCCTGTACAAGGCGCTGATCGAGCTGGGCATCGCGAAGTCCGTGCCCGCCTTCGGCCACTTGCCGTATGTGATGGGCGAGGGCAACAAGAAGCTCTCCAAGCGTGACCCGCAGTCCTCGCTCAACCTCTACCGCGAGCGCGGCTTCCTCCCCGAGGGCCTGCTCAACTACCTCTCCCTGCTTGGCTGGTCGCTCTCCGCCGACCAGGACATCTTCACGATGGACGAGATGGTCGCGGCCTTCGACATCGCGGACGTGAACCCCAACCCGGCCCGCTTCGACCTGAAGAAGTGCGAGGCGATCAACGGCGACCACATCCGCCTGCTGGATGTGAAGGACTTCACGGAGCGCTGCGCGCCATGGCTGCAGGCCCCCTTCGCACCGTGGGCCCCGGAGGCCTTCGACGAGGCGAAGTGGCTGGCGATCGCGCCCCACGCGCAGACCCGTCTGAAGGTGCTGTCGGAGATCACCGACAACGTCGACTTCCTGTTCCTGGCGGAGCCGGTCGCGGACGAGGCCTCGTGGACCAAGGGGATGAAGGAGGGCAGCGACGCCCTGCTGCGTACGGCCCGCGAGAAGCTGGAGTCGGCCGACTGGACCTCGGCGGAGTCGTTGAAGGAGGCCGTCCTGGCCGCCGGCGAGACCCACGGCCTCAAGCTCGGCAAGGCCCAGGCCCCGGTCCGCGTCGCCGTCACCGGCCGCACGGTCGGCCTCCCGCTCTTCGAATCCCTGGAGATCCTGGGCAAGGAGAAGACCCTCGCCCGCATCGACACGGCCCTGGCGAAGCTGGCGGCATAGAGATCCGACCAGAGGTGCGGGGCGGAGGCTGCGGCCCCCGCCCCGCAGCCGTTCCGAGCCGGTCGGCGGCTGGGGGCAGATCTGGCGCGGCGACGGCGACAGGCTCACGAACTGGCTCGGGCAACAAGTACGGCATCCCAGTCACCAGCTTCCGCTGGTGGGGCGCGCACACCTGACGCGTTCCCCGTACGTGCCGTCCGGCACCGGGTTACCGTCGGATCATGAGCATTCGGGCCGTGGTGTGGGACGTCGACGACACTCTTTTCGACTACTCGGGGGCCGACCGCATCGGAATGCGCCTGCACCTGACGGCCGAGGGCTTGATGGAGGCGTACGACTCCGTCGAGCAGGCCATCACACGCTGGCGGGAGATCACCGACCTCCAGTGGGCGCGTTTCTCCGCGGGGGAGGTCGACTTCCAGGGACAGCGCCGGGACCGGGTACGGGTGTTCCTGGGTGAGGAACTCGACGACGCCGAGGCCGACGCGTGGTTCGACCGGTACATCGCGCACTACGAGACCGCCTGGGCCCTCTTCCCGGACGTCCTGCCGGTCCTGGACGCCCTGGCCACCAGCCACCGGCACGCCGTGCTGTCCAACTCCAGCATCCACGTCCAGGACCGCAAGCTCCGTGTTCTCGGTGTGCACGACCGCTTCGAGACCATCCTGTGCGCCGCGGAACTCGGCGTCTCCAAGCCGGAGGCCGGCGCCTTCCACGCGGCCTGCGAAGCCCTGGACCTCGCGCCGCAACATGTGGCGTACGTGGGTGACCACCCGGAGATCGACGGGCAGGGCGCCGCGGACGCCGGACTGCTGTCGGTCTGGATCGACCGGGCCGCCGCGCACACCAGTGATGACAGGCCCGCCGGCCCGCACCGGATCGCCTCGCTCGCCGAACTCCCCGCGCTGCTCGGCGCGGATACCCGTTTTGGAGCCCCGTCCACCTTCAGGTAATGTTCTTCCTGCGCCGCCGGAGAGCGGGCCGAGAGGCCGGAAACCGGAGGCGCAAGCTAGAACGAGATCCCCTGAGGGGCTTGCGTTCCAGTGGCCTATGGTGTAATTGGCAGCACGACTGATTCTGGTTCAGTTAGTCTTGGTTCGAGTCCAGGTAGGCCAGCTCGCAGAGCTCATCTGCAAAAGCCCCCGTTGTGTAGCGGCCTAGCACGCTGCCCTCTCAAGGCAGTAGCGCCGGTTCGAATCCGGTCGGGGGTACGGCGATCTCCGCCGAGATGATCGCTAGGGCCCCCGTTGTGTAGCGGCCTAGCACGCCGCCCTCTCAAGGCGGTAGCGCCGGTTCGAATCCGGTCGGGGGTACAAACTGGTCTAAACCACATTGGTCTATGGTGTAATTGGCAGCACGACTGATTCTGGTTCAGTTAGTCTAGGTTCGAGTCCTGGTAGACCAGCTCGGATCTGCGGCGGTGTAAATCAAACGCTTGCAAGATCCTCGCCCCCGTTGTGTAGCGGCCTAGCACGCCGCCCTCTCAAGGCGGTAGCGCCGGTTCGAATCCGGTCGGGGGTACACACAGTGAAGGCCCTCCACTTCGGTGGGGGGCCTTCGTCGTCCCCGGCTCACTCGAAGCCGTAGCGCCGTGCCGTCTCCTCCTCCTGGGCGACCCGGCGCAGGGCGTGCAGCACCGGCTCGAGCAGGACCGTTCCCAGGAGCGCGATCTCGACCTTCTCCTCGTCCGTCGGGTGGGTCTCCACGAAGTTCAGGTCGAGCATGGCCACCTCATGCATCAACCGGGCGTAGGGCAGGGTCAGTTCGATGTCCCAGGAGTAGCCGAGACGCCGGAAGGCCGCCAGCCCCACCACCAGAGAGCGGTAGGCGGGAGAAATGGTGCTCAGCGCCTGGGCGTTCGACCAGCCGAGGCGCTCCAGCAACTGCTCCACCTCGCCGCGAGCCGACTGCACGAACTCGTCGTCCTCGTCCGGCTCGGGAACCTGCGGCAGCGCCCACAGTGCCGCGCCCATGCGGATGGTCCGGCCGAGGGAGTCGTCGTCGATGTGCCCCAGCACCTCCCGGGCCGTCGCCACCGGGAGCCGGCCGATCTGGATCAGCGCCCGGACCACGCGCAGCCGGCGGAGGTGATCCTCGTCGTACTCGGCGGTCCTCGCGTTGATCTGGCGACCCGGCGCCAACAGCCCTTCGCGCAGGTAGTACTTGATGGTCGCGATGGGCACACCGCTGCGCTTGCTCAACTCCGCCAGCCGCACCTCTTGCGCCTCTCCTTGGAAACTGCCACTATCCAACCATTGGCCAGAAGGATAGCGTTGGTATCCAACCAGGGGGCTACGGGGGTCGCCATTTTCGCAAAGCCGGTTCCGGGTCGTACGACCGCGGCCGTCGAAGGCGACGCGGTGGTCCTCCTGAAGGGGTCGGGGGCTGCTGCTGGGGGCACATCCTGCTGAGTCGAAGGAGAAGCTCTACGCCTACGCGAACTCGCCCGACATGTTGCATCACAAGGTGTGGTCGATCATCAACCGCAAGGAGCGGGCGCGGAAGCCACGGGCGCAGGAGTCGTACGTGGAGCAGGAGACTGTCTGACCGGGGGGATCGGGGAGGGCCTGCCGCGGCGTTGAGGCGGGCTCTCCCCGAGGACGTCCCTGAATCTCAGCCGGTGCGGCGCAGGGCCTCGGAGAGGCGGGCCGCGGCGTCGATGACCGCCTGGGCGTGCATACGGCCCGGGTGGCGGGTGAGGCGCTCGATGGGGCCGGAGACCGAGACGGCGGCGACCACGCGGTTCGACGGGCCGCGTACGGGGGCGGAGACCGAGGCGACGCCCGGCTCGCGCTCACCGATGGACTGAGCCCAGCCCCGGCGTCGTACGCCCGAGAGCGCGGTGGCGGTGAAGCGGGCGCCCTGCAAGCCGCGGTGCAGGCGCTCCGGCTCCTCCCAGGCCATGAGGATCTGGGCCGAGGAGCCCGCCTTCATCGTGAGCGTCGAGCCGACCGGGACCGTGTCCCGAAGGCCGGACAGACGCTCCGCCGCGGCGACGCAGATACGCATGTCGCCCTGGCGGCGGTAGAGCTGCGCGCTCTCGCCCGTGATGTCCCGGAGGTGGGTGAGCACCGGGCCCGCGGTGGCGAGGAGACGGTCCTCGCCCGCGGCCGCGGCCAGTTCTGCCAGGCGCGGGCCGAGAATGAAACGGCCCTGCATGTCGCGCGCCACCATACGGTGGTGTTCCAGAGCCACGGCCAGGCGGTGCGCCGTGGGTCGTGCCAGCCCGGTCGCCGCGACCAGACCCGCGAGGGTGGCCGGACCGGACTCCAGGGCGCTCAGGACAAGGGCTGCCTTGTCCAGAACGCCGACGCCGCTACTGTTGTCCATGAAACGATACTCGCGTCTCACTCTGTGAAACGCAAGTTCAATTTTCCGTGGAACACGCCACTCTGGAAGACACGAAGGCACAGCGGCCCGCGGACCAACGGGCCCGGCGGTGGGCGTCCGCGAACAGGGGCGTCAGGGCGAGCTGCCTCATATGGGGCGCCGCTGCCTCCTCAAGATCTCTAGTTGGGTCGGTGCAACTCTTGGCCGGCCGGAGGGAAAGCGATGGGTAGGACACTCGCGGAGAAGGTCTGGGACGACCATGTCGTCCGGCGCGCCGAGGGCGAGCCCGACCTCCTCTTCATCGATCTGCACCTGCTGCACGAAGTGACCAGCCCGCAGGCCTTCGACGGTCTGCGCAAGAGCGGTCGCCAGGTGCGCCGGCTCGACCTGACCATCGCCACCGAGGATCACAACACCCCGACCCTCGACATCGACAAGCCCATCGCCGACCCGGTCTCCCGGATCCAGCTGGAGACGCTGCGCAAGAACTGCGCCGACTTCGGTGTACGTCTGCACCCGCTGGGCGACGTCGAGCAGGGCGTCGTCCATGTCGTCGGACCGCAGCTGGGCCTCACCCAGCCCGGCACGACCGTCGTGTGCGGCGACTCCCACACCTCCACGCACGGCGCCTTCGGCGCGCTGGCGTTCGGCATCGGCACCTCCCAGGTCGAGCACGTACTGGCCACCCAGACGCTGCCGCTGGCCCGCCCCAAGACCATGGCCATCACCGTCGAGGGCGAACTGCCCGACGGCGTCACGGCCAAGGACCTGATCCTGGCGATCATCGCCAGGATCGGTACGGGCGGCGGCCAGGGCTACATCCTGGAGTACCGCGGCCCCGCCATCGAGAAGCTCTCGATGGAGGCCCGGATGACCATCTGCAACATGTCGATCGAGGCCGGCGCCCGCGCGGGCATGATCGCCCCCGACGAGACCACCTTCGCGTACCTCAAGGGCCGCCCGCACGCGCCCGAGGGCGCCGACTGGGACGCGGCGGTGGAGTACTGGAAGACGCTGCGCACCGACGAGGACGCCGTCTTCGACGCCGAGGTCCTCATCAACGCCGCCGAGCTGTCCCCGTTCGTCACCTGGGGCACCAACCCCGGCCAGGGCGCCCCGCTTTCGGCGCACGTCCCCGACCCTGCTTCGTACGAAGACGCTTCGGAGCGCCATGCCGCCGAAAAGGCCCTGGAATACATGGGGTTGGAGGCCGGGCAGCCGCTGCGGTCCATCAAGGTGGACACCGTCTTCGTAGGCTCGTGCACCAACGGCCGTATCGAGGACCTGCGCGCCGCCGCCGAGATCATGAAAGACCGCAAAGTCGCCGACGGCGTACGGATGCTGGTCGTGCCCGGCTCCGCGCGGGTCGGTCTGCAGGCCGTCTCCGAGGGCCTGGACCTCGTCTTCAAGGAGGCCGGCGCCGAATGGCGGCACGCGGGCTGCTCGATGTGTCTGGGCATGAACCCCGACCAGCTGGCGCCCGGTGAGCGCTCCGCGTCCACCTCCAACCGCAACTTCGAGGGCAGGCAGGGCAAGGGCGGTCGTACGCACCTGGTGTCGCCGCAGGTCGCCGCCGCGACCGCCGTACTCGGCCACCTGGCGTCCCCCGCCGACCTGAACGACCAGTCTGCCGTCCGTACGCCCGCTGGAGTCTGAGAACCATGGCCATGGAAGCATTCACCACCCACACCGGCCGGGCCGTCCCGCTGCGTCGCAGCAACGTCGACACCGACCAGATCATCCCTGCTCACTGGCTCAAGAAGGTCACGCGGGACGGTTTCGAGGACGGGCTGTTCGAGGCCTGGCGCAAGGACGAGAACTTCATCCTCAACCGGCCCGAGCGGCAGGGCGCGACCGTCCTGGTCGCCGGCCCCGACTTCGGCACCGGCTCCTCGCGCGAGCACGCCGTCTGGGCGCTGCAGAACTACGGCTTCAAGACGGTGATCTCGTCCCGCTTCGCCGACATCTTCCGCGGCAACTCGCTCAAGAACGGCCTGCTCACGGTGGTTCTGGAGCAGAAGATCGTGGACGCGCTGTGGGAACTCACCGAGAAGGACGCGACTGCTGAGGTCACTGTTGACCTTGAGGCACGTGAGGTGCGCGCCGAGGGCATCACCGCCTCCTTCGAGCTGGACGAGAACTCCCGCTGGCGGCTGCTGAACGGGCTGGACGACATCTCCATCACCCTCCAGAACGAGGCCGACATCGCGGCGTACGAAGCCAAGCGGCCGTCGTACAAGCCGTGGACGCTGAAGGTCTGAGCCGAGCGCGCCGGAAGATCGGAGCCGAAGGCCCGGCGCAAGTCGAGTTTCGGCCACCACAACACCCCCGCTGTACCCCCGATCAGCTCGATCGGGGGTACAGCCTTGTCTGCACCCGAACGGCCCTGCGTGGTTCGGCAGGTGCCTTCAACTTCCCACGTTAGAGCGGTTGTTGCCGGGGTACGCGAGCCTTGTAGCCGCGGCTTTCGCGCGTGCCCGGAAGGCCGTTTGAGGCGGCAGTTGCACCCTGGGCAGGCGACAACTCGCCCCAGATGGCACAATCTGTGCATGGAACACGACGGCCAACTCGAGCTCTATGCGGCAGTCGCGGGCCAACTGAAGGAAGCGCACGCAAGGGTGCGCGCACTGCAAGTCCCGGAGGGCGTACGGATGGCGCTGACCCGGAAGCTGCTGGTCATTACGGCCGCGGCCAAGCACGATCTCGCCGATGCGACAAGGCGTCTGGAGCGGTTCACTGCCGACCTCGACGAGGGTCGATTCCCCGAAGAGGAAGGCTGAACAGCCCTTAAGGCCGTCGAGTCCGCTGCGGCACAAGGGTGATAAGCCCGTTTCGTGTTTGATTTGCGGTATATATCTGCCTAACGTGCGAAAAAGCTTGAACACTTTCGTTCTGGCGATGTCTCCGAAGGGGAAGACGTGAACAAGGCGCAGCTCGTAGAAGCGATTGCCGACAAGATGGGCGGCCGCCAGCAGGCCGCCGATGCTGTCGACCACGTACTGGACGCGATCGTCCGCGCGGTCGTCTCGGGTGAGCGGGTGTCGGTCACCGGCTTCGGTTCGTTCGAGAAGGTCGACCGTCCCGCCCGTTACGCCCGCAACCCTCAGACCGGCGAGCGGGTTCGGGTCAAGAAGACCTCCGTGCCGCGCTTCCGCGCGGGCCAGGGCTTCAAGGACCTGGTGAGCGGCTCGAAGAAGCTCCCGCGCGGTGGCGAGGTCGCCGTCAAGAAGGCGCCCAAGGGCAGCCTGACCGGCGGTGCCGCGGCCACGGTCAAGAAGGCCGCGGCCAAGAAGACCACCAAGGCGGCGGCCGCGAAGAAGACCACGGCGAGGAAGGCGGCGGCGAAGAAGACCACGCCGGCCGCCAAGAAGACCACGGCGAAGAAGACGACCGCGAAGAAGACCACCGCGGCCGCCAAGAAGACCGCGGCGAAGAAGACCACCGCCAAGAAGGCGACGGCCAAGAAGGCCCCGGCGAAGAAGGCGACGGCCAAGAAGGCCCCCGCCAAGAAGTCGTCCGCGCGCAAGACCACCGCCAAGAAGGCCACCGCTCGCTAGTAAGCGGGGCACAGGGGTACTCACGTGCCGGGCCGGACTCCCTCATGGAGTCCGGCCCGCGGCGTTTTCCGCCGCGGTCACAGGGTTTGCAGCGTCACCAGCGTGATGCGCGGGCTGTCCTTCGGGCCCTCGACCTCGATGCGTACGCGCTGGCCGGGGCGGAGCAGTCGCAGGCCGCCGGCGTCGAAGGCGGCGGCGTCGAAGGGGATGGGGGTGCCGTCGTCGAGCAGCACGCTGCCGGTGCGGGTGGCTGCGTCGTAGGTGTATGCGGTGGCCTGCATGCGCACAGAGTATGGGCTCGCTGGGGTTGTTCGTTGGCTGCGGCGCCGTTGGGGCTGGTCGCGCCCACGCGGCGGAGCCGCATATCGATACAGCCCCGCGCCCCTTTGGGGCGCGGTTACAGCCCTGTGATCAGAAGGCGTGCCGTCGCCTTCGCCGTTCTTGGGCCGGCTCCCAGTGCCAGTGCCGTGCGCAGGTCCTCGCCGGTGTCTACGTCCTGGCGTACGGAATCCACCGCGTTCAGGGTCAGTTCCACCGCGCCGGAGGAGTGGTGGCGGGCTCGGGAATCTGTGCCGAATTCTGGGTGCAATTCATAGCCCGGTGTGGCGGCCAGCAGAGTTGTGCCGATTGCGGCCGCATCCGGGAGAAAAGAGCGGGGGAATTCCGCGGCCGCGTCCAGGACTCGGGCCAATTCCGCTGGGCGCAGGGCGGGAAGATCGGCGTTGAGAGCGGCCAGGGGAGTTCGGGGGAGCGATGCCCGTACGACCGTCGCGGCGTGGGTCAGAGCCGCGTTCAGGCCGCCCGCGGGTTCGTCCGGGACGATACGGGCGCCCAGTGCGGCCAGCTCACGGCCGGCCAGGGAGTCGCCCGTGACGACCGCCACATCGCGGACCGCCGGGCAGGCCAGCGCGGCCGCCACGGTGTCCTGGGCGAAGGCGAGGGCGAGGCCCGGGCGCAGCCCGTCGGCGGCGGTGTCCGAGAGCCTGCTCTTGGCGTGCGCCAAAGGCTTCAGGGGTATCACCAAGGTCCACTGCACCAGCGTTCGTCCCTCTCTTGTCGCGGCCATTGTCACCTGCCATCTGGTGGGCCGGTGCTCGGGGCGTACGGTGTTCTCGACAGACCGGCGGCCTGGGGCGACACTTGTGCGGCCCCCCAGGCCCTAGAGGAAGGTGTCCGCGTGCCCCGCCGCAGAATCGGCTTCTGGTACCGCTTCGCAGCGGTCCTCTGCAAACCACCGCTGGTGGTTCTGATCAAGCGGGACTGGCGTGGAATGGAGCACATTCCGGCCGAGGGCGGATTTATCACCGCGGTGAACCACAATTCGCACATCGACCCCTTCGGCTACGGGCACTTTCAGTACAACACCGGCCGTGTTCCGCGATTCCTCGCGAAGAGCAGCCTTTTCAGGAAGGGGTTCGTCGGCGCCGCGATGCGCGGCACCGGCCAGATCCCTGTCTACCGGGAAACCACGGACGCGCTCAGTGCCTTCCGGGCCGCGATCGCCGCCGTGGAGCGTGGCGAGTGCGTGGTGTTCTACCCGGAGGGAACGATCACTCGCGACCCGGACCAGTGGCCCATGACCGCCAAGACCGGTGCCGCGCGCGTCGCCCTGCAGACCAAGTGCCCGGTGATTCCCGTCGCCCAGTGGGGCGCCAACGAACTGCTGCCGCCGTACGCCAAGAAGCTCAACGTCCTTCCGCGCAAGACCCACCACGTGCTCGCGGGCCCGCCCGTCGACCTGACGCGCTTCTACGACGAGGAGATGACCCCGGAGCTTCTGAAGGAGGCGACCGAGGTCATCATGGCCGCCATCACTCGCCAGCTGGAGGACATCCGCGGTGAGAAGGCGCCCGAGACCCCGTACGACCCGCGCCAGGAGCGGATCGAGCAGCGGCGCAGGAGCAGGGTCCAGACGGAGGGCAAGGCCGTACAGGAAGAGGGGCAGGGCACGTGAGCAAGCCGGTCAAGGCGGCTGTCTTCAGCGCCGGTTCGTGGGGTACCGCCTTCGGCATGGTGCTCGCCGACGCGGGCTGCGAGGTCACCCTCTGGGCGCGTCGGCCGGAGGTCGCCGACGCCATCAACTCCAGCCGGATGAACCCCGAGTACTTCCCCGGCATCGAGCTCCCGGAGAACCTGCGGGCCACCACCGACCCCGCCGAGGCCGCGGCCGGCGCCGGCTTCACGGTCCTGTCTGTCCCCTCGCAGACCCTGCGCGGCAATCTCGCCGAGTGGGTGCCGCTGCTCGCGCCCGGCACGATCCTCGTCTCCCTCATGAAGGGTGTCGAACTCGGCACCGCCATGCGGATGAGCGAGGTCATCGAGGACGTCGCCAAGGTGGGCCAGGACCGTATCGCCGTCGTCACCGGACCCAACCTCGCCCGTGAGATCGCCGCCCGGATGCCGGCCGCCTCCGTGGTCGCCTGCACCGACGAGGCCGTCGCCCAGGGGCTCCAGGCCGCCTGCCACACGCCGTACTTCCGCCCGTACACGAACACCGACGTGGTGGGCTGCGAGTTGGGCGGCGCCGTGAAGAACGTCATCGGCCTCGCCGTCGGCATCGCGGACGGCATGGGGCTCGGCGACAACGCGAAGGGGTCCTTGATCACGCGCGGTCTCGCCGAGACCACCCGGCTGGGCCTCGCGATGGGCGCCGACCCGCTGACGTTCTCCGGACTCGCGGGCCTGGGCGACCTGGTGGCGACCTGCTCCTCGCCGCTGTCCCGCAACCACACCTTCGGCACCAACCTCGGCAAGGGCATGACCCTTCAGGAGACCATCGCGGTCACCAAGCAGACCGCCGAGGGCGTCAAGTCCTGTGAGTCCGTGCTGGATCTGGCCCGCAGGCACGGTGTCGACATGCCGATCACGGAGACGGTCGTCGGCATCGTGCACGAGGGCAAGCCTCCGGTGGTCGCCCTCAAGGAGCTGATGTCGCGCAGCGCGAAGCCCGAACGACGCTGAGCGACGCCCGGGCAACACCGGGATGGGGACGCTGTGTCCGGGCGCTACCAACGGGTACCCTCAACGCGATATGAGCACCGAGAACCTCCCCCAGAGCCCCCAGCAGCCGCCTCGCAAGCCGCGCGTGGCCGTCGTGTTCGGCGGACGCAGCTCCGAACACGGGATCTCCGTGGTCACGGCCGGCGCCGTCCTCAAGGCCATCGACCGGACCAGGTACGACGTCCTGCCGATCGGCATCACCCAGGACGGCCGCTGGGCGCTCACCGCCGACGAACCGGAGCGCATGGCGATCACCGAGCGCCGTACGCCCAACGTCGCGGAGCTCGCCGAGTCGAGCGAGGGCGGTGTGGTGCTCCCCGTCGACCCGGGAAACCGCGAAGTCGTCTACAGCGAGCCCGGATCGGTGCCCAAGGCGCTCGGTGAGGTCGACGTCGTCTTCCCTGTCCTGCACGGCCCGTACGGCGAGGACGGCACCCTCCAGGGCCTCCTGGAGCTGTCCGGTGTGCCGTACGTGGGCTCGGGTGTGCTCGCCTCGGCCGTCGGCCAGGACAAGGAGTACATGAAGCGGGTGTTCACGTCGTTCGGGCTCGCGGTCGGCCCGTACGTGGTGATCCGGCCCCGTGAGTGGCAGCAGGACGAGTCAGGCGCCCGCAAGAAGATCGTCGACTTCGCCGGCGAGCACGGCTGGCCGCTCTTCGTGAAGCCCGCGCGCGCGGGTTCGTCGATCGGCATCACCAAGGTCGACGACCTGGCCGGCCTCGACGACGCGATCGCCGAGGCCCAGCGCCACGACCCCAAGATCCTCGTCGAGGCCGCGCTGCGCGGCCGTGAGATCGAGTGCGGGGTGCTGGACTTCGAGGACGGCCCGCGGGCCTCGGTGCCCTCCGAGATCCCCTCGCCCGAGTCGCACGCCTACTACGACTTCGAGGCCAAGTACATCGACTCCACGCCGGGCATCGTGCCCGCGCCGCTCACGCCGGAAGAGACGGCCGAGGTCCAGAAGCTCGCCGTCGACGCCTTCGAGGCAGCCTCCTGCGAAGGCCTGGTCCGCGCCGACTTCTTCCTCACGGACCAGGGCTTCGTCATCAACGAGATCAACACCATGCCCGGCATGACCCCGATCTCGATGTATCCCCAGATGTGGCAGGCGAGCGGAGTCAGCTACCCCGAGCTGGTGGACAGCCTGATCCAGGCAGCACTGCGCAGGTCAACGGGCTTGCGGTGACTGAGGTCCCCCCTGCGCTCAGTCGGCGATCCCCTCCGGCACCGCCTCCTTGACGGCAGGCGCCAGATCGACCAGCGGCGCCACGCCGTCACCCGTGCGGTCCTTGGGGATGGTCACCTCCACGTATGCCTTGCGCAACGTCGTGATGAACCGGAAGTCCCCGCTGTCCTGCTCCTGCAGCAACCACCCGACGCCGTTCACATCGACCCCGTCGGAGTTGGAGTCGTTCATCTCCTCAGGCCGCTCGACACCGCACCGCAGTATGATCGCCGGGTCCCCCCACCCCGCGGTCAACGCGGAGGCAGGTTCGGGATCCCGGCGATCCTGACCGTCGACCTTGGACGGCAACACCGTGTCCAGGTTTCGGCACAGCTTCGTGACCTTGGTGCCCGGACCGGGAACCGCGGCCCGGGCACTGTCGTCTGCTGAGGAGCAGCCCGCGACGGTGATCAACACAGCGACGGTGGGCAGACCGATGAGCCGGTGGGGAAAGAAGGTCACCGGCCAAGGGTAGAGGGGGGCTACAGATGAACGACCGGGCAGGTCAGGGTTCGCGTAATGCCGTCCACTTGCTGGACCTTGGCGACCACCATGCGGCCGAGGTCGTCGACGGTGTCCGCTTGCGCACGCACGATCACGTCATAAGGTCCTGTCACATCCTCGGCCTGGATCACCCCAGGAATCTTGCTGATCGTTTCGGCGACGGTCGACGCTTTGCCGACCTCCGTCTGGATCAGGATGTACGCCTGTACCACGGAACCTCCAGGGCGGCCACGAGGATCATGTGGGGAAAAGGAACGCCACGGTATCGCGTCGCCGCTCGCCGCGGGGAGACCTGCGGGGACCGGGGCTTGCGCGCCGGGGTGCAGGCACGACAGAAGTTGACGGTCAACTCGACCGTATCGAGGACACTGGTGACGCGCGACTGGGCACGGACAGGCACAGAAGGGGCGAAAGGACAATGAAGGGCACTGTTGGTGAGCTGGGGGAGTTCGGGCTCATCAGGGAGCTCACCTCCCGTCTCACCACCACCCCGGCGGTCCGGGTCGGCCCCGGCGACGACGCCGCGGTGGTCGCCGCACCCGACCGCAGGGTCGTGGCGAGCACCGACATCCTCGTCGAGGGGCGGCACTTCCGCCGCGACTGGTCCACGGCCTACGACGTGGGCCGCAAGGCCGCCGCACAGAACCTCGCGGACATCGCGGCCATGGGCGCCGTACCGACCGCGCTGCTGCTCGGCCTGGTCGTCCCGGCCGAACTCCCGGTGGCCTGGCCGACCGAGATGATGGACGGACTGCGCGACGAGTGCCAGGTCGCGGGGGCGTCGGTGGTCGGCGGGGATGTCGTACGAGGCGACATGATCGTGGTGTCGATCACCGCGCTCGGCGATCTGCGCAACCAGGAGCCCGTGACGCGGGGCGGTGCGCAGCCCGGGGACATCGTCGCGGTGACGGGCTGGCTGGGCTGGTCTGCGGCCGGGTACGCCGTGCTGTCGCGCGGATTCCGTTCACCGCGGGCCTTCGTGGAGGCGCACCGGCGCCCGGAGCCGCCGTATCACGCGGGGCCGGCCGCCGCCGGGCTCGGCGCGACGGCGATGTGCGACGTGAGCGACGGGCTGATCGCCGACCTCGGGCACATCGCGGAAGCCAGCAAGGTCCGTATCGACATCCGCTCCGGCGCGATCGACATCCCCTCCCAGATGAACGACATCGGGCAGGCCGTCGGCGTCGACCCCATGCAGTGGGTGCTCACCGGGGGAGAGGACCACGCGATCGTGGCGACCTTCCCGCCCGACGTGAAGCTGCCCGCCCGCTGGAAGATCATCGGCGAGGTGCTCAACCCCTCGGCGCTGCCCCAGGTGACGGTCGACGGCGCGCCGTGGACCAGCAAGGGCGGCTGGGACCACTTCGGGGACATCGAGTCGTGAGCGCGCCGCCGAGAGTGCTCACGGTCGCGGGCTCCGACTCGGGCGGAGGGGCCGGAATCCAGGCCGACGTGAAGACGATGCTGGCACTCGGCGTGCACGGCATGAGCGTCGTCACCGCGGTGACCGCGCAGAACTCCCTGGGCGTGCAGGGGGCTTGGCCGCTGCCCGTGGAGGCGGTGCGGGCCCAGTACCGGAGCGTCGTCGACGACATCGGCGTACAGGCCGTGAAGACGGGGATGCTCGCGTCCGCCGAACTCGTCGAGGCCGTGGCCGAGTTGATCGCCGGTACGGACGCTCCGGCCGTGATCGACCCCGTGGGTGTCTCCAAGCACGGGGACTCGCTGCTGGCTTCGTCCGCGCTGGACTCCGTACGGACCAAGCTGCTGCCGGTCGCCACCGTGGCGACGCCGAACCTCGACGAGGTGGCCCAACTCACGGGCGTGCGCGTCGAGTCGGAGGAGCAGATGCGGGGGGCTGCGGCGGCCGTTCTCGCCTATGGGCCGCGCTGGGTGCTGATCAAGGGTGGACATCTGCCCGGGGACGCCGTGGATCTGCTCACCGACGGGGCGGAGGAGCACTGGCTGCGGGCGCCCCGGCACGACAACCGGCACACGCACGGCACGGGCTGCACGCTCGCCTCCGCGATCGCTTCAGGGCTGGCGAAGGGGCTGCCGGTGCCGGAGGCGGTGGCGGCGGCGAAGGAGTACGTCACCGGGGCGATCGAGGCGGGGTTCGCGCTCGGCGAGGGGATCGGGCCGGTGGATCATGGGTGGCGGTTCAGGGCGGACATCTAGGTCCCGAAGGTCCCGCGGGGCACTGCGGGTACAGCGGGTACAGCAAAAAGCCGGTCCACCAGAGGTGGACCGGCTTCTGCAGCGAACCAGCAGTGGCCGCGCGCTACCGCGTAGCGTCAGCGCGAGACCTTGCCGGCCTTGATGCACGAGGTGCAGGCGTTCACGCGCTTCGGCGTCCCGCCGACCACGGTACGGACGCGCTGGATGTTCGGGTTCCAGCGACGGGACGTACGGCGGTGCGAGTGCGAGATGTTGTTGCCGAAGCCCGGCCCCTTGCCGCAGACGTCGCAGTTGGCAGCCACGGGTCACTCCAAAGACTTCAGATGCACTTACGGTTGAACCCGGCAGGCCGGGATCAGGATCGCAGGATAGAGATCTGAGTGGCGTTGCCAGGGAAATGGCCCGATCTGCATCGGGCAACCGGAGCAGCATACAACGACTGCGCCAGTACAACGAAACTACCATGGCTGCTCAGCGCCCCGCTCCGGCCCACTTCCGGTGGACAACGGCCCGGGGTCTACGCTGCGTGCCACGTCCAGCACTCAAGGAGGCGCAGGTGGCGCAGGTGCCGCAGACATTCTTCGATGCTCTCGCGGTGCGCACCTGGTGCGGTCTCGCGCTAGAGGCGCTGGGGCGGTCGCGTGAAGAGATCGACGCGATCAATGTCTATCCAGTGGCCGACGGCGACACCGGCACGAACCTGTATCTGACGGTGGAGTCGGCGCTCGCCGCGGTCGAGGCGGTCTTCACCGGCCACGAAGTCGGGGGCGGTGCGGGGGCGCCGCCGCTGGCCGACACCGTGCAGGCCATGGCGCACGGCGCGCTGCTCGGGGCGCGCGGGAACTCCGGGACGATTCTGGCGCAGCTGCTGCGGGGGATGGCGCAGGTGCTGGCTGCCGCTGGAGACGGTGGTGCCTCTTCTCTTGGTGAAACCCCTGGTGAGACCTCTCACAGTGACGCCCGGGGGCTGCGGCTCGCGCTCCGGCACGCGGCCGACTCCGCCCGGCAGGCCGTGGCCCACCCCGTGGAGGGCACGGTTCTCACGGTCGCCTCGGCCGCCGCGGACGCCGCCACCGGAGCCGAGGGGGACTGTGGGACGGTCGCGCGGGCGGCCTACGAAGGCGCGCGAGCGGCCCTGGCCGCGACGCCGGGCCAGCTGGCGGTCCTGGAGCGCGCGGGCGTCGTAGATGCGGGCGGGCGGGGGTTGGTGGCGGTGCTGGGGGCGCTGGTGGAGACGTTCACGGGGGAGCGGCCGGCGGCGGTGGCCGTGGCGTCGCCCGTGCCCGTGGCGTCGCCGGTGAACGGGGAGCATGCGCGCGTGCCCGCCGAAAGCCTCGCCGACTGCCTGGACGGGGCAGCCGACCTGGAGGAAGGCGGGCCAGCCTTCGAGGTGATCTACCTGCTGGAGGCCGAGGACGCGGCCGTGACCCGGTTGCGGGAGCGGCTCGACGCGCTCGGGGACTCGCTCGTCGTGGTCGGCGGCGACGGGCTGTGGAACGTCCATGTGCACGTGGACGACGCGGGCGCCGCCGTGGAGGCGGGCGTCGAGGCCGGGCGGCCGTACCGGATCAGGATCACGCACTTCGCCGTCGGCGACGTGCACACCACCGGCGGCGGTCGCCCGCCCCGCGAGCGCGTCCAGCGTGCCGTGGTGGCCGTGGTGCCCGGCGAGGGGCTGGCCGGGCTGTACACGGAAGCGGGCGCGACCACGGTGCTCGCGCGCCCCGGGGAGCCGCCCGCGAGCGGGGAGCTCGTCGACGCCGTACGACGGGCCCACGCGCTCGAGGTCGTCCTGCTGCCCAACGACGCCGACCTGCGCCACACCGCCGCCGCGGCAGCCGAGCAGGCCCGCACGGAGGGCATCCGGGTGGCGCTGATCCCGACGCGCTCCGCGGTGCAGGGGATCGCGGCGCTGGCCGTGCACGAGCCGGACCGCCGGTTCGACGAGGACGTCGTCCAGATGACCTCCGCGGCCGGCGCGACCCGCTACGCCGAGGTGACCGTCGCCGAACGCCAGTCCTGGACCACGGCCGGGATCTGCCAGGCCGGTGACGTCCTCGGCCTCATCGACGGCGACGTGGCCGTGATCGGCTCGGACGTCACCGCCACCGCCGAGACCGTCATCGACCGCATGCTCCAGGCGGGCGGCGAGATGGTCACCCTCGTCCTCGGCGACGAGGCACCCGACTCCATCGCCGAGCGCGTCGAAGCACGCGTGCGTGAGGTGTACCTCGCCGTCGACACGGTGGTGTACCGGGGTGGGCGGCAGGGTTCGCTGCTGCTCATTGGCGTCGAGTAGGCCGGGTTCGTCCAGAGCCCCTATTCCTCCGTCTGTTCCTGCATCAGCTGGAGCATCTGCTCTGCCTCCGCCCGGCGGGCTTGTACCGTCTCGTCGCCGTCGTCGGCACCGTCGTACGCGACCAGCACGGCACGCGCGCGTGCGGCGGCCTGTGCGGGGCGGCTCAGGTCTGCCTCGAGCCAGCCGGCGGCGAGTTCGGCGCCGGTGCGGGCGTGCAGGGCGTCGTCACCGGCGGCGGTGAACACCGTGACCGCGTCGAGCATCTGGGACAGGGCTTCTTCGAGGGTGGCCCTGATCGAGTCGTCCTCGGCGTCCTCGGTGGCGGACCGGGCGAGCAGGTCGCCGAACTGCCGGTGGGTGTGGCCGAGTTCGGCGGTGAGGCGCTGCCGTGACTCCTCGTCGGCGGTCGCGTCCCGTGCCGTCGCGCAGTCGCGGACCGCGCCCGCCATCAGCTCCCGTGCCCCGTCCGGCCCGTCCTGCGTGCGCAGTGCGAGCCAGGCGCGGGCGCGCAGGGAACGCACCAGGCCGTGCACGTTGCCGAGTTCGCGCCACAGGTTGCCCGCGCGCGCGTAGGCCCGGTCGGCCTCGTCGTGCAGGCCCGCGTGTCCCAGGGACTCGGCGGCGAGATGGGCGAGCGTGGCGTGGTCGTGCTGCTCGGGCCAGTGCCGGGCGATCTCGGCCGCCTGCAAGCGCCGTTCGGCTGCCGCGCGGTGCTCGCCGAGTTCGCTCAGGCAGTCGCCGAGCCACCACTGGGTCTGTACGACCGCCCCGTCGCCGTGCGTTTCGGCGGTCAGGTCGGGCAGCGCGGACTCCAGCACCTCCGCGGCCTCCGCCCACCGTCCCTGGCGCAGCAGGAACCCGCCGAGCTGGTGCCGGGCCCAAGCGCCGAGCGTCGGGCCCTCGCCCGCCTCGTCGGCCCAGTGCGCCGCGTCCAGGGCGTGTTCGGCGGCCTCCGCGGAGTGGCCCCGGCCGCCCAGCACCTCGGCGAGCTGTAGGTGCAGCTGGGCGCGGCCGACCGGCTCCAGGTGCGGTCCGCCGTGCTCCAGCGCCGCCCGCAGCGCCCGCTCGGCCTCCGCCGTGTCTCCGAGGTGATGTGCGAGCCCCGCCAGCCGGGCCTCGTACTCCACCGCGAACCACGGCAGCCCCGCCCCGACGAACGCCGCCGCGGCCCGAGCGAACAGCTCCGCAGCCCCCGCCACGTCCCCGGCATGCGCGGCCAGCTCCGCGAGCATCGCCTGCGCTTCCGCGGCCCGCGAGGCAAGCCGCACATCGTCCCCGGCACGCCCTTCAACCAGCGCCAGCACCTCCCGCGCGGCGGCTTCGGCGTCGACGAAGACCCGCTCGGCCGGCGAGCCGCCGAGCCCATCCGACGAGGAGTCCTCGACGGACGCGTCCCGCGCCGAGTGGCGGGCCGGGACCTCACCGTCCGGGAAGCCGTCGTCCACGGTCGCGTCCGGCATGGTGCCGGGGGCCGGTGCTTCGCTGCCCGGGGAGGCGTCGTCCCCCGTCGCATCCGGCACGAAGCCTGCGTCCTGTGCGGAGTCGTAGCCCATTGGTTCGCCGTCCGGGAAGGCGTCGCTCGCATTCGGCGGCGTTTCGTCGTCCGGGGCTGCGGCTCCCGCCGAATGGTCCGCCTCGTGCACGCGCCGCATCAGGATCCGGGCCTTGCCCATCAGTACCGACGCTGTCTGCGGGAGGCCGGTGCCGCCATCGGCGTAGAGCGCCAGGACCTCGTCGTAGGGGCCTGCTACGGCGGTGAGGGCGCCGGTCGTGTCGCCCGTGAGTGCGCGCATGTATGCCGCACGCGTGCGTGCCGCGAGGGCCTCACCGGGGTCGCCGGCCTCCGCGTACAACTGAGCGGCGTGCTCGAACAGGTCGATGCCCTCGGGCCCCAGGTCCATCGCGCGGTGGTCGGCGATCTCGGCACGGTCGCGGGGGGTCAGTTCGACACCCTCGGCGGCTCGGGCGACCCCCGCCCACGCCTCGATCGCGTTCGGCTGCAGGGTGTCCGACAGCCGCCGGGCCTCGGCCAGCAGCGCGGGCAGATCGGGCTCCACGGACTCATCGTGCGCCGGAACCGGCGGGACCGGAACCGTCGCGGGACGTGCCGAGCGCACCCCGAGCGGCAGCCGCTCCACCAGTGGCCGCCGCTCCATACGCGCGCGTGTCCGCTCGCTCACGTGGGCCGTGCCGTTGCGCTGGTCGAACCGCCCGGCCAGCGCCAGGGCCTCCACGCGCGCGTGGGCGGCGAGTTCGCCCGCTGTCCACTCCCGCCCGGCCGGCCCCGGCACCCGCTGGCCGCCCAGCCCCAGCGCGGTCAGCCGGTCCATGAGCAGGGCCACGACACTCATGAAGTCCAGCCTGCTGCGCGGATGCCCGGTGTCGGTGAAGTACGCCGGCCGCTCCGCGAGCAGCTCCAGGCCGCGCGCCTCGTTGCCGGTCAGCGCACAGAACTCCACATGATCCGCGTACGCGCCGCGCATGCTCTCCATGGCCCGCACGAGCCGGAAGCCCCGCAGATGGTTGGCCCGCGCCTCGTCCAGGCGGCCCAGCCGTAGCAGGGGCACCAGGGACGACGCCAGGACCGTGTGCGGCTCGTGGGCGCAGGTGAACTCGCCCTCCAGAACCGGCGCCCACAGCTCCAGCGCCGCCGCGTCCTGCCCCCGCTCCGCCTGCCACCACCCCTGCCCGTGCAGCTCGCACGCGTGGCAGTCGGCCATGGTGTCCCGGTCCGCGGCCAGCCACGCGGCGTACGCCCGCTCGGCCCGGTCGACGTCCCCGATGTGCGCGGCCACACTGAACTCGGCGCTGCGCACGGCCCGTTCGGAGTGCCCGGCGAGCCGGTAGCGGTGTTCCATCTCGCCGAGCCACTTCTCGACGGACGCGAGCGGGATGTGCGGCTGGTCGAGCATGCCGGACGACATCCACTTGAAGACCCAGTGCAGCGAATGGGTCTCGTACTCGTCGAAGTCCTCGGGGTGTTCGTCCCACATGCGCAGCAGGCGCGCGAAGGGGACGAACATCTTGTCCTTCTCGGAGCTGTAGTTGTAGACCTTCAGCTGGTGCCCGAGCGCCTCGATCACCGCGAGGGGGATGTTCAGCTTCTCGGCCTCCGCCAGCAGCTGCTCCGCGCGCGCGTTGCGGGCCGGGCCCTCCGGCTGCTCGCCGTTCTCCGCCATCGCCCGGCGCAGGGAGTCGAAGTCCGTGATCTCAGTCATCGCTGATCGTCCTCGCTGTGCGTGGCCCACTCCAGGAGGCCGATGAACGCCCGGTTCAGCAACGCCGAGTCCGCGGGCCTGAGCGGCCGCTGCGCCATCAGCAGGGCCTGCCCGTACAGCGACTCCGTGGCGGTGCCGATCAGCTCGGGGTCCCGCAGGGAACTGATTCTGCGGATCAGCGGGCTGAGATGGTTGAGCACCAGACGCGCGCGCGGGGCGCTGCCGCGCAGCGAACCGAGGATGCCCGCCCAGAGGTCGTCGGCCTGCTCCTCGGCCTCGGCCCGGGCCTGCTCGTGCCGGGCCGCACGGTCGTCCAGGTGCAGTGCGGGCACGGACAGCGGATGGAAAGCGCGCAGTACTATGTCACATCCCAGTGGGTCCAGCGTCGCCCGCGCCGCCGCCAGGAACCCCGCCAACGCCAGCTCCTCAGCCGGATCCACCGCGTCCAGATGGGCGGTCACCGTGTCGGCGTCCAGCTCGGCGACCACCGTCCCCGGCCGCACCGACGGCAGCGCCTCGACCAGCTCACTGTCGTACGTGTAACCGCCGTTGATCACCCCGACACCCTGCGCGGACGCGATCGGCGCGACCTGCCGATACTCCTCGACGGTCCGGGTGAAGTGCACCACCGGGTGCCGCTGGGCGAACTCCTCCAGGGACAGCCGCCCGTCGGTCGTCTCGAAGGGCAGCCACGGCAGCATCGTGCGCAGCATCTCCTTGTCGTGCCGCGCAAGGGACTTCACGCCCAGGTAGTGCACGGACAGGAAGGCCGCCAGCCGCTCCGGATCACTGGCAGCCAGTCCCGTGAGCCACGAGCGAATCCTTTCCCCGAGGGCGTCCCGTACGGCGGCGAGCGTCTCGTCCTCGTACAGCGACTCGCGCGACGCCGTGGGCCGCAGACTGTCGGTGTCGAGCACACAGCGCACGAAGAACGCCCAGTCGGGCAGCAGCTGTTCGGCCCGCTCCGTCAGCAACATGCCCTTGAGGTGGACGCGATGACTCGCCCGCTGGGCGGGGCTGACCGCGGACGGCAGCACGTACGCCACCCCCCGGACACCGGCGAGCGGCACGTTCAGCTCGATCGCGTCCAGCGGGGTGAAGCCGAACAGATCGTGGCAGTGCCGGGCCAGGGCCACCCTTCGGGTGGCCGGGGAGGGGTACGTACGGTCCCAGGGCGCGGGCAGATCCGTGACCGCCTCGTCGCCGACCCGGACGTCGTACGGCAGCAGGGACCCGAAGTCCCGGGCCAGCGCGAGCACCCGCTCCTCGGTCAGCCACTCCCCGGCGCCGGGGCGCGCCACCAGGTGCACGGTGGTGCCCGGTTCGGTGCGGGCGTCCGGCGGCAGGCTCCGTACGGTGTACGAGCCGTCGTCCGCCGCGGTCCACTCCACGGGCGCCGCGCCGGGCGTACGGGCGCTCAGGCTGACGACCCGGATCCGCTCGGCGACGACGAAACAGGCCAGCAGGCCTATGCCGAACTGGCCGAGGAACTCGGACCGGGCCTCCTGCAACCCCTCCGCCCGCTTCGAGCTGCGGCCGATCGTCGCGAGGAGGTTGTGCACGTCCGCTTCGGTGAGCCCGATCCCGGAGTCCTCCACACGCAAGGTCCCGCCCTCCGCGTACAGCCGCACGCGGGCCGGGGAGTCGGGCTGTTCGGCACGTCTCGCCGTGATGGCGTCGACGGCGTTCTGCAGCAGTTCCCGCAGATAGACCTTGGGACTGGAGTAGAGGTGATGGGAGAGCAGGTCCACCAGACCGCGCAGGTCGACCTGGAACGTATGAGGTGACTGGGGTGCCTGGGATGACTGTGAGGTCTGGGAGTCCATCGTCACGGCGCCGGGTGGGGGGACGGGCGACGGCGCGGGGTCGGGCGGTCCCGTTGAGGCGGTGACCGCGGAAAGGATGGCCGGAGCGCGTCATCCTATGGCCGGAACGAGCCGTCTGACCAGGGGTTTCCCGAGACGTATACGGCATTGTCAGTGGGGTGGTGTGCAATGGATCTCGTGCCCGCACTGGAAGAACCACTGAAAAAGGTGCTCGGCCCCGCCACCGCGAAGGTGATGGCCGAGCATCTCGGCCTGCACACCGTCGGCGACCTTCTACACCACTACCCGCGCAGATATGAGGAGCGGGGCCAGCTCACGCACCTGGCCGACCTCCCCATGGACGAGCACGTGACGGTGGTCGCCATGGTCGCCGACGCTCGTCTGCACACCTTCGCCTCGTCCAAGGCTCCCCGGGGCCAGGGCCAGCGCCTCGAAGTCACCATCACCGACGGCAGTGGCCGACTCCAACTGGTCTTCTTCGGCAAGGGCGTTCACAAGCCCCACAAGGAACTGCTGCCGGGCACACGCGCGATGTTCGCGGGCAAGGTGTCCGTCTTCAACCGCCGCCTCCAACTGGCGCACCCGGCGTACGAGTTGCTTCGCGGCGACGCGGAGGAAACCGTCGAGACGTGGGCCGGCGCCCTCATCCCCATCTACCCCGCCACCGCCAAACTGGAGTCCTGGAAGATCGGCAAGGCGATCCAGACGGTCCTGCCCAGCGCCCAGGAGGCCCTCGACCCCCTCCCGGACACCCTCCGCGAAGGCCGCGGCCTGGTCCCCCTCCCCGAGGCCCTGCTCAAGATCCACCGCCCCCACACCAAGGCGGACATCGCCGACGCCCGCTCCCGCCTCAAGTGGGACGAGGCCTTCGTCCTCCAGGTCGCCCTCGCCCGCCGCCGCCACGCCGACGCCCAACTCCCGGCAGTCGCCCGCAAACCCAAGCCGGCCGGCCTCCTCACGGCCTTCGACGACCGCCTCCCCTTCACTCTCACCGAAGGCCAGCAGAAGGTCTCCAAAGAGATCTTCGACGACCTCGCGACCGAGCACCCGATGCACCGGCTGCTCCAAGGGGAGGTCGGATCCGGAAAGACCATGGTCGCCCTCCGCGCCATGCTCGCCGTCGTCGACGCGGGCGGACAGGCCGCGATGCTCGCCCCCACCGAAGTGCTCGCCCAGCAGCACCACCGCTCGATCGTCGAGATGATGGGCGAGCTGGCCGAGGGCGGGATGCTGGGCGGTGCCGACCAGGGGACCAAGGTCGTCCTGCTCACCGGCTCGATGGGCGCCGCCGCCCGCCGCCAGGCGCTGCTCGACCTGGTCACCGGCGAGGCCGGGATCGTGATCGGCACACATGCGCTGATCGAGGACAAGGTGCGGTTCCACGACCTCGGCCTGGTCGTCGTCGACGAACAGCACCGCTTCGGCGTCGAGCAGCGCGACGCCCTGCGCGGCAAGGGCAAACAGCCGCCCCACCTGCTCGTCATGACCGCAACGCCCATCCCGCGCACCGTCGCCATGACCGTCTTCGGCGACCTGGAGACCTCCGTCCTCGACCAGCTCCCCGCCGGGCGCTCACCGATCGCCAGCCATGTCGTCCCGGCCGCCGACAAGCCGCACTTCCTCGCCAGGGCCTGGGAGCGGGTGCGCGAGGAGGTCGGCAAGGGGCATCAGGCGTACGTCGTGTGCCCACGGATCGGCGACGAGGAGGACGACCCGAAAAAGAAGAAGTCCCCCGAGGACGAGGCCGAGAAGCGCCCGCCGCTCGCCGTCCTGGACGTGGCCGACCAACTCGCCAAGGGCCCCCTGCAAGGCCTCGGCGTCGAGGTCCTGCACGGCCGTATGCACCCCGACGACAAGGACGCGGTCATGCGCCGCTTCGCCGCCGGCGAGACCCATGTCCTGGTCGCCACCACGGTCATCGAGGTCGGCGTGAACGTCCCCAACGCCACCGCCATGGTGATCATGGACGCCGACCGCTTCGGCGTCTCCCAGCTCCACCAACTGCGCGGCCGAGTCGGCCGAGGCTCCGCGCCAGGGCTCTGCCTCCTGGTCACCGAGATGCCGGAAGCCAGCCCCGCCCGCCAGCGCCTGAACGCCGTAGCCGCCACCCTCGACGGCTTCGAACTCTCCCGCATCGACCTCGAACAACGCCGCGAGGGCGACGTCCTCGGCCAGGCCCAGTCCGGCGCCCGCACCAGCCTGCGCATGCTCGCCGTCATAGAGGACGAGGAGATCATCGCGGAGGCAAGGGATGAAGCGGCGGCGGTGGTGGCAGCCGACCCGGACCTGAAGCAGCTCCCAGCCCTACGAACGGCCCTGGACGCCCTCTTGGACGAGGAGAGAGAGCAGTACCTGGAAAAGGGATGAAGGAGACCCACCTCAGGGGCGCGGGGAACTGCGCGACCAGCCACACTGAACCTAAAGCCGCCCACAACCAAGGACCCAAGATGACCCGCGTGATCGCCGGCGCAGCCGGCGGACGTCGCCTAGCCGTCCCACCGGGGACCGGTACGCGCCCCACCTCCGACCGTGCACGCGAAGGTCTCTTCTCCACCTGGCAGTCCCTCCTCGGCGGCCCCCTGGCCGGCGAGCGGGTTCTCGACCTGTACGCGGGATCCGGCGCCGTGGGCCTGGAAGCCCTCTCCCGAGGCGCGGGCCATGTCCTCCTCGTCGAGGCCGACGCCCGCGCCGCCCGCATCGTCCGGGAGAACGTGAAGAACCTCGGCCTCCCCGGCGCCGAAGTCCGGGCAGGTAAAGCAGAACAGATCATCCGCACAACCCCGCCTGAACAGCCGTACGACATCGTCTTCCTCGATCCGCCGTACCGAGTCTCAGATCACGATCTTCGGGAGATCCTGCTCACACTCCGCACCGAGGGCTGGCTAGCGCCGGAGGCTCTCGTCACCGTGGAGCGCAGTACCAGAGGCGGCGAGTTCGGCTGGCCGCCCGGCTTCGACGCGATCCGGGCCCGTCGTTACGGCGAGGGGACGTTTTGGTACGGTCGCGCCGCCTCTACGTGCGAAGACGCACGATGACCGGACCGGAGAGCGAGGGATCTCAAGTGCGCCGCGCCGTCTGTCCCGGGTCGTTCGACCCGATCACCAACGGACACCTCGACATCATTGGCCGCGCCTCCAGGCTGTATGACGAGGTCTACGTCGCGGTGATGATCAACAAGTCCAAGAAGGGCCTGTTCGAGATCGAGGAGCGGATCGACCTGATCCGCCAGGTCACCGCCGAATTCGAGAACGTCCGGGTCGAGGCCTTCCACGGCCTGCTCGTCGACTTCTGCAAGGAACGCGACATCCCGGCCATCGTGAAGGGACTGCGTGCGGTCAGCGACTTCGACTACGAACTGCAGATGGCCCAGATGAACAACGGCCTGACGGGTGTCGAGACGCTCTTCGTACCGACCAACCCCACCTACAGCTTCCTGTCGTCCTCCCTGGTCAAGGAGGTGGCGACCTGGGGTGGAGACGTCTCCCACCTGGTCCCGCCGGCGGTCTTCGAGGCCCTTGCCGAGCGCCTGAAGAAGGACTGAGCGGGCCGTATCACGGGCGCCCGGAAAACCACTGAGGAAACCCCCGGAGAATCCCCCGGAAGCTGACAATCCGTCACCCGCTGTCCGGCGGGCACCCCATGGCCGTACAGTCGACCCGTCCGTCTCCATCACAGCTGTAGAGAGTGGCGAGCACACGGTGGACGTGCAGAAGAAGCTCGACGAGATCGTCGCCGCGGTCTCCAGTGCCCGGTCGATGCCCATGTCGGCCTCGTGCGTGGTCAACCGCGCCGACCTGCTCGCGCTGCTCGAAGAGGTGCGCGAGGCGCTGCCCGGCTCCCTCGCGCAGGCCCAGGAGCTGATCGGCGGCCGTGAGCAGATGGTCGAGCAGGCCCGCCAGGAGGCCGAGCGGATCATCCAGACCGCGCACGCCGAGCGCGGCTCGCTGATCTCCGACACCGAGGTCGCCCGCCGCTCCCAGAGCGAGGCCGACCGCATCCTCGCCGAGGCCCGCAAGGAGGCCGAGGAGATCCGCGCCGAGGCCGACGAGTACGTCGACTCCAAGCTCGCCAACTTCGAGGTCGTCCTCACCAAGACCCTCGGCTCGGTCGGTCGCGGCCGCGAGAAGCTCCTCGGCACCGGACCCGGCCTCGACGAGCAGGGCTACGAGGACGAGGACGCCCCCGAGCGCAGCCACGACCCCGAGACCCTGCGCCGCACCGCCGACGAGTACGTGGACGTCAAGCTGGGCGCCTTCGAGGCAGTCCTCGCCAAGACCCTGGACGCGGTCGGCCGCGGCCGGCAGAAGCTGCACGGCCGTATCGCCTCGGACGACCTCGGCGCCCTCGCCGACGACCTCAGCACCGTCCAGCACTCCAGCGACGCCGACTACCTCTCCGGCCTCGCGGCCCTCGCCGAGCAGGACACCCAGGCCCCGCAGCAGCCCGAACAGCCCCAGCAGCCGGACTACGGCCAGCCGCAGCCGGCGTACGGCTACCAGCAGACCGCGCAGCAGGACCCGTACGGCGGCGGCTACCAACAGCAGGCCTACGCCCAGCAGGACGCCTACGGCTACCAGCAGGCCGACCCGTACGCCTACCAGGGCTACGACGCCCAGCAGCAGGCGTACGACCCGAACCAGGTGCCGCAGCAGGCCCAGCAGCCTCAACAGCCCCAGCAGGCCCAGCAGACCCAGCAGGGCTACGCCCTCGACGAGACCAGCCTCTTCGACACCGGCATGATCAGTGCCGAGCAGCTGCGGGCCTACGAGCAGGGGCGCGGCAACGGCTGAGGCCCCGGTGCCCAGCGGATTGGGACGAGAGCGAAAGGTCCAGTATCCTGGCTCTTCGGTCGCGTGTACGTCCGCGATCAATGCTGCCCGGGAAACATCAAGGGTGGCGTCCCTCTGAGCTCGAAGATCGAAAGCAGGAACGGCGTGACAGCCCGCCTCGACCACCGCAACCCTCTCGTGTTCGACACGCACGAGCTGGGCCGGCGGCCTGGTGCGCTGCAGCGCCTGACCCGCGAGATCGGCGCTCCCAAGGATCTCGGGATCCAGGGTGTCATCGGAGTGCCGGAAGGCGCACCGGTGGAGCTCGAGCTCCGGCTCGAGTCGGTCATGGAAGGTGTGCTTGTCACAGGCACCGCCCGTGCACAGGCCAAGGGGGAGTGCGTAAGGTGTCTGGAGCCGCTCGAGCTGGCGCTCGAAGCGGACTTCCAGGAGATGTTCTCGTACCCTGACGCCGACGACCGGGGCCGCGTCAAAGCGGAGCCGGCCGACGACGCCGAGGAAGACGAGGACAGGCTCTTCATCGAGGACGGCCTGTTCGACCTCGAACCCGTGCTGCGCGATGCGGTGGTGCTCGCACTGCCGATGCAGCCGGTGTGCCAGGAAGACTGCCCAGGTCTGTGCGCCGAGTGCGGCGTACGCCTTGCGGACGACCCGGACCACCATCACGACGCCGTCGACATTCGTTGGGCGGCACTGCAGGGACTCGCCGGTTCACTCGGAGACGGCGAGAAGGACGAGATGAGCGGCGGCGCGACTCAGTCAGCACGCGCCGACGAGAAGCAGGAGAAGTAGCCGTGGCTGTTCCGAAGCGGAAGATGTCGCGCAGCAACACGCGCCACCGCCGGTCGCAGTGGAAGGCTGCGGTCCCCAACCTGGTTGCGTGTGAGCGCTGCCACGAGCCCAAGCTGCAGCACATCGCGTGCCCGTCTTGCGGCACATACAACAAGCGCCAGGTCCTCGAGGTCTGAGCGGCTGGTGAGAGGCACTGTGTCCACGCCGAAGAAGAACTCTGCGGAGACCACGGCCTCGTCCCACACGCTGTTGGAAGGGCGGCTCGGGTACAAGCTCGAGTCCGCCCTTCTGGTGCGTGCGCTGACCCACCGGTCCTACGCATACGAGAACGGCGGTCTGCCGACGAACGAGCGGCTGGAGTTCCTGGGGGACTCCGTGCTCGGCCTCGTCGTCACGGACACGCTGTATCGCACCCACCCCGACCTGCCCGAAGGCCAGTTGGCCAAGTTGCGGGCCGCGGTGGTCAACTCGCGTGCGCTGGCGGAGGTCGGCCGCGGGCTCGACCTGGGCTCCTTCATCCGGCTCGGCCGCGGTGAAGAGGGCACGGGCGGCCGGGACAAGGCATCCATCCTCGCCGACACCCTGGAAGCGGTGATCGGCGCGGTCTATCTCGATCAGGGTCTGGACTCGGCGTCCGAGCTGGTCCATCGACTGTTCGACCCACTGATCGAGAAGTCCTCGAACCTCGGAGCCGGCCTGGACTGGAAGACCAGTCTCCAGGAGCTCACCGCGACCGAGGGGCTCGGCGTACCCGAGTACCTGGTCACGGAGACCGGCCCCGATCACGAGAAGACCTTCACTGCTGCCGCCCGCGTCGGAGGCGTCTCGTACGGCACCGGCACCGGCCGCAGCAAGAAGGAGGCGGAGCAGCAGGCAGCTGAATCCGCGTGGCGGGCCATCAAGGCCGCCGCGGAAGAGCGTGCCAAGGCTGCCAAGGCCGCGGCGGCGGAAGTCGAAGCGGTCAAGGCCGCAGCGGCGGAAGCCGAAGCGGCCGAGGCCGAGGTGGCGGAAGCCGCCGGAGGCGCCGACGAGGCGCAGGCCTCCGCCTGACGAATAGCGCAGGACGAGCGCCCGCCCCGCCTTGTGGGGCGGGCGCTCGGCTCGTACACCGGCTCGTTACGGGGAGATCCCATGCCCGAGTTGCCCGAGGTCGAGGTCGTACGGCGGGGCCTTGCGCGGTGGGTCGCCCAGCGCATCGTCGCCGAGGCCGAGGTTCTCCACCCGCGCGCGGTTCGCCGCCATCTCGCCGGCGCCGACGACTTCGTGCACCGCCTCAAGGGCCATCGCATCGGCACCCCCAGCCGCCGCGGCAAGTACCTGTGGCTGCCCCTGGAGGACACCCACCAGTCGATCCTGGCCCACCTCGGCATGAGCGGCCAGCTGCTGGTCCAGCCGCAGGCGGCACCCGACGAGAAGCACCTCAGGATCCGGGTGGGATTCGCCGACGACCTTGCCACGGAACTCCGCTTCGTCGACCAGCGCACCTTCGGCGGCCTGTCGTTGCACGACAACACCCAGGGCGGCCTGCCCGACGTCATCGCACACATCGCCCGCGACCCGCTCGACCCCCTCTTCGACGACGAGGCCTTCCACCAGGCGCTGCGCCGCAAGCGCACCACCATCAAACGGGCCCTGCTCGACCAGTCGTTGATCAGCGGCGTCGGCAACATCTACGCGGACGAGGCCCTTTGGCGCGCTCGCCTCCACTACGAGCGCCCCACCTCGACCTTCACCCGCCCGCGCACCGCCGAACTCCTGGGCCATGTGCGGGACGTGATGAACGCGGCCCTCGCGGTCGGCGGCACCAGCTTCGACAGCCTCTACGTCAACGTCAACGGGGAGTCGGGCTACTTCGACCGCTCGCTCGACGCGTACGGCCGTGAGGGCCTGCCCTGCAAGAGGTGCGGTACGCCGATGCGCCGCCGCGCCTGGATGAACCGGTCGAGCTACTTCTGCCCGAAGTGTCAGCGGGCGCCGCGCGTCTCGTCGTAGCGCGCCCGTGCCGTGAGCACGTCGTCCATGCGGCCCTCCACGAAATGGATGAGGGCCAGCAGGCGCTCGGCGACCTCGCGGCCGAGCGGGGTGAGTTCGTAGTCCACGCGCGGCGGGTTGGTCGGCTGGGCCTCGCGGTGCACCAGGCCGTCGCGCTCCAGTGCGTGCAGCGTCTGGGACAGCATCTTCTCGCTCACGCCGTCCACGCGGCGGCGCAGCTCGTTGAAGCGCAGCGACCCCTCGTACAGCGCGCCGAGCGTCAGTCCGCCCCAGCGGCCCGTGATGTGCTCCAGCGTGCCGCGCGAGGGGCAGGCCTTCGCGAACACGTTGAACGGCAGGTCCTGCTCGGCCGTCCGCTCCTGCGTGATGTCCATGCCTCAAGCGTACTCGGGTGCAGCGCTAACCAAAAGTTAGTGCTACGTCTCAGTACCCGAAGTCCTGCGTCCACCACGGCCCACCGGACCCGAGGTGGACACCCACGCCCAGCGTCTTGAAGTCGCAGTTCAGGATGTTGGCCTTGTGCCCGGGGCTGTTCATCCAGGCCTCCATGACGGCGGCCGCGTCGGCCTGGCCGCGGGCTATGTTCTCGCCGCCGAGGTCGGCTATCCCGGCTGCTTCGGCCCGGTCCCACGGAGTGGCCCCGCTGGGGTCGGTGTGGTCGAAGAAGCCCAGTGCGGCCATGGCGTCGCTGAAGTCCCGGGCCAGCGCGGCCAGCGCGCTGTTCGCGGAGACCGGGCTGCAGCCCACCTTCGCCCGCTCCTGGTTGACGAGCTTGAGCACCTGTGCCTCGGCCCTGGCCTCAGCGGACACCGTCACCGGGGCGCCGGTGTCCTTCTCCGGCGCCTTGGTGGCCGGGCGCGACGGGGTGGGGGTGGGCTTCGGCTTCTTGGTCTTGGCCGGCGGGGCCTTCGGCTCCTTGGTCGGAGTCTCGGCCGGCGCCGTGGACGCCGAGGCGGACGGCGCCGGCGAGGGCGAACGCTCGTCGCCCCGGCTCGTCGACTCGTCGGTCTCGCGGCTGTCGGCGGCGCCGGACGTGCCGCCCTGCTCGGTCGCGCTGTTCGAGGGCGTGTCCACGGCCTGCACGTTGTCGCCGCTGTCGCTGCCGCCGCCGAGCTGGTAGTTCTCCACGCCGGGCACCACACCCGTGGCGACCGCGACGGTGCCGATGGCGACCGCGGCGGAGACGCCGAGCAGTCCGGCGCGCACCGGACGCCCCGCCTTCTTCTTGCGGCGGTGGCCGGCGGCTCGCCGGCCACCCCCGTCGGGTGCCGCGTCAGGGAAGACGACGCGGTAGTCCTCGTCCGAGGCGAAGAGGTAGCGCTCGCTGCGCGCGGTGGTCTCGGCGTACGCCTCGGTGCTGAGGTAGGTCGCCTCGGTGTTGAGGTAGGGCGCCATGCCCGTGGTGGAACGGTCTGCCGCGTACGCGTCGTAGGCGTCGTACGAGTCCTGCGGGCCGTGGCTCCCTGTGCGGGAACCGTACGTTTCTGTGACCCCCGTGGCGCGGCCCGTGGCGGCGCGGCCGGCGGCTGAGCGTCGGTGGCGTCCCATGTCCTTGCCTTCCTCGTCCTGTGCGGTCGACTCGCCCATGCGGTCAACGCAACTCACTCGATCGAGTGAGTTTCATATGAGATTCATTGGGGCTGGACGGTACCGCATGGCGCTGGGTGAGGAAGTGCCCAGAGAGACATTGGCCCGTTAGGTTGCACTCATGAGCGAGGATGTGCGGTTGGTCGCCTGGGTGCGTGGACGCGTCCAAGGTGTGGGTTTTCGCTGGTTCACCCGGGCCAAGGCGCTCGAGATCGGCGGCCTGAGTGGTTTTGCTCTCAATTTGGAGGACGGACGGGTCCAGGTGGTCGCGGAGGGCCCGCGCGGAGCGTGCCAACGGCTCCTCGACTGGCTTGGGGGCGCCGACACGCCCGGCCGCGTCGAAGGAGTCACCGAGATCTGGGACACACCCCGCGGCGGCTACGACGGCTTCTCGATCCGCTGAGCGATTTCTGTAAAGCGCCCCAGGCGGAAGCGGAGGGACATGCCACTGGCAGCTGCCCCGAGCAGAAAGGGCCTGGTGGTTGCCAAGAACCGGTTGCCGTGGCAGGCTCCGCAGGCAAGGATGATCGTCACGCCCTGAGGGGCCCGCAGGAGCTGCAGCGCCGCCGCTTTCACGGCCGCGCGCCCCCGGGATGCCCGCCAAAGCAGGGCGTGATCGTGTTGACCGTCAAACTTTTTGGTGAGACGCTGAAAGCCCCGCGCACCTTAGCTGTTTGGCATGGAGAACGGCAGCACAACTCAACAGTGCCAAGCACCGCGGGTGCGAATCCCTCACGACCCACACCGCATCGGTCGGTCACTCAGTGTGGAGGACCATCCATCATGGCAAAGGCGCTTCTCGGTTACGTCGGCGGCTCCGACCCTCGACTCCTCGCCGAGATGCGACGGCTCCAGCAGCGTGTCCAGGACCTGGAATCCGAGCTCGGACGAATCCAGGCGGAGAACGACTCGCTGACGGCTGCCGCTTCTCACGACAGGATCATGGAGAGCATGGACTCTCACGACAGGGTCATGGAGAGCATTGACGCACACCAGGCGGAGCCTGCGCTCACCTGATCACTGCATCACACAACGACAGCAGTGGTTGGGCTGCCCGTATCAACCGCTAAGTTGTCAGAGTTTGCAAGGGACGCTTCGGCGTCCCTTCTTTCTTGCTCCCGCGCATCCTTTCACCCTCTTTAACGTCTGGTGTGCCCTGCACGTTCATGGGTGAAACCGCGGGGGTGCCCCAGGGTTCGGCGTCTGAGATACCGGCGGGAGGTAGAGTCCAGCGGCGTGCACCTCAAGGCCCTGACCCTCCGTGGGTTCAAGTCGTTCGCCTCGGCGACCACGCTCCGGTTCGAGCCGGGGATCACGTGTGTCGTCGGACCGAACGGCTCGGGCAAGTCCAATGTGGTGGACGCGCTCAGCTGGGTCATGGGTGAACAGGGCGCCAAGTCGCTGCGCGGCGGCAAGATGGAGGACGTCATCTTCGCCGGCACCACCGGCCGCCCGCCGCTGGGCCGCGCCGAGGTGTCCCTGACCATCGACAACTCCGACGGGGCGCTGCCCATCGAGTACGCCGAGGTCACCATCACGCGGATCATGTTCCGCAACGGCGGCAGCGAGTACCAGATCAACGGCGACACCTGCCGCCTGCTCGACATCCAGGAACTCCTCTCCGACTCCGGCATCGGCCGCGAGATGCACGTCATCGTCGGCCAGGGCCAGCTCGACTCCGTACTGCACGCTGACCCGATGGGCCGCCGCGCCTTCATCGAAGAGGCCGCGGGTGTGCTGAAACACCGCAAGCGCAAGGAGAAGGCCCTCCGGAAGCTGGACGCGATGCAGGCCAACCTCGCGCGCGTGCAGGACCTGACGGACGAGTTGCGCAGGCAGTTGAAGCCCCTGGGCCGCCAGGCGGCCGTGGCGCGCAGGGCCGCCGTCATCCAGGCCGACCTCCGCGACGCCCGCCTCCGCCTGCTCGCCGACGATCTCGTACGACTCCGAGAGGCGCTCAACGCCGAGGTCGCCGACGAGGCCGCGCTGAAGGAACGTAAGGAAGCCGCCGAGCTGGAGCTGAAGAAGGCGCTCCAGCGGGAGGCGCTCCTGGAGGACGAGGTACGGCAGCTCACGCCGCGACTCCAGCGCGCCCAGCAGACCTGGTACGAACTCTCCCAGCTCGCCGAACGCGTCCGCGGCACGATCTCGCTGGCCGACGCCCGCGTGAAGAGCGCCACCTCCGCGCCGCCCGACGAGCGCCGGGGCCGTGACCCCGAGGACATGGAGCGCGAGGCCAACCGGATCCGTGAGCAGGAGGCCGAGCTCGAAGCGGCCCTGGAGGCGGCCGAGCGGGCGCTGGACGACACGGTCGCGCACCGCTCCGAGCTGGAGCGCGAGCTGGCCATGGAGGAACGGCGCCTGAAGGACGTCGCCCGTTCCATCGCCGACCGCCGCGAGAGCCTCGCCCGGCTGAACGGCCAGGTCAACGCGGCCCGTTCGCGTGCCGCCTCCGCCCAGGCCGAGATCGACCGCCTCGCCGCCGCCCGCGACGAGGCCCAGGAACGCGCCGTCACCGCCCAGGAGGAGTACGAGACCCTCAAGGCCGAGGTCGACGGCCTGGACGCGGACGACGCGGAACTCGGCGAGCAGCACGAAGCGGCCAAGACAGCACTGACCGAGGCGGAAGCCGTCCTGACGGCGGCCCGCGAGGCGGCCACAGCAGCGGAACGCAAACGCGCCGCCACCCAGGCCCGCCATGAGGCGCTGGCGATGGGCCTGCGACGCAAGGACGGAACGGGCGCGCTGCTGGGCGCGAAGGACCGCCTCACCGGCCTGCTGGGCCCGGCGGCCGAGTTGCTGACGGTAACCCCCGGTTACGAGGTCGCGCTGGCAGCCGCGTTCGGAGCGGCGGCCGACGCGATCGCGGTGACGTCCCCGTCTGCCGCGGCGGACGCGATCCGCCTCCTGCGCAAACAGGACGGCGGAAGGGCTGCGCTACTGCTCGCCGGTGACGCAGACGCGCCCCAAAGGGGCGCGGGGAACGGCGCGACCAGCCACGAGGAGCCCGCAGACGCCCAACTACAGCACGCTGCCGAGCTGGTCCGCGGCCCGTCCGACCTCATGCCGGCCGTCCGACGGCTGCTCCACCGCATCGTCGTCGTCAGCACCCTCGAAGACGCCGAAGAGCTCGTCTACGCCCACCCCGACCTCACCGCCGTAACCGCCGAAGGCGACCTCCTGGGCGCCCACTTCGCGCACGGCGGATCCGCCGGAGCACCCAGCCTCCTCGAAGTGCAGGCCTCCGTGGACGAGGCCGCCGCCGAGCTGGAAGAACTGGCCGTGCGGTGCGAAGAGCTCACCGAGGCGCAACATGCCGCGACCGAGCGCCGTAAGGAGTGCACCGCACTCGTCGAAGCCGTGGGGGAGCGGCGCAGGGCCGCCGACCGGGAGAAGTCGGCCGTGGCGCAGCAGCTCGGACGGCTCGCCGGTCAGGCGCGCGGCGCCGCCGGGGAGGCCGAGCGGTCCACCGCGGCGGCGGCGCGGGCGCAGGAGGCGCTCGACAGAGCCGTAGAAGAAGCCGAGGAACTGGCCGAACGGCTCGCCGTCGCCGAGGAGATGCCGGTTGAGGAGGAGCCCGACACCTCCGTACGGGATCGGCTCGCCGCCGACGGCGCCAACGCACGCCAGACCGAGATGGAGGCCCGCCTCCAGGTCCGTACGCACGAGGAGCGGGTCAAGGGGCTCGCCGGCCGCGCCGACTCCCTCGACCGCGCCGCCCGAGCGGAGCGCGACGCACGCGCGCGTGCCGAGCAGCGGCGGGCGCGGATGCGGCACGAGGCGGCCGTCGCGGAAGCCGTCGCCTCCGGTGCCCGGCAACTGCTCGCGCATGTCGAGGTCTCCCTCACCCGTGCCGACGCGGAACGCACCGCGGCCGAGACCGCCAAGGCGCGGCGTGAGCAGGAGCTGACCGTCGCCCGTAACGCGGGGCGCGATCTCAAGTCCGAGCTGGACAAGCTGACCGACTCCGTCCACCGCGGCGAAGTGCTCGGCGCCGAGAAGCGGATGCGGATCGAGCAACTGGAGACCAAGGCGCTGGAGGAGCTGGGTGTCGAGCCGGCCGGCCTCGTCGACGAGTTCGGCCCGCATCAGCTCGTCCCGCCTTCGCTCCCGGCGGAGGGGGAGCAACTGCCGGACGACCCCGAGCATCCCCGCAACCAGCCCAAGCCGTTCGTCCGGGCCGAGCAGGAGAAGCGGCTCAAGTCCGCCGAGCGGGCCTATCAGCAGCTCGGCAAGGTCAACCCGCTGGCGCTGGAGGAGTTCGCGGCGCTGGAGGAGCGGCACCAGTTCCTCAGCGAGCAGCTGGAAGACCTGAAGAAGACCCGCGCCGACCTGCTCCAGGTCGTCAAGGAGGTCGACGAGCGCGTCGAGCAGGTCTTCACCGAGGCCTTCCGGGACACGGCCCGTGAGTTCGAGGGCGTCTTCAGCCGGCTCTTCCCGGGTGGTGAGGGACGGCTGATTCTTACCGATCCCGACAACATGCTCACCACGGGCGTCGATGTCGAGGCACGCCCGCCGGGCAAAAAGGTCAAGCGGCTCAGCCTGCTCTCCGGTGGCGAGCGCTCACTGACCGCCGTCGCGATGCTCGTGTCGATCTTCAAGGCCCGGCCCAGCCCGTTCTATGTGATGGACGAGGTCGAGGCCGCGCTCGACGACACCAACCTGCAGCGGCTGATCCGCATCATGCAGGAGCTGCAGGAAGCCTCGCAGCTGATCGTGATCACCCACCAGAAGCGGACGATGGAGGTCGCCGACGCGTTGTACGGCGTCTCCATGCAGGGCGACGGTGTGTCGAAGGTCATCTCCCAGCGGCTGCGCTAGATGCGTGCCGCCTACACCGGTTCTGACCAGCGGTTTGGGGATCATCCCTTCAACTCTTGAACGCAAGCCCCTCACACCTGCGGTGCATTCTCTTAACAAGGTCATATTGACTTCGAAACTTGAAGGAATAGCCTGAGCAACGTTGCTTTTACCTTCAGGTACCTTCTGGTGGACCTCGAAGGGCTGACCCCAACCGGCAGCGTTGCCGGTAGCCCGAGGAGTACACGTGACCAGCACAGCGCAGGCACCCAAGTCAGGAGCCGCTCCGGCTCATCCCGAACATCTCGGGCGCGTCGTCTTCATCGCCGCGGCGGCCGCGATGGGCGGCTTCCTCTTCGGCTACGACAGTTCCGTGATCAACGGCGCCGTCGAGGCCATTCGCGACCGCTATGACATCGGCTCGGCGGCGCTGGCGCAGGTCATCGCCATCGCCCTGATCGGCTGTGCCATCGGCGCCGCCACCGCCGGCCGGATCGCCGACCGCATCGGCCGTATCCGGTGCATGCAGATCTCCGCCGTGCTGTTCACCGTCAGCGCCGTCGGCTCGGCGCTGCCCTTCGCCCTGTACGACCTCGCCTTCTGGCGCGTCGTCGGCGGCTTCGCCATCGGCATGGCCTCCGTGATCGGCCCCGCCTACATCGCCGAGGTCGCCCCGGCCGAGTACCGCGGACGCCTCGGCTCCTTCCAGCAGGCCGCGATCGTCATCGGCATCGCCGTCTCGCAGCTGGTCAACTGGGGTCTGCTCAACGCCGCCGACGGCGACCAGCGCGGCCGGATCCTGGGCCTGGAAGCCTGGCAGGTCATGCTCGGCGTCATGGTGATCCCGGCCGTCATCTACGGCCTGCTGTCCTTCGCCATCCCCGAGTCCCCGCGCTATCTGATCTCCGTCGGCAAGCACGAGCAGGCACGCGAGATCCTCGCCGAGGTCGAGGGCAAGGACGTCGACTTCGACGTCCGGATCGCCGAGATCGAGCACGGCATGAACAGCGAGCACAAGTCCAGCTTCAAGGACCTGCTCGGCGGCTCCTTCTTCTTCAAGCCGATCGTCTGGATCGGTATCGGCCTGTCGGTCTTCCAGCAGTTCGTCGGCATCAACGTCGCGTTCTACTACTCGTCGACCCTGTGGCAGTCGGTCGGCGTCGACCCGACGGACTCGTTCTTCTACTCCTTCACGACGTCGATCATCAACATCGTCGGCACCGTGATCGCGATGCTCCTCGTGGACCGCGTCGGCCGTAAGCCGCTGGCCCTCGTCGGCTCCGTCGGCATGGTGATCGGCCTCGCGCTGGAGGCCTGGGCGTTCTCCTTCCACCTCGTCGACGGCAAGCTGCCGGCCACGCAGGGCTGGATCGCCCTGATCGCCGCCCACATCTTCGTCCTCTTCTTCGCCCTGTCCTGGGGTGTGGTCGTCTGGGTCTTCCTCGGCGAGATGTTCCCGAACAAGATCCGCGCCGCCGCCCTGGGCGTGGCCGCCGCCGCACAGTGGATCGCCAACTGGGCCATCACCGCGAGCTTCCCGTCGCTGGCCGACTGGAACCTCTCCGTCACCTACGTGATCTACACGGCCTTCGCGGCGCTCTCCATCCCGTTCGTCCTCAAGTACGTGAAGGAGACGAAGGGCAAGGCACTGGAGGAGATGGGCTGAGCCTCGTCAGAGACGTACCGCCCCGGCTCAGCCTTCGAGGTCATTGAGCCGGGGCAGTACGTTGTCGCAGAACAGCCGCAGGCTGCGCCACCCCTCCTCCACCGGCATCCCGCCCGACAGCGGATGCAGCACATAGTTGTCGAGCCCCTGCGCCACGCACTCGTCCGGCGTGAGGATCCGGTAGACGCCCTCGGCGCGCAGTTCGTCCACGGTCGTGGCCGCCGACTTCACCGCGGACCGTATACCGCCGGACTGCCAAGAGGCGTACGTCCGCGCCTCATGCAGGAAGTGGCCGCCGTACTCGCTCCACGCCCGGTCCGGGTCCTCGGCGATGTGCAGCAGCGGCTGCTCGGTGGCGGGCATCATGGTCCAGCCCTCGGTGCCGTACTCGACGAGCCGTTCCTTGTAGTACGTCTCCAGCTCCGGCAGATGCGCGCTGGGGAAGAACGGCAGGCCGAGCCGGGCGGCCCGGCGGGCGGCGGCCTGCGAGGAGCCGCCGACCAGGAGGAGGGGGTGCGGCTCGGTGAACGGGCGCGGGGTGACCCGGACCGTACGGCCCCGGTACTCGAACTCCTCGCCGGTCCAGGCCTTGAGGAGGGTGTCGAGGAGCTCGTCCTGGAGCCGCCCCCGCCGCTTCCACTCCACGTCGAACAGGGCGTACTCCTCCGGCCGGTAGCCGATCCCGGCGACGGTCACCAGCCGTCCGCCGCTCAGCAGATCCAGTACGGCGATGTCCTCGGCCAGCCGCAGCGGGTCGTGCAGCGGTCCGATGATCGCCGAGACTGTCACCGCGATCCTCCGGGTGGCGCCGAAGACGGCTCCCGCGAAGGCGAAGGGCGACGGCAGCCAGTTGTTCGCGGCGCCGTGGTGCTCCTCGGTCTGCACGGTGGTGATGCCGTGCTCGTCGGCGTACGCGGCCATCTCCAGCGCCGCTCGGTAGCGGGCGCTGAGCGAGGCGGGGGTCGCGCCGGGCTCGACGAGGTTGAAACGTACGACCGTGACGGGCATGGGAAGTCCCCCTTCGGCGGTGGATGCGAAGGGGGACGGTAGCTGACGGGGCGTCAGACTGCCAGAGGCTCGCCTTCCGACCGTGAGGAGGGTGTGTCACGGCCCACCGCATGGGCCGTGGCACACCCTGGGGACGCTGCAATGCGTACCCGACGAGTCCAAGCTGATACTGGACGCGTTGTGACTCCGCCCGTGAGGGGCTTCCGGCCGACGCGAAGTCGACCGCGGGCCAGCCCGGCCCGGCGGGGACCGCAGCCCCGCGTGGACAACGAACGGCCGAGGGGGAGGTCACGCCATACTGGAGCCTGTTATGGAAACCGTCATCCTTGTTGTAGTCATCGCCGTGGTCGTGCTCGCCGCGCTCGGCGGGCTCATCGTCGGCAGCCGGCGCAAGAAGCCGCTGCCTCCGCCGCCGCCCTCCGCGCCCGACATCACCGCCCCTCCGGCCGAGCCGCACGTCGGCGACGAGGCCGAAACGCCGCGCGAAGAACCGCGCCGCACGATAGAGGAGGTGGACCTTCCCGACGGCTCGGCCCCGGCCGCCGTCGCGGAACCGCCCGTCGTCGAAGAGCTTCCGCCGACCGAGATCGAGGTCCCGGAACCCACCGCGGGGCGCCTGGTGCGCCTGCGCGCCCGTCTCTCCCGCTCCCAGAACGCCCTCGGCAAGGGGCTGCTCACGCTGCTCTCGCGCGAGCACCTCGACGAGGACACCTGGGAGGAGATCGAGGACATCCTGCTCACCGCCGACGTCGGTGTGCAGCCCACCCAGGAGCTGGTCGACGGGCTGCGTGAGCGCGTCAAGGTGCTCGGTACCCGGACGCCGGAGCAGCTGCGCGGCCTGCTGCGCGAGGAGCTGCTCAAGCTGGTCGGCACCGACATGGACCGCGTCGTGAAGACCGAGCCGGAGGGCCGCAAGCCCGGCATCGTGATGGTCGTCGGCGTCAACGGCACCGGCAAGACCACCACCACCGGCAAGCTCGCCCGGGTGCTCGTCGCCGACGGCAACAGCGTCGTCCTGGGTGCCGCCGACACCTTCCGTGCCGCCGCCGCCGATCAGCTGCAGACCTGGGGTGAGCGGGTCGGCGCGTACACCGTGCGCGGGCCCGAGGCCGGCGACCCCGCCTCCGTCGCCTTCGACGCGGTCAAGGAGGGCAAGGAGATGGGCACCGATGTCGTCCTCATCGACACCGCCGGGCGCCTGCACACCAAGACCGGCCTCATGGACGAGCTCGGCAAGGTCAAGCGGGTCGTGGAGAAGCACGCTCCGCTGGACGAGGTGCTGCTCGTGCTGGACGCCACCACCGGCCAGAACGGTCTGGTGCAGGCCCGCGTCTTCGCCGAGGTCGTCGACATCACCGGCATCGTCCTGACCAAGCTGGACGGTACGGCCAAGGGCGGCATCGTGATCGCCGTGCAGCGCGAGCTGGGCGTGCCGGTCAAGCTGGTCGGCCTCGGCGAGGGTGCCGATGATCTCGCGCCGTTCGAGCCGGAGGCGTTCGTGGATGCGCTCATTGGAGAGTGAGTGCCGCGTCGGCCGTACGAGAGCGCCCGCCCCGAAGCTGGAGGCGGGCGCTTCGCTGTGTACGCCTACGCCCGGGACCTGTGCGCCACGTACGCCAGCGTCCCCAGCAGCAGCCGGGCCTCCGGTGGCCGGGTCGCCGAGTCCAGCTCGGGGGAGCGCAGCCAGCGCACCGGGCCCAGGCCGGCCCGGTCGGACGGCGGGGCGGTGATGTACGTACCCGGGCCGAGGCCGTGCAGGTCGAGGGAGGTCGGGTCGTCCCAGCCCATGCGGTAGAGCAGTTCGGGGAGTTCGGTGGCGGCGCCGGGGGCGACGAAGAAGTGGGCGCGGCCCTCGGGGGTCGCCGTGACCGGGCCGACGGGCAGGCCCATGCGCTCCAGCCGGGCCAGGGCGTGGCGCCCGGCGGGCTCGGCGACCTCGATGACGTCGAACGTCCGGCCGACCGGCAGCATCGCCGAGGCACCGGGGAACTCACCCCAGGACTCGGTCACTTGGTCGAGGGTCGCGCCGGCGGGTACCTCCGGCGCGAAGTCCAGCGGATGTGCCCCCGGCGCGCGGCAGTCGGAGTGGCCGCAGGAGCAGGCGCCCCCCGCGGCCCGCGCGCCCGGCACCACGTCCCAGCCCCAGAGCCCGGTGAACTCGGCCACGGCGGTGCACTCCGACGTGCGGCCGCGGCGGCGCGAGCCGGACCGGATGTCGCGGATGCCCCGACTGCTGCCGATCGTGAAGCCCATGCCCCCTCCAACGGGTCCGACGCACCGGTGGTTACGAGACCGACCCGGAATGTGACTGACCGTGTCCTCGCCTCCGTGCCAAGCGGCGCCTTCGAGCGGCTCGGGTGGTGCGCCCGGCTGCGTGCGCCCCTGAGTGCACCGTTCCGCCCACTCCTGGCCGTCCTATGTCAAGTGAATCGCGTACGAGCCACCGTGAGTTCATTCGAAGGGGTGGCGAATGGTGGCGTTTCCGGGATCGCCATGGCTGGAGGCGTGATCGTAGGATTACTTTGAGTGCACGAGTCCTGGGGGCACATGCACTCGTGGGTATGCCGGAGGCAACTCGGGTTTCCGTTCGAAGGGTGACAACTGCCGGACGGACGGCCCTATTTACCGGCATTCTGATAGGGCTTGGCGCACTCGGCGACAAGTGGTCTCAGGGATGGGGGCGTTCCAGTGGGCGGCAACGGAAGCGGTACGAACGCTGACAAGCGCCCCAATGAGCTGCTCGGCTCGTGGTTCGTGCGCAGCGGCTGGTCCAAGGGCGAGCTCGCGCGGCAAGTGAACCGCAGGGCACGCCAGTTGGGGGCCAACCACATCTCCACCGACACCTCGCGGGTGCGTCGCTGGCTGGACGGCGAGAATCCGCGCGAGCCGATCCCCCGGATCCTGTCCGAGCTGTTCTCCGAGCGGTTCGGATGTGTCGTCTCCGTCGAGGACCTGGGACTGCGCGCCGCCCGCCAGTCACCGTCCGTGTCCGGAGTCGACCTCCCCTGGACGGGCCCGCAGACCGTGGCCCTGCTCAGCGAGTTCTCGCGCAGCGACCTGATGCTGGCGCGGCGCGGCTTCCTCGGAACCTCGCTGGCCCTCTCCGCGGGCCCGTCCCTCATCGAGCCGATGCAGCGCTGGCTGGTGCCGGCGCCGCAGGCCCCGCAGCAGGAGGCCGGGTCCGTCCCGTCCTCACGCGCGCGTGGCCGGCTGTCCAAGCCCGAGCTGGAGCTCCTCGAGTCCACCACCGTGATGTTCCGCCAGTGGGACGCCCAGTGCGGCGGCGGCCTGCGCCGCAAGGCCGTCGTCGGCCAGCTGCACGAGGTGACCGACCTCCTCCAGGAGCCCCAGCCCGAGTCCACCACCCGCAAGCTGTTCAAGGTCGCCGCCGAGCTGGCGGAGCTGGCCGGCTGGATGTCGTACGACATCGGACTCCAGCCCACCGCGCAGAAGTACTTCGTCCTCGCCCTGCACGCCGCGAAGGAAGCGGGCGACAAGCCGCTCGGCTCGTACATCCTGTCCAGCATGAGCCGCCAGATGATCCACCTCGGGCGGCCTGATGACGCGCTGGAGCTGATCCACCTCGCGCAGTACGGCAGCCGGGACTGCGCGAGCCCCCGTACCCAGTCGATGCTGTATGCGATGGAGGCCCGGGCCTACGCCAATATGGGCCAGCCCGGCAAGTGCAAGCGGGCGGTGCGGATGGCCGAGGACACCTTCGGCGAGGCCGGCGAGTGGGACGAGCCCGACCCCGACTGGATCCGGTTCTTCTCCGAGGCCGAGCTGTACGGCGAGAACTCCCACTCCTTCCGCGATCTCGCCTATGTGGCGGGCCGCAGCCCCGCCTACGCGTCCCTCGCGGAGCCCCTGATGCAGCGGGCCGTCGACCTCTTCGCCAAGGACGACGAGCACCAGCGGTCGTATGCGCTGAACGCGATCGGGATGGCTACCGTGCATCTGCTGCGACGGGAGCCCGAGCAGGCATCCGTCCTCGCGGTCGAGGCCATGCAGATCGCCAAGAAGGTCCGCTCCGAGCGGGTGAACACTCGTATCCGAAAGACGGTCGACACGGCCGTACGCGACTTCGGTGATCTCGCCGAGGTCGTGGACCTCACCGACCGGCTCGCCATCGAGCTGCCCGAGACCGCCGAAGCGGTCTGATACCTCAGAACCCCGGCCGCGGCCGGCCCTCCCGACTGCCCGACTCGGCTCCCCCATGCCAGGTCATTCGGAAGGCCGCCCGCGGCCGGTCTCCTTTTTGCGCCTAAACCGGCGCCGCTCTCGCGGATGTGGCTGGTCGCCGTAGGGGGTTCCTCAATGGATGGTTGCGGTAGCAGTCATCGAAGGTTGCGCCACGATAACGATCGACCCGGCCACAATCCGGCAGTTCATCGACGCGTAACACGCAGGGCGTCTTCGTCACGTCGGCGAAACAACGAGGGGCTTCCATCGAAACGGCGCTGCGCCAATCTCATGGCGCATAAACCGGCCCACCCCTCAAATCCGCTCAAGGCTTCGCCCGCACGGGGCCGTACCAACGACGAGGAGACGCCGATGGCATCAGCCGCCATCACGCTAGCCGCAGACGCTCCCACGCTGTCTGCCGCAAACACCGGGTTCATGCTGATCTGTTCGGCGCTGGTGTTGCTCATGACCCCCGGTCTCGCCTTCTTCTACGGCGGCATGGTCCGGGTCAAGAGCACCCTGAACATGCTGATGATGAGCTTCATCAGCATCGGCATCGTCACCATCCTGTGGGTGTTGTACGGCTTCTCCATGGCCTTCGGGTCGGACAACGGCAGCATCATCGGCTGGACCTCGGACTACGTCGGACTCAGCGGCATCGAGACCGGTGACCTGTGGTCCGGCTACACCATCCCGGTCCTCGCCTTCATGGTCTTCCAGCTCATGTTCGCGATCATCACGCCCGCCCTGATAAGCGGTGCTCTCGCGGACCGCGTGAAGTTCACCGCCTGGGCGCTGTTCGTCGCCCTGTGGGCCACGATCGTGTACTTCCCGGTCGCCCACTGGGTCTGGGGCACCGGCGGCTGGGCGTTCGACCTGGGCGTCATCGACTTCGCCGGTGGTACGGCGGTCCACATCAACGCCGGTGCCGCCGCGCTCGGCGTGATCCTGGTCATCGGCAAGCGCGTCGGCTTCAAGAAGGACCCGATGCGCCCGCACAGCCTGCCGCTGGTCATGCTCGGCGCCGGTCTGCTGTGGTTCGGCTGGTTCGGCTTCAACGCCGGCTCGTGGCTCGGCAACGACGACGGCGTCGGCTCGCTGATGTTCGTCAACACGCAGGTCGCCACCGCCGCCGCCATGCTGGCCTGGCTGGTCTACGAGAAGATCCGCCACGGCGCGTTCACGACGCTGGGCGCCGCCTCCGGCGCGGTCGCCGGTCTGGTCGCGATCACCCCGTCCGGTGGCGCGGTCTCCCCGATCGGCGCGATCGTCGTCGGTGTCGTCGCGGGTCTGCTGTGCGCCATGGCCGTCGGCCTGAAGTACAAGCTCGGTTACGACGATTCGCTCGACGTCGTCGGCGTCCACCTCGTCGGCGGTGTCGTCGGCTCCCTGCTCGTCGGCCTGCTGGCCAGCGGCAAGGGCCAGTCCGAGGTCGAGGGCCTCTTCTACGGCGGCGGCATGACGCAGTTCTGGAAGCAGTGCGCCGGTGTCTTCGCGGTCCTCGCCTACTCCCTGATCGTCTCCGCGATCCTCGCCTTCATCCTCGACAAGACCATCGGCATGCGGGTCTCCGAGGACGAAGAGGTGGCCGGCATCGACCAGGCCGAGCACGCCGAGACCGCATACGACTTCAGTGGCGCCGGTGGCGGTGCCGCCAAGTCCACCGTCGTACCCCCGGCCCCCGCAGCCACGAGCAAGAAGGTGGACGCATGAAGCTCATCACCGCCGTCGTCAAGCCTCACCGGCTCGACGAGATCAAGGAAGCCCTCCAGGCCTTCGGGGTCCACGGACTGACGGTCACCGAGGCGAGCGGCTACGGTCGTCAGCGGGGCCACACCGAGGTCTACCGGGGTGCCGAGTACACGGTCGACCTGGTCCCCAAGATCCGTATCGAGGTCCTCGCCGAGGACGACGACGCCGAGCAGCTGATCGACGTCATCGTCAAGGCGGCCCGTACCGGCAAGATCGGTGACGGAAAGGTCTGGTCCCTCCCGGTCGAGACGGCCGTACGGGTCCGGACCGGCGAGCGCGGGCCGGACGCGCTCTAAAAGTAGAGGAACAGGAGTCGCTGGGTGACGAGTACGGGTGTACGGGAAGAAGCAGAGGACTCGGGACCCAGCGGCTACGCGGCGGCCCGGCTGCGCCTCCTCCAGGAGGGGGCGCGGTCCGGGCCGCCGCGCCGTACGGCCCTCGCCGAACTGACCGACGACTGGCTGTCGGGGCTGTTCGGCGCGGGCGCCGACGGGCTCAAGGGCGCCTGCCTGATCGCGGTCGGCGGCTACGGCCGCGGCGAGCTGTCCCCGCGCAGCGACCTCGATCTGCTCCTGCTGCACGACGGCACCGACTCGGACGCGGTCGCCGCGCTGGCCGACCGCATCTGGTACCCCGTCTGGGACCTGGGCCTCGCCCTCGACCACTCGGTGCGTACACCGGCCGAGGCCCGCAAGACCGCCGCCGAGGATTTGAAAGTCCAACTCGGTCTCCTGGACGCCCGGCACATCGCCGGCGACCTCGGCCTGACCGCAGGACTGCGCACGGCCGTCCTCGCCGACTGGCGCAACCAGGCGCCGAAACGTCTCCCCGAACTCCAGGAGCTGTGCGCCGAGCGCGCCGAGCGCCAGGGTGAGCTGCAGTACCTGCTGGAGCCGGACCTGAAGGAGGCCCGCGGCGGCCTCCGTGACGCCACCGCCCTGCGCGCCGTCGCCGCCTCCTGGCTGGCCGACGCCCCGCGCGAGGGCCTCGACGACGCCCGGCGCCGACTGCTCGACGTACGCGACGCCCTGCATCTGGCGACGGGCCGGGCCACCGACCGGCTGTCCCTCCAGGAGCAGGACCAGGTCGCCGCCGAGCTGGGACTCCTCGACGCCGACACCCTGCTGCGGCAGGTGTACGAAGCGGCGCGCGTCGTGTCGTATGCGAGCGATGTCACCTGGCGCGAAGTGGGGCGCGTGCTGCGGTCGCGCGCCGTGCGGCCGCGGCTGCGCGCCATGCTGGGCGGCGGAAAGCCCGTCGCCGAGCGGTCCCCGCTGGCCGAGGGCGTGGTGGAACAGGACGGCGAAGTGGTGCTCGCCCGCGCCGCGCGCCCCGAACGCGACCCCGTGCTGCCCCTGCGCGCCGCAGCCGCCGCCGCGGAGGCCGGTCTGCCGCTCTCCCTGCACGCCGTACGGCGCATGGCGGCCACCACACGCCCCCTGCCCACGCCCTGGCCCGCCGAGGCACGTGAGCAGCTGGTCACCCTGCTGGGCTCCGGCCGCCCCACCATCGAGGTGTGGGAGGCGCTGGAGGCCGAGGGCCTGATCACCCGCATGCTCCCCGACTGGGAACGGGTCCGCTGCCGCCCGCAGCGCAACGCCGTGCACATCTGGACCGTCGACCGGCATCTCATCGAGACGGCCGTCCGCGCCTCCGACTTCGCCCGCCGGGTCAGCCGCCCCGACCTGCTCCTGGTCTCCGCGCTGCTGCACGACATCGGCAAGGGCTGGCCCGGCGACCACTCGGTGGCCGGCGAGATCATCGCCCGCGACGTGGCGGCCCGGATCGGCTTCGACCGCGAGGACGTCGCCGTGCTCGCCACGCTCGTACGGCATCACCTGCTGCTCGTCGAGACGGCCACCCGGCGCGACCTGGAGGACCCGGCCACCGTGCGCTCGGTCGCCGAGGCGGTCGGCACGCAGGGCACGCTGGAGCTGCTGCACGCGCTGACCGAGGCGGACGCGCTGGCCACCGGCCCGGCCGCTTGGTCGTCCTGGCGCGGATCCCTGGTCGCCGACCTGGTGCGGCGGGTCTCGGCCGTGCTCGCCGGGGACGTCCCCGAGGAACCGGAGGCCGCCGCGCCCACCGCCGAGCAGGAGCGGCTCGCCATCGAGGCGGTCGCGACCGGCAGCCCCGTGCTGTCGCTGCGCGCGCAGACCGAGCCGCCGACGGAGGACCAGCCGTCCGGCGAGCCCGAACCGCTCGGCGTCGAGCTCCTCATCGCCGTACCGGACCAGAAGGGCGTGCTGCCCGCCGTGGCCGGTGTGCTGGCGATGCACCGGCTGACGGTACGGACCGCGGAACTGCGGGCCCTTGACCTGCCGGACGGCGTCGAGGGATCCGTCCTGCTCCTTGACTGGCGGGTCGCCGCCGAATACGGCTCCCTGCCCCAGGCTGCCCGGCTGCGCGCCGATCTCGTACGGGCCCTGGACGGTTCCCTGGACATCGCGGGCCGCCTCGCCGAGCGCGATGCGGCCTATCCGCGACGCCGAGGCGTCGTGGCACCGCCGCCCCGGGTCACGGTCGCACCGGCGGCATCACGGCTGGCGACGGTCATCGAGGTGCGCGCCCATGACGCACCTGGACTGCTGCACCGCATCGGCCGCGCGCTGGAGGACGCGGGCGTACGGGTACGCAGTGCGCATGTGTCGACGCTGGGCGCGAACGCGGTGGATGCGTTCTATGTCACCAGCTCGGAGGGCGCGCCGCTGCCGAGCCAGGAAGCGGGAGCGGTGGCACGGAAGCTGGAGGAGACACTCCGGGCGTGACCTCGCGGTCATGACATGGGTCGCCTCCGCTGCCGAATACAGCGGGCGGGGACGAATGTCTTGCAAGGCCGGATACCCTGGAAGACGCTCAGACTGCTCCCGACCCCGAGGACCGACGCCGCCGTGTTCGATACTCTCTCCGATCGCCTTTCAGCGACCTTCAAGAACTTGCGCGGCAAGGGGCGCTTGAGCGAAGCGGATATCGACGCCACGGCGCGCGAGATTCGCATCGCCCTTCTCGAAGCGGACGTGGCGCTGCCCGTCGTCCGTACCTTCATCAAGAACGTGAAGGAAAGGGCTCTCGGCGCCGAAGTCTCCCGTGCGCTGAACCCGGCCCAGCAGGTCCTCAAGGTCGTCAATGAGGAACTGGTCACCATCCTCGGCGGCGAGACCCGTCGTCTGCGCTTCGCCAAGCAGCCGCCCACCGTGATCATGCTGGCGGGTCTGCAGGGTGCCGGTAAGACGACCCTCGCGGGCAAGCTCGGCCACTGGCTGAAGGAGCAGGGCCACTCGCCGCTGCTCGTCGCCGCCGACCTCCAGCGCCCGAACGCCGTGAACCAGCTCAGCGTCGTCGCCGAGCGTGCCGGCGTCGCGGTCTTCGCGCCGGAGCCGGGCAACGGCGTCGGCGACCCGGTCAAGGTCGCCAAGGACTCGATCGACTTCGCGAAGACCCGGGTCCACGACATCGTGATCGTCGACACCGCCGGCCGCCTGGGCATCGACCAGGAGATGATGCAGCAGGCCGCGGACATCAGGGACGCCGTCAGCCCCGACGAGATCCTCTTCGTCGTCGACGCGATGATCGGCCAGGACGCGGTCAACACCGCGGAGGCCTTCCGCGACGGCGTCGGCTTCGACGGCGTGGTGCTCTCCAAGCTCGACGGTGACGCCCGCGGTGGTGCGGCCCTGTCGATCCGCCAGGTCACCGGCAAGCCGATCATGTTCGCGTCGAACGGCGAGAAGCTCGACGACTTCGACGCCTTCCACCCTGACCGGATGGCCTCCCGCATCCTCGACATGGGTGACCTGCTCACCCTGATCGAGCAGGCGGAGAAGACGTTCAGCCAGGAAGAGGCCGAGAAAATGGCCTCCAAGCTGGCGTCCAAGAAGGGCCAGGACTTCACCCTGGACGACTTCCTGGCCCAGATGGAGCAGGTCAGGAAGATGGGCTCCATCTCCAAGCTGCTCGGCATGCTGCCCGGCATGGGCCAGATCAAGGACCAGATCAACAACCTCGACGAGCGGGACGTCGACCGCACGGCCGCGATCATCAAGTCGATGACCCCGGCCGAGCGCCAGGAGCCGACGATCATCAACGGCTCGCGGCGTGCCCGTATCGCCAAGGGTTCCGGCGTCGACGTCAGCGCGGTCAAGGGCCTGGTCGAGCGGTTCTTCGAGGCCCGCAAGATGATGTCCCGCATGGCCCAGGGCGGCGGCATGCCCGGTATGCCGGGCGTCCCGGGCATGGGCGGCGGCCCCGGCCGGTCGAAGAAGCAGCCCAAGAAGGCCAAGGGCAAGCAGCGCTCCGGCAACCCGATGAAGCGCAAGCAGCAGGAGCAGGAGGAGGCCGCCCGCCGTGCCGCCGCCGCTCAGGGCGGCAACGCGTTCGGTGTGCCGCAGCAGGGTGCGCAGGACTTCGAGCTGCCGGACGAGTTCAAGAAGTTCATGGGCTGACGATCGGTCCGTGTGGATTGGTTCATACGACGCTGGGGGCGCCCTTCGCCAGGGCGCCCCCAGCGTCGTATGCGCACATGCTTGCGGGCGGGTGATGTCGTAACGTCCCGATATGACCAACCCGGCGCCGACCCGTAAGTCTCCCGAGCAGCCCTGGCGTACCGAGGGCACGCCCGAGGAGCCGCCGAAGCCGCCGTCGGGTGGGCGCAGGCCGCGTGGGGGCTGGTGGAGCCTGGCCCTCGCCGCGCTGGTCGTGTTCCTCGTCGCCAATCTGGTGCTCTCGTACTTCGACGACGACGAGCCGACCATCTCGTACACGGAGTTCAGCAAGCAGGTCGACGCCGACAACGTCAGCAAGATCTATTCCAAGGGCGACGCGATCCAGGGGCAGCTGAAGAAGTCCCAGGACGATCCCGAGGGCGACGGCAAGTACAGCAAGTTCAAGACGCAGCGTCCGGAGTTCGCGGACGATCAGCTCTGGGCGGAGCTGACCAAGAACAACGTCACCGTCACGGCGGAGCCGGTCGTCCAGCAGCGAAGCTTTCTGGCCAATCTGCTGATCTCGCTGGCGCCGATGCTGCTCCTGGTCGTGCTGTGGATCTTCATCGCGCGGCGGATGAGCGCGGGGATGGGCGGCGCGGGCGGCATGCTCGGCCGGAAGGCCCCGCCGAAACCGGTCGAGCTGGAGCCCGGCGCCAAACGCACGACCTTCGCGGACGTGGCGGGCATCGACGAGGTGGAGGGCGAGCTCAATGACGTCGTGGACTTCCTGAAGAATCCTGACGCCTATCGCCGTATGGGCGCCAAGATGCCCCGGGGTGTCCTCCTCGCGGGGGCGCCCGGCACCGGAAAGACCCTGCTCGCGCGGGCGGTCGCGGGGGAGGCGGGGGTGCCGTTCTTCTCGGCGTCGGCGTCCGAGTTCATCGAGATGATCGTGGGTGTGGGTGCGTCACGCGTGCGTGAACTGTTCGCCGAGGCGCGCAAGGTGGCGCCGTCGATCATCTTCATCGACGAGATCGACACCATCGGGCGGGCACGCGGCGGCGGCGCGAGCATGGGCGGGCACGACGAGCGCGAGCAGACGCTGAACCAGATCCTGACCGAGATGGACGGCTTCTCGGGCGCGGAGGGCGTGATCGTCATCGCGGCCACCAACCGCGCCGACGTCCTGGACCCGGCCCTGACGCGACCGGGCCGCTTCGACCGGGTGGTCATGGTCTCGCCGCCGGACCGCGGTGGCCGCAAGGCGATCCTGGAGATCCACACCCGGGAGATGCCGCTCGCCGAGGACGTCGACCTGGCCCAGGTCGCGCGTACGACCCCGGGCATGACCGGCGCCGAACTGGCCAACCTCGCCAACGAAGCCGCCCTCCTCGCGGTCAAGCGCAAGCAGGAGAGGGTGAAGCAGGCAGACCTCTCCGAGGCCCTGGAGAAGGTCCAACTGGGCGCCGTACGCCCGCTGGTGATGCCCCTGGAGGAACGCCGGCGCACCGCCTACCACGAGAGCGGACACGCCCTCCTCGGCATGCTGCAGCCGGGCGCCGACCCCGTCCGCAAGATCACCATCGTGCCGCGCGGCAGGGCGCTCGGCGTCACCCTCTCCACGCCGGAGTCGGACAAGTACGCGTACACCGAGGAGTATCTGCGCGGCCGCATCATCGGCGCCCTCGGCGGCATGGCGGCGGAACAGGTCGTGTACGGCGTGATCACGACCGGTGCCGAGAGCGACCTCGAACAGGTCACCAACATCGTGCGCGGCATGGTCGCGCGGTGGGGGATGAGCGAGCGGGTGGGACGGCTGTCCGCGCTTCCGAACGACGCCCAGCAGGCATACGGCCTCGCCGCCGCGCCCCAGACCCTCGATGTGATCGACGGCGAGATGCGGCGGATCGTCGACGAGTGCTACGACGAGGCGTGCCGCAAACTCCGCGACCACCGCGGCCAGTTGGACGCCCTCGCCCAGGCCCTCCTGGAGAACGAGACGCTGGAGGAGGCGGACGCGTACCGGATCGCGGGCATCACACGCCTGGCGAAGGACGTGGACATCTAGGGCGTACGGGCGATCAGATACCGGAACACGTTCGGCATCCACACCGTCCCGTCCCGCCGCAGATACGGATGCAGGGCTTCCGTCAGCTCCTTGTCGACCTGGGCCTGGTCCGTCGCGGTGATCGCCGCGTCGAAGAGCCCCGTGGACAGCAGTCCGCGCAGCGCGCTGTCCATGTCGGCGTAGCCGAAGGGGCATGCCACCCGGCCCGAACCGTCGGGCTTGAGGCCGGCCCGCTGGGCGACCTCCTCCAGGTCGTCGCGGAGGGCGGGGCGCCAACTGCCCGCGCTGCGCAGCGGATCCGCCAGTTTGGCGGCCACCCGCAGCACGGACGACGTGGTGCAACGTTCCGGCGGACCCCAGCCGGCCAGCACCACGGGCGCCCCCCGCTCGGCGAGCGGTGCCGCTGCCTCGAGCAGCTCGCCGAGTCCCTCCGAGTCGCCCGCGAGACACCCGATGGGCTCGAAAGCGGTCACCAGGCTGTACGCGGGCGTCTCCGCGTCGGCCGCATCCCGCGGTGAGCCGTCGACGAGCCGGGTGTCCGCACGCGTGCGCGTGCCCCACGCCTCGGGCCGCAGCCGCTCCCGCGCGAGGGCGAGCCGTTGCGGGGAGGAGGGTTCGACACCGGTGACGGCGGCGCCTCTGGAGGCTGCCATCAGCAGGGCCAGCCCGGATCCGCAGCCGAGGCCGAGGAGCCGTGTGCCGACGCCCACTTCCAGTCGCTCGTAGACGGCCTCGAAGAGCGGAACCAGCATCCGCTCCTGGATCTCGGACCAGTCACGCGCGCGTGCACACAGGTCCACGCGTGGCGCGGGGCCCGCAGGAGACAGGTGCTGCCGCACGAGCGTAGGTGTCATGTAAAGCGCCCCAATCCGACGAGAGTTGCCGCTGTGCCCGATTCCTTAGCCCCCGTGACGTGCGCTCGCTGTCCCCCCCCGTATGCCAGGAAACTCCGCGTCCGAGCCCTCGTCCAGAGGGTTGTGCCGCCCGGCTTGTGGGTTCGCTGTACGAGTGGCGAGATTTCACATTCCGGCAACGTGGGCCCGTACCATCTCGCCATGGCAAAGGCACCCGTACTCACCCCGCGGGCGGACGACTTCCCGCGCTGGTACCAGGATCTGATCACCAAGGCCGAACTGGCCGACAACGGTCCGGTGCGCGGCACCATGGTGATCCGACCGTACGGGTACGGGCTGTGGGAGCGGATGCAGGCCGAGATGGACGCCCGCATCAAGGAGACGGGCACCCAGAACGCGTACTTCCCGCTGCTGATCCCGCAGTCGTACTTCGCCAAGGAAGCTGAGCACGTCGAGGGCTTCGCGCCCGAACTCGCCGTCGTCACGCACGGCGGCGGCAAGGAGCTCGAAGAGCCGGCCGTGGTCCGTCCCACCTCCGAGATGATCATCAACGACTACTTCTCGAAGTGGGTGCAGAGCTACCGCGATCTGCCGCTGCTGATCAACCAGTGGGCGAACGTGGTCCGTTGGGAACTGCGGCCCCGCCTCTTCCTCCGTACGACCGAATTCCTGTGGCAGGAAGGCCACACCGCGCACGCCACCTACGAGGACGCCCGCGACTTCGCCGCGCACATCCACCGCGAGGTCTACGAGGACTTCATGGTGAACGTCCTCGCCATGGACTCCGTCCCCGGCCGCAAGACCGTCAAGGAGCGCTTCGCGGGCGCCCTCAACACCCTCACCCTCGAGGCGATGATGGGCGACGGCAAGGCCCTCCAGTTGGCCACCAGCCATGAGCTGGGCCAGAACTTCGCCAAGGCCTTCAATACCCGGTACCTGTCCAAGGACGGCCGACAGGAACTGGTCTGGCAGACGTCCTGGGGCTCCACCACCCGCATGATCGGCGCCCTGGTGATGACTCACGGAGATGACAACGGCCTGCGGGTCCCGCCGCGGCTCGCCTCGGTGCAGGCCGTCGTCCTCGCGATCAAGGGCGATGACGCGGTTCTGGCCAAGGTCCGCGAGATCGGCGACCAACTGAAGGCCGCGGGCATCCGGGCCCATGTCGACGACCGTACGGACACCCCCTTCGGGCGCCGGGCCGTCGACTGGGAGCTGAAGGGCGTTCCGGTCCGGATCGAGGTCGGCCCCCGTGACCTGGAGAACGGCACCGCGATGCTGGCCCGCCGGATCCCCGGCGGCAAGGAGCCGGTGGCGATGGACTCGCTCGCACGACTGCTGCCCACGATCCTCGAAGAGGATCAGGCGCTGCTGCTGACCCAGTCCCGCGAGCGCCGCGAGTCCCGTACGTCCGACGTGTCGAGCATCGAGGAGGCCGTCGACGCGACGACCGCCGGCGGCTGGGCGTGCATCCCCTGGGCGGTCCTCGGCGAAGAAGGCGAGGCCAAGCTGGGTGAGCACGCGGTGACCGTACGGTGTCTGGTCGCCGAGGACGGGTCGGTGCCGGATGCCGATGACGCACCCGGTAACGTCGCGATCGTCGCGCGAGCCTACTGAGCCATGGGCGGAGCCGACCGAAACGCCCCTTGCGCATCGCGCGAACACTCGTGCCCCGGCGTGCGGACAGGATCTACGCGCCGGGTGGTACGTCAGGCTACGTACCGGCTTGGTATGAGCTGTGAGGCTTCTCCGCAGATCAGCGCACCCGCCCTCGTCCGGACGCATCAGCGGCAACTGACGGGTACGTGCAAATTATTTGGGATGCCCCGGAATAGGAACACAGCGGCACTCTGGCTCGTTGTCATTACGTGAGCACGACACAGACACCACCTGTTCTCGCCGCAGAGCTGGCGCAGGCGTGGGCCGACATTCAGCGGTACCACCCCGAGCTGCCGGATCTTGCCGCGCCCGAGTCACTGATCGGGGAGTCGTCGTCCGCCTGCGGGCACGCGCTCTCCTTCGAGCGACTGCTCCATGAGGCAGTCCATGGCATCGCCGCCGCCCGAGGAATCCGCGACACCTCGCGCGCCGGCCGCTACCACAACCGTAGATTCCTCGCGATCGCCGAGGAGCTGGGCCTGGACCACCCGGAGGAACCGCATCCCAGCAGCGGCTTCTCCCTGGTCACGCTCAACCCCGAGGCGAAGAGGCGCTACCGCCCGACCATGGAGCGGCTCCAGCGCGCCCTCAAGGCCCACACCGCAGCGACCTCCGCCGACACATCCCGCACCTTCCGCGGCCCGGCGGCCCGCCATGGCTCCTCCGGCGGCGGCGTCCGCGTCAAGGCCGTGTGCGACTGCGGGCGCAACGTCCGCGTCGTCCCGTCGGTCCTGGCCCAGGCCCCGATCGTCTGCGGCGGCTGCGGCAAGCCGTTCCGCATCCCGGAGGTCGTGGGCGTGGCGTAACCACGCCGACTCCAGCACCGGCATCTCGTGGCTGCCGGTCGGAACACGTGGTGACGGGGTGCCGCCGCCTGCGGGCATGCGTGCCGCCTGGGGCGGCACGGGTGGGCGCAGGCGGCACCCCGTAGCGCCGGGTTGCGCGACCCACCCCCAGGGCACCCGAGACGCCGGGTGCCCCTCAGGCATGCCCAGCTCCCCGCACCGCCGGTCCAAAGCGACCCGCAGGGTGTGGCACAATGGCTAGCTGTACTCGACAGCCGCACAGGACCCCTCTCTCCTCCGGCTGACGCGTCCATCGGGCACTCGGGTACCGCAACCCCACGCGGCCATCTCGCCGTGCCCAACCACGTCAAATCCAGGAGAACCCACTCCAGTGGCAGTCAAGATCAAGCTGAAGCGTCTGGGCAAGATCCGTTCGCCTCACTACCGCATCGTCGTCGCCGACTCCCGCACTCGCCGTGACGGCCGTGCGATCGAGGAGATCGGCCTGTACCACCCGGTGCAGAACCCCTCGCGCATCGAGGTCGACGCCGACCGCGTGGCGTACTGGCTCTCCGTCGGCGCCCAGCCGACCGAGCCCGTCCTCGCCATCCTGAAGAAGACCGGCGACTGGCAGAAGTACAAGGGCGAGCCCGCCCCGGCGCCGCTGCTGCAGCCGGCCGAGAAGGCGGCGCGTCCGTCCTTCGAGGCTCTCGGTGGCGACGACGAGGGCAAGGGTGAGGCGATCACCCAGAAGAAGAAGGCTGAGAAGAAGGACGAGGCCGCCGCCGAGTCCGCGTCGACCGAGGCCTGAGCATGCTCGAGGAGGCTCTCGAGCACCTCGTGAAGGGCATCGTCGACAACCCCGACGATGTGCAGGTCGCCTCGCGCACCCTGCGCCGCGGACGTGTGCTCGAGGTCCGGGTCCACCCGGACGACCTCGGCAAGGTCATCGGCCGCAACGGCCGTACCGCACGCGCTCTGCGTACCGTCGTGGGCGCCATCGGCGGCCGCGGTGTCCGCGTCGACCTCGTCGACGTGGACCACGTCCGCTGACGCCAATCGCAGCACCGGCTCGGGCCGGGGAGGGCCACTGGGCCGTCCCCGGCCCGCAGTCGTACGTACGACAGGAGATCTTCGAAAAGTGCAGCTCGTAGTCGCCCGGATCGGCCGCGCCCACGGCATCAAGGGCGAGGTCACCGTCGAGGTACGTACCGACGAGCCGGAACTCAGGCTCGCCCCCGGGGCCGTACTGGCCACCGACCCCGCCTCCGTGGGCCCGCTCACCATCGAGACCGGCCGGGTGCACAGCGGCCGTCTCCTGCTGCGCTTCGAGGGCGTACGCGACCGGACCGGCGCGGAGGCCCTGCGCAACACCCTCCTGATCGCTGAAGTGGACCCGGAGGTGCTCCCTGAGGAAGAGGACGAGTACTACGACCACCAGCTGATGGACCTGGACGTCGTCACCAAGGACGGCACGGAGGTCGGCCGGATCACGGAGATCTCACATCTGCCGTCCCAGGACCTGTTCATCGTGGAGCGCCCCGACGGCAGCGAGGTGCTGATCCCCTTCGTGGCGGAGATCGTCACCGAGATCGACCTCGAGGAGCAGCGCGCCGTCATCGACCCGCCTCCGGGTCTGATCGACGACCAGGCCGAGATCGTGTCGTCGAAGGACCCCGAAGCATGAGACTCGACGTCGTCACGATCTTCCCCGAGTACCTGGAGCCCTTGAACGTCTCCCTCGTCGGCAAGGCACGCGCGCGTGGACAGCTGAATGTGCGCGTGCATGATCTGCGGACCTGGACGTACGACCGCCACAACACGGTCGACGACACTCCGTACGGCGGCGGCCCCGGCATGGTGATGAAGACCGAGCCCTGGGGCGACGCCCTGGACTCCGTCCTCGCCGACGGCTACGAGACCGGCTCCCACACCCCCGCACTCCTCGTCCCCACGCCCAGCGGCCGCCCCTTCACCCAGGAACTCGCCGTCGAGCTCTCCGAGCGCCCCTGGCTGATCTTCGCGCCCGCCCGCTACGAGGGCATCGACCGCCGCGTCATCGACGAGTACGCGACGCGGATGCGCGTCTACGAGGTGTCCATCGGCGATTACGTCCTCGCCGGCGGCGAGGCGGCCGTACTCGTCATCACGGAAGCCGTCGCCCGCCTGCTGCCCGGCGTCCTGGGCAACGCCGAGTCCCACCGGGACGACTCCTTCGCGCCCGGTGCCATGGCGAGCCTCCTGGAGGGGCCCGTCTACACCAAGCCGCCCCAGTGGCGCGGCCGGGAGATCCCGGAGGTGCTGCTCAGCGGCCACCACGGGAAGATCGCCCGCTGGCGCCGGGACGAGGCGCTGAAGCGGACGACGGCCCATCGGCCCGACCTCATCGAGCGCTGCGACCCCAAGGTCTTCGACAAGAAGGACCGCGAGATGCTCTCCATCCTGGGCTGGATGCCCGACCTGGAGGGCGAGCCGTACGGCCGATTTTGGCGCAGACCAGAGGGCATGGAAGAATAGGCCGCTGCTGTGCGCTGTCCGGCGTGCGCCCCTGCCACAGGGGGACACGACGCCCGCCCCGACGAGCACGACTCTCATTCCAGGAACACCTAGTTTCCGTTGATGACCTGTGGCATCAGCGAAGAAAGCAGACGAAATGTCTCACCTGCTCGACACCGTCGACGCCGCGTCGCTGCGCAGCGACGTCCCGGCCTTCCGCCCGGGCGACACGGTCAACGTCCACGTCCGCGTCATCGAGGGCAACCGCTCCCGTGTGCAGCAGTTCAAGGGCGTAGTCATCCGCCGCCAGGGTTCGGGCGTGCGCGAGACCTTCACGGTCCGCAAGGTCTCCTTCTCCGTCGGCGTCGAGCGCACCTTCCCGGTGCACACCCCGATCGTCGAGAAGATCGAGCTGGTCACCAAGGGTGACGTGCGCCGCGCCAAGCTGTACTACCTGCGCGACCTGCGCGGCAAGGCCGCGAAGATCAAGGAGAAGCGCGAGAACTGAGCGCTTCTCGGAGGTCACAGCGGGGCCGGATAGCATCTGGCTCCGATGGACACCGAAGCACAGCCGACGGAGCGCGACCGCTCCTCCCGCCCTTTCGTATCCGAGGAGATCTCGGACACAGGGGGGCAGGAGGGACGGTCGCGTTTCGCGTTGGTCTCGCGGATCACCGACTGGCTCCCCGGCGGGCGGATCAGCCTGACCCTGCTTGTCTGCCTGCTGTTTCTCCTGCTGCTCAACGCGTTCGTGGTGCGGCCGTTCCAGATTCCCAGCGGATCCATGGAGCGCGGATTGAGGATCGGGGACCGCGTTCTCGTAAATAAGTTGGCGTACCGTTTCGGTGCTCAGCCGCGGCGTGGCGATGTGATCGTGTTCGACGGAACCGGGTATTTCGAGGACGCGGACTACATCAAGCGCGTTGTCGGTGTGGGGGGAGACCGCGTGGTCTGCTGTGACAAGGAGGGGAGGATCGTGGTGAACGGCCGGTCGGTCGACGAGTCGTCGTTCCTGTACCCCGGTGACAGCCCGTCCACGGTGCCCTTCGACGTCGTCGTGCCGGAAGGCACCCTGTTCGTCCTCGGCGACCACCGCAGCGAGTCCAGCGACTCCCGCGACCACCTCGGCTCACCGGGCGGCGGCATGATCCCCGTGGACGACGTCGTGGGCCGCGCCGACGGGATCGTATGGCCCGCGGACCACGCCACCCGCCTGCACCGCCCCGACGCCTACGCGCGCGTGCCTGCCGCGGAGGGTGCCCATGGGTAACCGCGGTAGGCCGCGTGGAATCTCCGCTCACGCGGCCGACAATCTGCTGCCTACGGGCGTCCGGCGGGCCGCTTCGCCGGCCGGTGGCCGTACCCGGGCCGAGCGGCGCAAGCTTCAGCGCAAGGTCAAGCGGCGCCGCAGGCGCTCCGCCGCCAAGGAGATACCCCTCCTCGTCGGTGTGGCCGTCCTGATAGCCCTCGTCCTGAAGACGTTCCTCGTCCAGGCCTTCGTGATCCCGTCCGGCTCCATGGAGCAGACGATCCAGATCGGCGACCGCGTCCTGGTCGACAAGTTCACCCCGTGGTTCGGCTCCAAGCCGCAGCGCGGGGACGTCGTCGTCTTCAAGGACCCCGGCGGCTGGCTCCAGGACGAGCAGAGCACGACCAAGAAGGAAGACCCGATCATCGTCAAGCAGGTCAAGGAAGGGCTCACCTTCATCGGCCTGCTGCCGTCCGACAACGAGAAGGACCTCATCAAGCGGGTCGTCGGAGTCGGCGGCGACCGCGTCAAGTGCTGTGACACGCAAGGACGGGTGACCGTCAACGGCGTTCCGCTGGAGGAGGGTGACTATCTCTATCCCGGCAACTCCCCGTCCCAGACCGAGTTCGACATCACCGTCCCGCAAGGACGGCTGTGGGTGATGGGCGACCACCGCAGCAACTCCGCGGACTCCCGCTCGCACCAGGACCAGGAATACGGCGGCACGGTCTCCGAGGAGGAAGTGGTGGGCCGGGCCATGGTCATCGCCTGGCCCTTCAACCACTGGAACTCCCTGAACGAACCAAAAACCTACGCTTCCGTGACCGACTCGACGTCCGGGTCGACCGCGGCTCCCCAGCTGTCGCATAGGGTTGCACCCGACGATCCGAACGGAACGATCCAGCTCCCGACCCCTGCGGAACTCCCGCTCGTTATGGGAGTGGTGGGCCTGCGCCGCGTATGGGGCAGGCGGCGGCACAGAGTAAGGAGTTGGCGTGGGGGATGTGGCGGTTGGCGCACGGTCCGGACAAGACGGCGAGGACCGCGGGCGCCCCGTGGAAGCAGCTGTCCCGGCCGCGGACAGCGCCGTGACCTCCGGGAATGACTCCGGGGCGGCCGACGACGGTACAACGGCGGACCAGCAGAACCTGACCGGGGGCCGGGGACCGGGCGACTCGACCCCCCAGGCGAAGAAGCCGCAGCGCTCCTTCTGGAAGGAGCTGCCCATCCTGATCGGTATCGCGCTGGTCCTCGCGCTGCTGATCAAGACCTTCCTGGTGCAGGCGTTCTCGATCCCGTCCGACTCGATGCAGAACACCCTCCAGCAGGGTGACCGCGTCCTGGTCGACAAGCTCACCCCCTGGTTCGGCTCCGAGCCCGAGCGCGGCGAGGTCGTCGTCTTCCACGACCCGGACAACTGGTTGGCGGGCGAGCCCACGACGGATCCGAACGCGCTGCAGACCTTCCTCAGCTGGATCGGCCTGATGCCGTCCGCGGAGGAGAAGGACCTCATCAAGCGCGTGGTCGGCGTCGGCGGCGACACCATCGAGTGCAAGGGCACGGGCCCGCTGAAGGTCAACGGCAAGGCGCTGAACGAAGCGTCGTACGTCTACCCGGGCAACACCCCGTGCAGCGTCGACGACCAGGGCGGCCAGTTCAAGGTGAAGGTCCCCGAGGGCTTCATCTGGGTCATGGGCGACCACCGGCAGAACTCCCGCGACTCCCGCTACAACACGTCGGACGCGAACAAGGGCATGGTCCCGGTGGACAAGGTCGTCGGCCGTGCCATCGTCAAGGCCTGGCCGATCAACCGCTGGGGCACGCTCCCGGTCCCGGACACCTTCGACCAGCCCGGCCTCAGCGCCCAGGCGGCGGCCGCGGTCACCTCGCCGGGTGCCCTGGCGCTCGTAGGGGCTGTGCCGCTGGTGCTGGTGCGGCGGCGACGGAAGGCGGCCGAGTACCGGAAGGTCTCCGAGTAGCGCCCCGGCTGGTTTATGAACCAGAACTTGGGCTGACCCGGTGCCGTACCCCCGGGTAGGGTGCGGACCCATGGGTGGCGAGAGCACGACACGTACGGCCCCGCGCAGCGGTGGGGTGGACAGGAGCCCGGCGGGCGGCCGGATCGGACAGCGGTTGTCCGGAGTGGCCGTGGCGCTGGGCCTTGTGCTGTTCCTCGGCGGATTCGCCTGGGGCGCGGTCGTCTATCGGCCGTACACGGTGCCCACCAGCTCGATGTCGCCGACGATCGACATGGGCAACCGGGTGCTCGCGGAGCGGGTCGACGGCGCCGACGTACGCCGGGGTGACGTCGTCGTCTTCCGGGACAAGACCTGGGTGACCAACGCGCCCGTGGTGAAGCGGGTCGTCGCCATCGGTGGGGACACCGTCGGCTGCTGCACCGACGGCAAGCTGACCGTCAACGGCAAGCAGATCGACGAACCGTATCTGCCCAAGGGCAGCACGGCCGAGATCACGGACTTCCCGACAGTGACGGTCCCCGAGGGGCGGCTGTTCCTGCTCGGCGACGAACGCCAGGGCTCCCTGGACTCCACCGCCCACCTGACCGACGCCGCCAGCGGCACGGTGGCGCGCAGCGCCGTCAGCGCCCGGGTCGACGCGGTCGTCTGGCCCATGGACGGCATGCTGCAGAGTCCCAGCGGCTTCGAGACGCTCGGCGACCTGTCCTCGCCCGGACCGCTGCGTACGATCGTCGCCCTGGTGATCGTCGGCGGTGTCCTCGTCCTCGGCGGTGGCGCGTACGGCCCGATCGCCAAGCGGTTCGGCTCCGGCAACCGGACGAGCGCAGGGTCCGCCGGTGCCCGCTGAGGCGACGGACGCCGGCGTGGAATCGTCCGAAGGCGGGCTGCGCAAGGTGGCCCGGGTGGTCCTCCTCGATCCGGAGGACCGCATCCTGCTGCTGCACGGCCATGAGCCGGACGACCGGGCCGACGACTGGTGGTTCACGCCCGGGGGCGGCCTGGAGGGCGATGAGACCCGTGAGCAGGCCGCTCTCAGGGAACTCGCGGAGGAGACCGGGATCACCGAGGTCGAGCTCGGGCCGGTGCTCTGGCGGCGGAAGTGCTCGTTCCCGTTCGCGGGCCGACGCTGGGACCAGGACGAGTGGTACTACCTGGCCCGTACGACACAGACGGCCACGCGGGCCGCGGGCCTCACCGAGCTGGAGCGGCGCAGCGTCGCCGGAGCACGTTGGTGGACCTGTGAGGAACTGACCCGGGCGCATGAGACGGTGTATCCGACCAGACTCGCCGAGCTGCTGCGCAGGCTGCTCGACGAAGGTCCCCCGGCCAGGCCCGAGATCCTTGACACAGAAATCGTCTAGGGGCTCACGGGACTGGCGCACAATGGTGGGATCGCACGGCTGAAGGGGAACATGCCATGAGCGCCGAGGACCTCGAAAAGTACGAGACCGAGATGGAGCTGAAGCTCTACCGGGAGTACCGCGATGTCGTCGGTCTGTTCAAATACGTGATCGAGACCGAGCGGCGCTTCTACCTGACCAACGACTACGAGATGCAGGTGCACTCGGTCCAGGGTGAGGTGTTCTTCGAGGTGTCCATGGCGGACGCCTGGGTGTGGGACATGTACCGGCCGGCTCGGTTCGTGAAGCAGGTCCGGGTGCTCACGTTCAAGGACGTGAACATCGAGGAGCTGAACAAGAGCGATCTCGAGCTGCCGAGTGGGTGAGCGTCCTCCGCAGGGGTGACGGAGTTTTCCACAACCGGTGAGTAGTTCACCAAGATCAACTTGATCTGCTCGATTGCGTGACGGTTGGCGCCGGAGGTGGTGCCGACATGAACGCACGAGGTGGACTCGGCAGGTACGGCGAAGACCTGGCTGCACGGCGACTGGCCGCGGTCGGGATGACGGTCCTGGAGCGCAACTGGCGCTGTGGACGCACAGGTGAGATCGACATCGTGGCGAGGGACGGCGACGTCCTGGTGGTCTGTGAGGTGAAGACCCGCAGGGCCGGGCCCTTCGAGCATCCGATGGCGGCGATCACGCCCGCCAAGACCGATCGCCTGCGTCGCCTGGCGGAACGCTGGGTGCAGGAGCACGGAGGAGCCCCGCCGGGAGGCGTCCGCATCGACCTCATCGGGGTCGTCCTGCCCCGCCGCGGCGCCGCCGTCGTCGAGCACGCGCGGGGGGTGGCCTGACATGGGGTTCGCTCGTACGTGCTCGGTGGCACTGGTCGGCGTCGAGGGCGTCGTCGTCGAGGTCCAGGCCGACCTGGAACCCGGGGTCGCCGCGTTCACGCTGGTGGGGTTGCCGGACAAGAGCCTGACGGAGAGTCGGGATCGGGTTCGGGCCGCGGTGGTGAATTCGGGGGCGGAGTGGCCCGCCAAGAAGCTGACGGTGGGGCTCAGCCCGGCGTCGGTGCCGAAGGCGGGCAGCGGCTTCGATCTGGCCGTCGCATGTGCCGTGCTCGGCGCCGCCGAACGGATCGACCCACGAGTGCTCGCCGACATCGTGATGATCGGGGAGCTGGGGCTGGACGGAAGGGTGCGCCCGGTGCGGGGCATCCTGCCCGCCGTGCTGGCCGCGGCCGACGCGGGCTATGAGCAGGTGGTCGTGCCCGAGTGCGCCGCCGCCGAGGCCACATTGGTGCCCGGCGTGTCCGTACTGGGTGTGCGCAGCCTGCGCCAGCTGATCGCCGTTCTCGCCGACGAGCCCGTGCCGGAGGAGGAACCGGAGGAACAAGGCCGCCCCGACCCACTCCTGGCCGGCCTGCGCGTACCCGGCACAGGTGCGGCCACGGGCATGCACAGCATGGGCACCGCGCAGCCCGACCACGGCCATGACCTCGCCGATGTCGTCGGCCAGATCTCGGCGCGTACGGCGGTGGAGGTCGCCGCGGCGGGCGGCCACCACCTGTTCCTCGAAGGGCCGCCCGGCGCCGGGAAGACCATGCTCGCGGAGCGGCTGCCCGCCATCCTGCCCCGGCTCAGCCGACAGGAGTCGCTGGAGGTCACGGCGGTGCACTCGGTGGCGGGCCTGCTGCCACCGGGCAAACCCCTGATCGACGTCGCCCCGTACTGCGCCCCGCATCACTCGGCGACGATGCAGGCGCTCGTCGGTGGCGGCGCCTCCATCGCCCGGCCCGGTGCGGTGTCGCTCTCCCACCGGGGTGTGCTCTTCCTGGACGAGACGCCGGAGTTCAGCAGCCAGGCCCTGGACGCCCTGCGGCAGCCGCTGGAAGCGGGGCACGTCGTGATCGCGCGCAGCGCCGGCGTCGTGCGCTTCCCGGCGAAGTTCCAGATGGTGCTCGCGGCCAACCCCTGCCCGTGCGGGCGCTTCTCCGTGAAGGACGACTTCTGCGACTGCCCACCGTCGTCGATCCGCCGCTACCAGGCCAGACTGTCCGGCCCGCTGCTGGACCGGGTTGACCTCCGGGTCGAAGTGGACCGCGTCACGAGGGCACAGCTGACCGAGCGCGGCGCCCGGGGCGAATCCACGGCGACGGTCGCCGACCGGGTGCGCGGCGCCAGGGAGCGGGCGGCTGCCCGCCTGGCCGGCACTCCATGGCGCACCAACAGTGAAGTCCCCGGACGTGAGCTGCGCAGCCGGTGGTATGCCGCCCGCGGCGCCATGGACGAAGCGGAACGGAACCTCGAGCGGGGCGTACTCACCGCTCGCGGACTCGACCGCGTGCTGCGCGTCGCCTGGACCGTCGCCGACCTCCTCGGTCACGACCGGCCCGATGCGACGGACGTCGCCCTGGCCCTGCAACTGCGCACCGGCGTGCCCCGCGGCGTGCCCATGGCCATCGGGGCCATGACGTGAACGGTGACGACGACCCGGCCGACGAACTCTTCGCCCGTGTCTTCCTCGCCCGCGTCATCGAACCCGGCGACGAGGTCGGTGGGCGGTGGGTGCGGGAGTTGGGGGCCGTGGAGGTGGCGCGGGTGTTGCGGGAGGGTGGGCCGCAGCTTGCCGGGGTCACGGACAAGAGATGGGCCGGGTTGCGGGCCAGGGCTCGGGCGGCCGAGCCTCGGCGGGATCTTGGTGTTGCCCGGGACGCCGGGGTGCGGTTCGTGTCGCCGGGGGATGCCGAGTGGCCTGGGCAGCTGGATGACCTGGGCGATGCCCGGCCGCTGGGGCTGTGGGTGCGTGGGCGGCCCAGCCTGCGGATATGGGCGCTGAGGTCGGTCGCCGTGGTGGGCGCGCGGGCCTGCACGGAGTACGGCGCGCACATGGCCGTCACGCTCGCCGCCGGGCTGGCCGAGCGCGGATGGGTGGTCGTGTCCGGCGGGGCCTACGGAGTCGACGGCGCCGCACACCGCGGTGCCCTCGGCGCCGGCGGTGCCACCGTCGCCGTACTCGCCTGCGGAGTCGACCGGCCCTACCCGCGCGGACACACCGAGTTGATCACCAGGATCGCCGAACAGGGGCTGGTGATCGGTGAGTTGCCGCCCGGTGATCATCCGACCCCGAGCAGATTCGTGCTGCGGAACAGAGTGATCGCCGCGCTCACCCGGGGCACAGTGGTCGTGGAGGCCGCCTATCGGAGCGGATCGCTGGTCACGGCACGGGCCGCGCAGCGGTTGGGGCGGTTCACGATGGGCGTACCCGCGCCCGTTCATACAGGTGCCATCAGATTCTCGATGGAGCTGGCCACATGACGGCAGGGAAGGACCGCAGCAGGATCGGGCGGATGGACCGACGTGGTGGTGCACGTGCTCGACCGGATGAGGTACACCGACCGGGCGATTGGGCACCAGGCCTGGTAGATGCAGGATCTGGAGATCGCGCTGGTGTCGGTCAGCCAGGAGGTCGACGCTACAACCAGCCACGGTTGGCTAATGCTGCAGCAACATACGGCGTTCGTCGAGTTGAAGTACCACCTGATCCGGGATCGTACACGGGGTGGGGCGCAGGCCAAGATCGAACACAAGCGGTGGCCAGGTGGCCGGTTGCCGCTCGGCTACCGGGTCGCGGGCCGAGGCCAACGCAGGTCCCGCCTGCTCGTGGAAGACGGGAGGCTGCCGTCCCGCAGGTCCTGTGGCAGATGGTCGTCGGGGAGGGACTCAACACCCGGGATGCGCACAGGTTCCAACCCTCAACGGGGGCTCACGCAGATGGTTGCAGGTCTGACCAGCGGTGTCTGATCGGTGTCGGGCGACTCGTCGTGGAGGGACGTTTCCGGCCTGCGGCGTGGGACGGGGCGGTGTGATGGGCGGGGTGGACTCGAGCCGATCGAGCACTGCCGCTGAGCGGAAGATCACGCTTCGAGCGGTGACCGTGATCATGACCGCGGTGGTTGGTCTGACGTTCTTGTTCGGCTTCGGGAACGTGTGGACCCTTGCACTGCGTCTGGGTGTACCACCATGGGTAGCTCCCCTGGTGGCCCCGGCGGTGGACCTGTCGGTCATGGGGCTGCTGCTGGGAACGCGGTATCTGGCGCTTCATGGTGCTCGGCCCGAGCTGCTTCGTCCCGCCCGGCGTCTACTCGTCCTCTCCAGCTTGATGACCTTGGCGCTGAACGTGACTGATCCGCTGCTGAATGATCAATTCGGGAAGGCTGCCTTCGACGCCGTTGGTCCCCTGCTGCTCATCGGATGGGCCGAGGTTGGCCCCGGCTTGCTTCAAGCGATCAGCAGTACCAGTCCAGGGCAGACACGACCGCCTGCAGAAGAAGCCCAGCCAGTTTCAGATGACGGGGCGCTATCGCACAGCCAGGTCGGGAGGAGTCTTCAAGGTGACAGGAAGCCCCTCTTGGAAGGGGATCTCAAGCCAGACGAGGATGCGGAGGTCCCCGACGAAGATCTTCTGGAGCGTGCTCGTGAGGAAAACATTCGGCACATGCAGGAGTACCAGCGGCCGATCTCGGCGGAAACGCTGAGGAAGCGGTTGCGGGTCGGAGCGGGTAGGTCTCGGATGCTCGTGACCATTGTCCGTTCCGAGGAGCGCTCCCCCTCGGAGGACGACGAGAGAAGGTCATCGGAAGGGATCGGTCGTCCACGATCTTCCACGGTCAGTTAAAACCTGATGGCGGCCCCAGAGGTGTGGCGGCAGGGGTGGAGGGACTGGTTTGGCGGCGGTACCGAGCGAGGCCGAGGCTGTTGGGTAGACCGAGTTGGTCCCAGATCGATGACCAGCATGTCCACAGATCGGACATGGGGCGGCTATTTAGCCGTCTACCTGCGCCAATTCGAGGCCGTGCAATTCGCCTGCTGCCTGTTCGATGGCGAGCCGGTCGAGGTTGTGGTGGGCGTACTGGCCCGCGGTCCGCTCGATCAGCAACCGCAGCCCCAGGGCAAGGTCGTCTGGCATCGCCGTGAAGTCGGGCTCTTCCGTGTCTGGCTGGCTGCTCCACCTGTTCGGCGGTTTTGCATTGCGGCGCTGCGCAGGCGCTCCGTACGCAGTCGCTGTTCCACCGCGCGGTAGATGGATGGCCGTGGCGCCGTCCGGGTCGTCCTGGGCATGGTCGAGGAGCAGCCGCAGCATGTAGATGAGCGCGACGGCCAGGGCGTCTACGCTCATCTCCGTGCCCTGGAGTTCCTCGTATATCGACGGCTCTCCCCCGGCGTCGGCCGCGTGCCGGGCCCATGCGATCTTTCGCGCGCCCAGCAGACTCGGAGGTCTTCGTGATGTAGCTGATCTTGAGTCGTAAGCTCGTTGCCGCCTGCCGGTGGAAGTCCGGTCCGGGTAGCTGCCAGGAGGCTCGGTAGCAGACTGGCGGCGTCGGGGGGAAACGCCCGGCGTCGAAGCCCAGTGTCGAAAGCCCTGCAAGGGGGGCACAGCAGCCGCCCATCGGTGCCGTTCATGGGAGCGGGGCGACGAGGGGCGCTCTTGATATTGTGGTTGTTGGCACTGTGTGTGCCCTCGCGCAGTCGATGACGAAGTGCTCGTCTGACACATTCGCGGAGAGGACTGGCGTCGGCCAGGACATGTCCGCGGTGGAGATTGCGCAACCGACCCCAACCGGGGCGGTTGTGTTCACCATGCCGCGAATGCGGCGCGAGAGAAGGTTACTCCCATGTCCATGACGAAGACGGATAAGGCGACGAAGGATTTGCAGGCGGTCCTGGACAAGATCGCCAGCATGCCGGAACCGTACGCGACGATCGGTGCGCGGCTGCACGAAACGATCCTCAGTGCCGGGCCGAAGCTCAAGCCACGCATCTGGTACGGCATGCCGGGCTACGCCACCGGGCGCAGTGCACCGGTACTAGTGTTCTTCCGCGTCGACGACGGGGTGATGTCGCTCGGCCTGTCGGAGAAGGCTACGGTCGCACGCGAACCCGGCAGCACGCTGCGTCCGTCTGCCTGGTTCCTTGATGAGATCGATGACGCCACCCTCGCGAAGGTCGCCGACCTCGCGCGAACCGCGTTCTCCTGATCAGGAACGGACGGTCTGCTCCGTCATCGGTCCCTGACCGGGAGAGGCGACACGTCGACGCCCGAGTGTGAGGGCGTCGACGTGTCGGGGTGGGATGGGGCGAGGACCGTGGCGACGGTCTCGACCAGCAGCACGCCACCGGCCTGAGAGACCACCGCCCGGCCGCCGCCCTCGGTACGGACACGGGGATAGAACCCGATATCCGGGACGGTGGCACAGGTGAACGTCGTGCTTCCGAAGCGGCAGTGGAATGACCGCGGCACCGGTCACGTGTGTCGCACCCCAGGCCAGGATGGGACGTAGGACCCGCACACACTCAGTTCGACCGTGTGCGGGGTGGCAGATGGTGCTGGCCGGTGCTGCGGGCGGTGCGGTCAGGATGGCGTCGGAGGGGGCGGGCAGCATGAAGGCCGCGGGGTGCCGGGGCTGGTGGATATCCTGCTGGACGCCTGCCGCTGGAGCGGGATCACAAGCGACCCGTTCCAGCACGCACCCCCAGCGAGCAGCTGATGCGACTATCAGCCCTACGAACGAGC
>NZ_JBFALC010000053.1:0-65297 GCF_040656035.1 Streptomyces sp. NPDC050211
GAGAAGGGTTTGGCCAGGTAGTCATCGGCCCCCGTGTCCAGGGCCTCTGCCTGATCCCAGTCCCCGTCCTTGGCGGTGAGTACCAGGATGGGGGTGGCGTTGCCCTCCCGGCGCAACTGGGCGCAGACCTTGTAGCCGTTGAGTCCGGGAAGCATCAAGTCCAGGACGACCAGGGCGTATTCGCCGGTCCGGGCCATCCACAGTCCCTGCCGGCCGTCATGGGCGAGGTCGACGCTGTAGCCCTCGGCGGTCAGACCGGTGTGCAGGGTGTGGGCAAGGTCCACCTCGTCTTCGACCACCAGGATGCGCATGCGGTGCAGCCTCGCACAGCGCAGGCCCGCTTTCCTGATCGGCCGGTCAGGTTGGATCAGCATCCGGTCAACGAGGTTCCGGCACGCTGGCGGCACGTTTCCGCCACTGCTGAAAGGCCCTGCCACACGTGTCCGTTGATGAACGTGCCCCCGCCGCGGCCAGGACGGTTTCCCCTTCCGCACCCGCCCGTCGACGATCACCGAGCCCAGCCAAAGCCATTGTCGTCACCGCACCCTTGTCGCTGACCATCGCTCTCGCCTCGCGCTTTCAGCGCGACGTGAAGTCGCTGTCATGCAGTGGTAGTTGCAAAGAGAGGGGTCGACTGCTCCGGCCTGTGACCGATGGCCGGTCCCCAGCCTCGGGTGCGTCACCGGTGACGCGGGGGTGCTGAGCCGAGGTGGTCAAGCTCAAGGGCACGAAGGGCCATCATCACGCCACAAGCGAAGGGGAAGTCCGAGCGGGCGGGCGAAAGCGAACCCTTGTCCTTACGAGCCGACATGAGGAACACCGCGTCAATGGCGAAGCGGGCGGCGGCAAATTTACGCCTGACCAGCAGAAACCCGGCGATTACACCCGGAAGACAACAAGTTCTCAGATAGCCTCCAGGGGGAGACTTGCGCAGACAAGTGAAAAGAGCGTGCGCGGCCACGATCGCCACGGCGGCAGCCGTGGCCCTGGCGGCGGGCATGACCGGCCCGGCGTCGGCGGAGGCCGAGCGTGCAGCCAATGACCCGGCCGGCGCCTCGGCCGTGCAGACCGCGCCCAAGCACCGCATCACCCTGATCACCGGCGACCGCGTCGTCGTCGACGCCAAGGGCCGTGTCATCGGCCTGGAGCGGGCCAAGGGCCGTGAGGGGATACCCGTCCAGATCCGCAAGGCCGAAGGACACACCCTCGTCGTGCCGGCCGACGCCGCGCGGCTGATCGCCACCGGCAAGCTCGACCAGCGGCTCTTCGACGTCACCGAGCTCAACAAGTCGGCCAACCGCAAGGCGCAGAAGCAGGGACTCAAGCTGATCGTCGGCTACCGCGGTGCGGCCGCGGCGGCGAAGGCGGACGTCCGTGACGCAGGTGACACCGAGGTCCGCAGGACTCTCAAGTCGCTGAACGCGGACGCCGTGCTGACACCCAGGGGTGACGCGCCCGACCTGTGGGCCGCGGTCACCGACGCGGGGTCCGGCGGCGCGAGGACCGCCTCCGGTGTCGCCCATGTGTGGCTCGACGGGGTCCGAAAGGCCAGCCTCGACAAGTCCGTTCCGCAGATCGGCGCCCCCAAGGCGTGGGCGGCCGGGTACGACGGCAAGGGCGTCAAGATCGCCGTCCTCGACACCGGTGTCGACGCGACCCACCCGGACCTCAAGGAGCAGGTGGTCGGGGAGAAGAACTTCTCCAGGTCCCCCGACGCCACCGACCGCTTGGGCCACGGTACGCACGTCGCGTCCATCGCGGCCGGTACGGGCGCCAAGTCGGCGGGCAAGTACAAGGGCGTCGCGCCGGGCGCCAAGCTGCTCAACGGCAAGGTGCTCGACGACGACGGCTACGGCGACGACTCCGGCATCATCGCCGGTATGGACTGGGCGGCCGAGCAGGGCGCCGACGTCGTGAACCTCAGCCTCGGCCGCGGGGACACTCCCGAGATCGATCCGCTTGAGGTCCAGGTCAACAAGTTGTCCAAGGAGAAGGGCATCCTCTTCGCGATCGCCGCGGGGAACGACGGGGGTGAGCAGACGATCGGCTCCCCGGGCAGCGCGGAGGCCGCGCTCACCGTGGGCGCCGTCGACGACTTGGACAAGCTGGCCGAGTTCTCCAGCACGGGCCCCGGCCTCGACGGGCAGATCAAGCCCGACGTGACCGCACCCGGCGTGGACACCACGGCCGCCTCGGCCCCGGGCAGCGTCATAGCCCAGGAGGTCGGCGAGAACCCGGCCGGCTACGTGAGCATCTCGGGTACGTCGATGGCCACCCCGCATGTCGCGGGCGCCGCGGCGATCCTGAAGCAGCAGCACCCGGAGTGGACGTACACCCAGCTCAAGGGCGCGCTGACCGGTTCCACCAAGGGCGGCAAGTACACGCCGTTCCAGCAGGGTTCGGGCCGCATCCAGGTCGACAAGGCCATCAAGCAGACCGTGATCGCCGACCCGGTGTCGGTGAGCTTCGGTACGCAGCAGTGGCCGCACACCGACGACACACCGGTCACCGACAAGGTCACGTACAAGAACCTCGGGACGACCGACGTCAAGCTGACCCTCGCGGTGGCGGGCACCGATCCGAAGGGGCAGGCCGCACCGGCCGGCTTCTTCACGCTCGGCACCAAGACGCTGACCGTCCCGGCGGGCGGCTCGGCCTCCGCCGACCTCACGGTCAACACCAAGCTGGGCGGCACGGTCGACGGAACCTACTCGGCATATGTGACCGCGACGGGCGGCGGCCAGAGCGTACGCACGGCGGCGGCGGTGCAGCGCGAGGCGGAGGCGTACGACGTCACGCTGAAGTTCCTCGGCCGTGACGGCAACCCGGCGAAGTACTACAGCGCCAACCTGGTCGGTGTCTCCGGGCTCGCCCAGGACAAGTACTACTCGCCCTACGACGAGTCCGGCACCGTCAAGGTCCGTGTTCCCAAGGGCGGTTACATCTTCAACACGGGGATCCTGGGCGACCCGGAGGACGCCGCCAAGGGTATCGACTGGGTGGCGCAGCCGAAGCTGAGCGTCACCAAGAAGGCCACGATCACGGTGGACGCGCGGACCGCCAAGCCGGTGGACATCACCGTGCCCGACGCGGCGGCGAAGTCGGGGGCCGTCTGGCCGACCTACACCGTCGGCACGGCGTACGGCTACGAGGGGTTCGGCTGGTCGCTGGACTCGTACGCCAACTTCCGTACCGCGCACGCCGGCCCGCAGGTCACCGACGGCACCCTGTACCAGCAATGGGCCGGTCTCTGGGCCAAGCCCGCCGAGGAGTACGACATCATCGTCGGCGGCAAGGTCAAGCAGCTCGCCACCGGTTACACCAAGCACTACAAGGCGAGTGAGCTGGCCACGGTGAAGACCGGTCTGGGCGCCTCGTCGAGCGGCAAGAAGGGCGCGATCTTCGTCGAGGGGAGGCTGCCCGGCAGTCCAGGCTACTTTCCGACCGGGATCCAGCAGACGCTGCCCGGCACGCGTACGCTGCACCTGTCCACCGCGGGCGGGGCGAAGTGGAAGCTCGACTTCGAGCAGCACGGCGGGCTCGACGAAGACGGCTTCCCGATCGTCGAGGCCCAATACAAGCTCGGCACTCCGCAGACCTTCAAGGCGGGCAAGAGCTACGAGAAGACCTTCAACACGGCTGTCTTCGGCCCGCGCGTCGGCTCAAGCCTCGGTATCTACCGCGAGGGCAACGGCATCTACGGCTCTCTGCCGCTGTTCACCGACGGCAAGACCCACGTCGGCGGGTCGCTCTACTCGTCGGCCACCACGACCCTCTACCGCAACGGCACCAAGGTCGGCTCGAACAGCGACCCACTGGAAGGGGCGGGCATCTTCAAAGTCCCGGCCGGCGACGCCGCGTACAAGCTGACCACCTCCGTCAAGCGCAGCGTCAAGGTCGCCGCGGCCTCCACCCGCGTCGACGCCAGCTGGACCTTCCGCTCCAAGAAGGCCGACCTGGCCAAGCTGCCCGCGTCCTCGATCCGCTTCGACGCGGCCGTCGGCCTGGACAGCAGGGCCCCGGCCAACAAGAAGGTCTCCGTCCCGGTGACCGTCCAGGGCTCGGCAGCGGGCTCGAACCTGAAGTCCCTGTCGGTGTACGTGTCGTACGACTACGGCCAGACCTGGAAGAAGGTCACCGTCAAGAACGGCAAGATCGCGGTCACGAACCCGGCCAAGGGCAAGGGGATCTCATTCCACGCCAAGATCGCCGACAAGAAGGGCAACAAGTCGACGATCTCGATCTACAACGCGTACTACGGGAAGTGACCTGATCCGGTGGATCACCGACAGGTTCGCTGAACGCGCTCATACACGGATGGCCCGTGTATGAGCGCGTTGCGGCAAAGGGAGTCTCTGTTCCATGTGCAAGGGCTTCTTCGTGTGCGGGGCGTGATCGCGACGGGGTAGGGGCAGGCAGCGGGCGGCTTGTTGTTGATCGAGGAGGTCGCGATGCCGTCGGTGCTGGGGCTGATGGAACAGCGTGAGGTGCGGGCGAGGCAGGATCTGGACACCACGATCATGTGTCCATCGGGGACGTCGCCGTGCGTGTCCGCGAACGCCACGTCCCTCCACCCCGGCGACCTCATCTTCACCGAAGGCTCCGCGTCCTGGCCGGAACACGTGTCGATGGCGATCGGCGACGGACTCCTCGTAAGCGCCCCAAAGCCGGGCCGCGTCGTCGAGGTCGCGAAGATCTCAACCCACGGCATCATCCTCGTCGTACGGCGGATCGTGTAGCGGCACATGGGTGGGACTGCAGTCATCGCCTGTTCTGGGCGCGCCGTCGGTGAAGGCTCATAGGCTTATCCCTCTGTTGAAATATCGGGGGGGACACGTGAGTTCTGCTGGCCAACCGTCGTGGGCGCACCCAAGGCTGCGGCTGCATCACCAATACGTCGTGAGACGCTTGACTGAGGCGCAAGCCGCGGCGGCCGAACTGGAGCTCGCACTGGCGGTGGACACGATCCGCTCCGCCCTGACGTACGAGCAGGGCTACTTTCGACGAGCGGCGCTCAAGATCGCCATCCCTGTGAACGTCCTCTTCGTGGTACTCATCGCCGGTAACCGCGCGGCGTGCACGCCAGGCGGAGTACTCGAGCCGCAACCCACCTCCGACTGCACAAGCGTGTACGCGCCTTGGCTCACCCAACTGGGAGCGTTCAACCTCTTGGTGGTGCTCGCCCTCTTCGTGCTGTGGACGCGTGTCACAGGAGAGGGCATCGCCATACCACGCTGCTCGAAGCCGATATACCCGCTACTCAGCCTGCTGACAGCCAGCGCAATCGTCACCCGCCCAACCACCAGATACACCGAAGCCATCAAGCTCAGCCAGCAGATCTCCCGCCCGGGACCCCCGTTGCGGACTGTCGCCAGCAACGCCGCTGCGGACTTCGGCAACCGCCGTGCCCTCCGGAGCGAACTGGCCACACACCTCAATCGTGTCGACGCCGCGTTCATTGAACGGTGTGCATCGTGAAGTCTCAGGTCACGGGTCTGGTGTGAATGGCGGGTTGGGTACTCGTGCGGGTCGGCGGCCCGATGGCCATGGCGTAGATCATCGGGCAGGTCCGGCTCCGGCGGGATGCCGGGTTCGGCTGCGCCCATGACCGGCCCCCGCCTACGATCCGTCAGCAGGTCGCTGCCCTAGCGGGGCCTCAGTCGCTATGGGTGACCGGCTCGGGACCGGCGTCGAGCGCATCGAGCACTGCGTCGCCGTTCGCCCTCGCCCACTCGGTCAGGATGTGGATTGGATCGATCAGCGTCGCTCCGAGCGGGGTGAGCTCGTACCTGCCGGTTCCTATCGGAAACCTAGCCTGGGTTCTCTCCCCCTTCAAAGCCAGGAGAGTCATGCGAGTCATCACCCAGCACACCCTCGGCGGTCCCGAGGTACTCACCATCGTGGAACGCACCCGAGCCCCAGCCTCGGCCGTAGTCGACCGATGTCGCCACGACATGCCCGCTTGCCCCGCATGAAACGAAGAATCGGGATCAGGTCTCATGCAGCCCTCTGGCGGGCGTACCGGCCGGGAGCCGATCCTGTAACGCGGGAAAACGCGGTGCTGAAGGCACTGGTCGAGCCGTAACCAACCTTCCGGGCGATCTCGGCGATCGGCTGATCCCCTTGTCGCAGAGCACGTTTGGCGATGGCCATCCGCCAGGACAGCAGGTACTCGATCGGCGTCAGGCCCACGCGCCGGACGAACCGCTCGGCCAGGACCGATCGTGAGATCCGTGCCTCGGCCGCCAGGCTGGCCACTGTCCAGGGCCGTGCGACGTTCGCGTGGATCGCGTGCAGGGCAGCCGCCACCGGGGGGTCGCCCAGGCCTGCCAAAAGGCTGGCCGGGGGTTGTTCCAGCGTCGCCGGAGCGCTGCGCAGCGCCTCCACCAGCATCACTTCGACGAGCCGGGTCAGCACCAGCGACGCACCGGGCCGGTCCGCGCCGGCCTCGTCGCCGATCAGCTCGAGCAGCCTCGCGATCCGCCCGGCGCCGTCGGTGCTCGCCCGCAGGTGGACCACGGTTGGCAGCAGGTCCAGCAGGAGATCGGCGTTTTCCGGCTCGATCGCGAAGTGCCCGGCGAGCAACTGCACTGCTGGCCCTCCTTCGCTGCCCAGTCTCAGGTGGTTGTCCTGGGTGCCGGCCAGTGTCTGTTCCCCGTCGACGACGTCCCCGCCGGTGTCCTCGCCGATGTCACTGCTGAAGGTGAAGGCAGGCGGGCCCGACAGCAGCAGGAAGTCTCCCTTCGCGAGGCGGACCGGGCTTCCCTCGCACTCCAGCCAGCAGTGGCCGGTGGTGACTACACCGAAGTTGACGTCGGGATTGGCCTCGAATCGCAGTCCCCACCGCCCGGAGCCCTCGATCTGTTTCCAGAGGACAACGCGCGGGTGCAGCAGGCCGATCACATCGGCCAGGGGATCGGTCAATCGGACGCTCGCTAACTAGTATAGGAGTATTGATGATAGACAGTCCGGACGGGTGACGTCGAGACTCAATGCATGAGCACACAGACCCGCAAGACCGTCCTGATCACCGGCAGCTCGTCGGGGTTCGGCAAGGCCACGGCCGCACTCTTCCTGGACCGGGGGTGGAACGTCGTCGCGACGGCCCGCCGCCCGGCGCCGGAGGGCCAACTCGGCCCGGACACCGAGCACCTGCTGACCTGCGCGCTGGACATCACCGACCCGGACTCGATCCAGGCCGCCCTCCGGGACGCCCTGATCCGCTTCGGCCGGCTCGACTGCGTCGTCAACAACGCCGGCGCCGGGCTGTTCTCCGTCTTCGAGTCCACCCCGATGGCCACCATCCGGGCGCTGTTCGAGACCAACGTATTCGGGATGATGCAGGTGACGCAGGCCGCCCTGCCGATCCTCGCGGCCCAGGGCAGCGGGTGCCTGATCGCGATCAGTTCCGGAGCCGCGATCGTCCCTGAGCCGCTGCTGTCGGTTTACAGCGCCACCAAGTTCGCCGTCGAAGGCTTCACCGAATCCCTGCGGTACGAGGCAGCTGCGCGCGGGGTCTCGGTCAAGCTCGTCGAGCCCGGGTTGGTGCGGGGAACCAACTTTCTGGCCCACACCGCCGAGAGTGCTCAGGCCATCCCCGTCGCCGCCGGCTACGAAACGCTCGTGCAGCAGGTGATGGGCGCATTCGAGCAGGAGTGGCCCTACCGGCTCGCGACCGCTCAGACGGTGGCCGAAGTCGTCGTCACTGCGGCCGGCGACGACAGCACGCAGCTTCGGTACCTGGTCGGCGAGGACGTCGAGACCTCCGCCCGGATGCGGCGCGAGACCTCCGAGAAGGACTACAACGACTGGGCCCTGGCCCGCGTCGGCGCTCAGTGAGAGCGCCGGTCGCCCGCCCTTTCACCCCATTAGGCGAAAAACCATGAACACAATGTGAGGCCGGCGGTGACGGCGTCGAGGTCAAGGCACAGGCCCTGTGCGAAGGAACGGATGGGGGGCCGGTGAGTCGTGTGGACCGAGGTCGGCCTCAACTACATTCTCCGCAAACCCCTGCCACCAGCCGAAACGCCGCGGACGGCGGCGGCATTCTCTTCCCGCTCGCCCCGCTCTCACACTCGTCGTTCGCATGAATATGGAAGTCGTCTCCTGAGGAGCGGGGCGAGACAAGGAGGTGCACGTGGAAGCCTTCTTGGAAGGCGGCCTCACCATCAGGGGTGCATCCGCTGAGGCCACGGCTCTTTCTCCTTGCCCTGGGGCACTGTCCCATGACACCAGAGCCTGGGCTGCCCGCGTGACTCGTTTGATCGCTGAGGCGCGGTTTGTTGATTGAGGGCCGCGGAAAGGCTGATGAACGCGGGGAAGCGTTCGGTCTTCCGCTCATAGCGGCGGTGCAGGCGTCGGTACTCCGAGAGCCAGACCCACGACCGTGATCGAATAGAGGAGTGAGTCCGAACGTTCTGGCGCTTCAGGGGAGTTGGCCAGGAACCCACAGGTAGTGGACGATGCTCTCGCCATTGTCGGATACGGCGGTCTGGCCGGTGGGTGTGAAGCCGATGCCTTCGTAGAGGCGTTGGGCGCGGGTGTTGTCGGCGTGTGTGAACAGTTGGAACCGGTTGTAGCCGAGGCCACGGCCGTGGGGGAGCAGTGCCTGGAGCAGTCGCCTACCGACCCCCATGCCCCAGTGCTCGGGGCGGACGGCGACGGTGCTGATGTGGCACAGCCCGGGGATGGTGGGGCCCATGCCGCCGTCCTGGCGGCCACTCATACCGACCGCAAGGCCGATCGGATTGTTCTCGGTGCTCTGTGCGACGAAGAAGAACGTGTCGGGACCGGCGAGTCTCTGGCGGAGCCGACCACGGCTTTCTTCCTCGAGACGTAAACGACCGCGCCGCCGGGCTTCGGCAGCGCGCACGATCGTCAGCGCCTCCTCGATGTCAGTCGCGGTTCCGGGGCGGATGGTGACGGCGTGATCGGCTGACACGGTGGCACGGTAGCCGTCGACCGGCAGGTGTGGTCAACCCCGGGAACGCCAACGAGCCGTGCCGCGTGATCAATGGTCGTGCAATGAGCGAGCGTGAGACCGCGGCGCCAGGCTGCAGACGCTCACCTCGCTCAGTTTGATTGTGGGGGCGGGAGTGCGCCCGGAGCGATGACGGCGGTTTGTGGCGTGTGGATGGTTCGGTGAGGGAGTTCGTGCCTGTGGTGCCCGGTGCCGTGGGAGCGGATCACATCGTCTATGGCACGGATCAGGACGCGTTCCATGACCTCAGGCGGATTGAGTGTGCCGCTTCCGTCGGGAGGGCAGAGCCAGCGCAGGTCTCCCCAGCGGCAGTGCGGGGCGGGGGTGGCGATCCATCCGTCCCTCGTGACATGGCGCGTGCCCTGGCCGACCCAGGTGGACGCGGGGTCAGGCGGCAGGAAGAAGCCGACGTGTTGCCGCCTCTCGTCGAGGAGGGCAGGGCCGGGCTCGAGGCGGGGAATGCGGTCGAGGAGGTCGGCGACGCGCAGGCCAAGGCAGGCGGGGACGATCAGTACGTCCCAGAAGCGTCCGGCGGCCAGGAGATGGGTTCCGGAAGTGCCGTGTTGCCAGTCGTTCTTGCAGGCCTGTGGGTCCTGTGCGGCCGCGGCCAGCCACTCGGTCGCGTTCGTCCACTGTGCCAGTGCCATGAACAAACCTCCTGCGTGATGCCGGGCCCTGTCCCCGGCAGGCCAAAGGGTGTTTCAACCACCACGGCCATCTGTTGCAGCGAGCCGGAAGGAGGCGACACGTGGGGCCCAGTGATGTGGGCCCGAGCTGGTGTCGCTGCCAGGGGCTCCCGCTGCGCACCGCCCCCGGCAGCTTCCGTGTGGTGGCGGACCAACTCGCTACGGAGAGCCGCACGGATCGGAGGGCGCACCCCCTATTGCGGTGCAGCGTGTACCAGATGGCACTTGGTGATCTTTATGCTCTTGTTGGCGCCTTGCTTCCGTAGGTGGGCGGTCAGTGTCCTATTGCTACGGGGCGCTCGACGGCACGGCCACATACCCGGGGCCCAGTTCACCGGACCTCGCGAGCGCCAGCGCACCAAGGGCGCAGATCTATGCAGACGGGCGCCGTCGTGCGGTTCTCTGCTGCTGTCCAGTGCGTTGAGAGTGAGCCGGTCCACCTATCTACGCCGAGCTCGCCGACCGGTGGGTCACCACCGGACGCTTCCTCCCCCAGGCCGACCCGGCTTCTCGCCCTCGCCTGGGCCGAGTTGATGACGTGTGCAGCGCGTGCCTGGTGCCCCTCCGTCCGATGGTCGCGGGCCGTCAGTCGTCCTCGTCGCCCTCCTCGTCCTGCCGCGCCTCGTATCGCTTCTCCAGCTCCGCCTTCTCATCGTCACGCTGTTCCTGGCTGTCGCTCGGCTCCGCTGTCGGGCTCGGGGATGTGGTGGGGGACGTACTTGAGGCCAGGGGTGACGCGGTGGCGGGCGTGCTGTTGCCGGGCGACGGGTCGGGTTGCGTGCCCTCGGCCGCGGTGTTGTCGGGGGAGAACCACAGCATGCCGAGGAGCACCGCGGCCACGAAGAGCACCGCGACCCCGGCCGTGGCCGCCACGCGTGGCTGGCGTGTGAGGAGGGCGAGAAGCCCGGGGTGCTGGCCTCGCCGACCTGATGCGCGCCTGGCCAGGTGTTGTGTAGCGTTTCGCGGCCTCGACCGGCGCCCGTGGTCGTGGTGGGGCCTGGGGACATCGTCGCCGGCCGGGCAGTCGGCGTCGCGTCGGGGAGCGGTTCGGGGCGCCCGAGCCAGGCGCCGTCGGCGAACCATTCGGCGGCTTGCTGGGCGGTGGGCCGGTGCTCGGGGTCCTTGGCGAGCAGGCCGAGGAGGGGACGATCTAAGCCGCTGCGGGCATCCGCCTACATAGTTCAGAGAAGTCCAGTGCAGCGCCGTGCGGGTACTCCACGTCGGCACCGTCAGGACGCTCGGCGCTATCGATGGCCAGGCGGATGCGGCCTTGCGGACCGCCCGCGAGAAGGAGCCGACCGCCCTGGCTGTGCCGGTGCCCGTCGCCGTTCATGCCTTCAGGTATCGGTCCTGCATGGTCGACTTGACTCATTGTACTTCTCCGGCAGGTGGACCCACTGTGTTCCGGTCGCCCTCAACCCCACCTGCCTTGTCCATCATGGGGACGGCATCGCAGCTGTCCCTTCTGCCTCGGCCGACACATTTTTAGCTGGCATCAGCATGCTCGGCCTGGGCTTTGGTGTAGGCGAGATCTCGTGGGGAGTTGGCGGCCCCGATGCCGCCCAAGTCCCAGGTCGATCCGCCGTGATGCCCGTGCGGGCCTGTAGAACCGGCCCTGCAGCGTAAGTGCGGACCGGCACGCGGAGTGAATGCAAGTCTGTTCGCCGGGGCAGCCTCGGCGTTCGCCGGTTCGGCGGGCCGCCATTGCCGCTGCCGCATCCAGCTGTGGCGGCCGCTTCTCAGCCTCCCAGGGTGAAGGTGTGCCAGTGGACGCCGTCGGCGGAGGCCTCGTACGAGCCCTGGCCGAGGCTGCCGGTGCCGAGATAGCCGATCGGGGTCCGAGTCGGTGCTCCGGCCGGCCCGGCGTCGGCTGTCCTGTGGAAGCTGCTGCCGCCGTCCGTGCTGCGGTAGGCGCCGGTCTCGCCATGTATCGTCAGGCTCCCGTCCGTGGCGGCCACGGGGTGCCCGAGGATGGACAAGGGCTCGTGTCCGGGGCGGTACGTCCACACGCGTGCCCAGCTGCGGCCGCCGTCCGTGCTCCGGTAGAGCGCCCGCAGGCCGTTCTTGATCTCTTCCTTCTCCGGTAGCTGTCCGGGCTCGGCCGCGTAGAGGGCGTCCTGTCCCTCGACGACCTGGAGTCCCCAGCCTGGAGTCGGCGCCTTCGGGCCGGGCAGCTTACCGGCCGTCCAGGTGTGTCCCTGGTCGTGCGAGACGGCGAGCGCCGACGTGCCGGTCCTGGCGTCCAGGCCCGACGCCCACAGCGCACCGCTGTTCGACGAGCCCGCGGGGAGCACCACCCCGGCCAGCGGAGGCTGCGCAGCCAGCGCCTTGCGCCGACCGCTGTCCGGCATGGTCACGACGAGTCGGCTGCGGCCGCACCCGCCCTGCTCCTCCGCCTTCAGGCAGTCCCAGGTGAGCTGGGCCGACCCCGGTACGGCGCGCACGGTGCCGGAAACCCGCGTTGTGCCGCTCTTCCAGGTCCTGGCGCCGTCGTCGGTGAACCAGGTGCGGTCCGGGTTCCTGCCGGTCCCCACGGTGATCAACGCCCGGCCCGGGCCCAGCGCGAAGATGTCGGCGGTGAAGCCGTCACCACCGCTGAGATCGGGCAGCGGAGACTCGCCCAACCGCCACTTTCCATCCTCCAGGACCGCCACATGCTGTCGGCAGACGTGGTCGTCGTCAGTGCCCGTCTCGGTCTCCTGGCCCGTGCATTCCCCCATGACGGCGAATCCGTTGTGCTCGTCGGCAAACGCTACGAACACGGCATGGCCCGGCAGTTCAGGCGCCGAAGGAATGCCCGGCGGAGGAAGCGAGGTCACGGCAGCCGAATGGGACGACGAACGCTCCGCAGCCGTCCCGGCCGCATCTGTGTCGCGGTCGGTGTCGCACGCCGTCAGGCACACGACGGCCGTGACGGTGACCAGAACTGACCTGCTGTTCAGGCGCATGGGCTTCCCCTATGGCTGCGGCGGGCCGCCCCTCGGCCCCGCTCACCTCCTATACACCGCAGCCCCCGGGGAGGTTCCCACCCTCGACTCGGAACGCCGCCTCGCTCCGCATGAGTCGACAAGATCACGACGATGGCCGGCCGACCATGCGTGTCTGACCGGACGGCACGGCCCGCATCTGCGGGCGGTGCCAATCCAGGCTCCGCCGTCAGGCCAACCCGTGCGCCGTCTGCGGACGTCACGACATCGCCTTCCGCGACCGGGAAGGGCGTCCCCGCTGCCGGTCGCACCCGCCCGAGGGTGGCACGGACCCGCTCGGCGAGTTGTGCGGGCTGGTTCAACGGGACTGCCCGGAGGTGTCCTTGGGCGTGATCGCCGAGGTCGCGCGTGGCATCGAGCCGGCCAGGAACCGCCAACGCCAGCTGCTGTGGGCTCTGTTGGACCACCCAGACCTGCTCACCGGCGGCGCGAGGGGCCCGCGCAAGACGGTCGCGCTGATCAAGGTCCTGCAGCAGCACGGCGCCAAGAGGCTGGTAATTCCTCCCTGACCCGCTGTGCGGGCGCCAGCAGACCCACCGTGCGGCCGACAAATCGGGCTCCGGCCCGGAAGATGCCGTAAGCGGTCCGCAGCAGGCACGTCTCCTCCGGCCACCACGGGACCACCACCCGGGCCCCGTACCTCTGCCGGTAGTACTCGCGCCGCTTCCGCTCCGGCGTCGTCGAGATCACCCAGCAACGCCGCACCTGGTGACCGCCGAGCAGCAGCCGCTCAAGGGCCGCGTCCCGGGCCTCGCAGACGATCGGCAGGTGCGCGGGGATGAACTGGCGACCATGGCCGTTGTCACGAGAGGCCGCCCGTCTCTGCCATGGGGTGTGGCCACAGTGCCCGGCAGCGCCGCTACTTGATCGCGCCTGTCCAGTGGGGGTCGTCGCCGAGGAAGCTGCCGTCCTCCAGCCAGGCCTCGTCCGTGCGGGTCATGGTGAACACGATGTCCTTGCCGTCGCTCTTGGCGATGGAGTACTCGGAGGTGAAGGTGCCGCTGCGCCCAGGGGCGAGGCGGCCGGCCATCTGCTTGGAGCCGGCCTCGACGTACAGGGATTCGGTCTGGCCGCCGGTGGTGGCGCCTTGGGCGTCGTAACCGAAGTTCTCTTCGAGGTCGTACGGCTTGGCCGTGCCGTTGGTGATGGTGAAGGTGACGCGGAACGGCGTCTCGTCAGCGTCGGGCTTGTCGTCGAAGTCGCCGAAGCGGGTGATGGTGCTGATCCTGTCGACCTTGACCTTGATGCCGTCGGTGTAGGCGAAGGTGTCGCCCACGGCGAGTTCGGTGTCCGCCTGCTTGGTGTCCGGCGGCTCGGTCTCCATGCCGGCGGCTGGGCCGCACTGGTCGATCCAATCGGCTTGCGACAACTGTGAGTCGGGGCCGCAGTCGGGCGTCTCGGAGGCCAGCGTGCTGCTGGTGGCGCGTTCGGCCTTGCCTTGCGAGGGCTCGCTACAGGCGGTGAGTGCGGCCGCGAGAATCGCGATGGTGGTGAGCGCGGCTCTGGCGTGCATGGTCCCCCCAAGGACGGTGCTGGTGGTTCGTCAGTGTGGGGAGCCTACGCAGGTACACCCGGGGCATGTGCACGGTTCGTGGCCGATTCGTGATGGTAGCAAGTGCCCACCTCCACTTAGGCGTTGACCTTGCAACCGTCCTCCGTCACCCGTGACACTGCATGATCGCGGGGCGCTGAAGAGAGTGACCCACCACTGGGGTCGAGGCGCCCGCCCTCTTGGGGGAGGTTCGCGGGCGCCATCGTGCAGGGGCAGGCTGGTTCCCCCCGTGACGGGTCTGCCCCTGCTCGAACGTGAAGGCTGGCCCTGGGTGCCCAACCGCCGTCCGGCACCCAGGGCCCTCTCATGTCGTCGTCGACCACACTTCGGGGCCTCCGCCGTGCCACTCGATCAGGGGCGATTCCATCACGTCGACTTCGTCCATGCCCGTCAGGCCGGCGCGGTCCAGGAACACGCTCACGTCGTGCAGGCCGTACGCGGTGCCGAGGGTCTCGCCGTCGACGCGGACCTGACGGCCGCCAGTGTCTGAGGGCGGGCATACGATCACGCGCAGCTGGGACATGATCCCAGCCTCACCCGGCCCGCATGCACGCGCACGTGGGAGAGGGCCGTCGATGATGCCGTGCTGCCGCCGCGCTGCTTTACTGACACGGACTCGGCTGCATGCGCCAGGGATGGTGAGCGAGGCGAGCCAGGTGTGGCCGACCAAGGTCGGCCCGGAGTGCGTACCCACGCTGACACGGGCGCCCTGCATGGTGAGGCATCTGCGACTGCGTCGCTCCCTTCGAGCCTGCGCTGATCACCCGTTCGGGCGCGCGCCGCGACGCCAGAGTGATCATTCGGGGCAAGAGTGATCACAGTGAGTGACGGAAGGCCGCGGCACCCATCGCCGAGGTGCCCGGGCCTTCCCGGTGGGCGGGGCGACAGGGGCGACTCGTCAGGCTTCGTCATGATCGACGGTGGCAGTTGAGGAAGTCGAAGCGGAGGGTGTGCGTCCCGGACGGTGATGACGGTCTTCGTCTGGGTCGTCGAGAAAGTTCTAACGGCCGCCGGAACCGAAGCCCCGGGTGACCGTCCAGCGCACGCCGACGTAGTTGCTGGGCAGCCCGGCGGCGGGGGCGCCGGTACCCCAGTTCGTGGCGCACTCTATGCCAGAGCCGTTCAGCGGCCCCGGCATGTTCAACTGGCTCCAGATTGTGGATGATTGGCGAAGATCAGGCGTCTTGAGATGACCCCGGAGGGCGGTCTGTTCCGGGACCGCCAGGGTGATGCGGGTGCGGATTCAGACGACAGGGCTTCTGAACGGATCAGTGGGGATGATCTCTGCTTCGTCGAAGAGTTGCTCCAATGCCTCGTGTCCGTGGCTCCTGCGGAACTCAATCTCGGCGGCCGTCACGGGCAGGGTCCACAGGATGCGGGCGTGTCCTTTGGGCAGTGGGCAGTGTTCTAGGTCCGGTCCGTGGAGGTAGGGCAGGCTGATGAGCAGGTGGTCGCAGGTAGAACCCGGGACCCAGGGTTCACCGATTGGCATGCTGTGTTCCAGGTCGAGCTGGTGGCCTCCGCAGTGGTAGTAGGCGATCATCGCCATGAGTTCGATGAATCGCTCGTCGCGGACGTGGGCGGTCATGACGAACTCAAGCCCGTGGCCGTCCTTCTCCATCGAGGCCCAGCACCCAACGGTCACGTAGGCCCAGCTGTCGCTGCGGGGACCGGGCGCCACGACGAGAACTCGCAGGTCGGGCACCACGTCTCGCCGTTCTGGCCCGAGGTCGTAGTCGACGACCTCCACGGAATGCCCCTCGAAGAACGCCCAGACATGGGACTCAACAGCCTCCGCGGCCGGCAGCCTCGCATCACTCACCGCGCGATCATGCCAGACCGTTCGACCGCTCCTGAATTCTTGTTGGGTGCGGATCCTCTGAAGTGAAGATCGGGATCAGGCGGTGAGCTCGTATTCCTGCTGGTGGAGTACGAGGCAAGGGTGCTGGCGGGCGGCTGAAGTTGCTTGTAGCAGTCGGTGTCTCCGCTGGTGATCAGGGCGCGGATTTTGAAGGCGGCTTCTGAGCGGTGTGCCTTCGCGATCATGCTTCGGTGGGTGGGAGTGGCCGCGAGCACGTTGAGGTGGCGATGTAGGCAAACCCGTCGTACTCCTGCGCCAGCACGGTGGGGCTTCGGTGCAGGTGGTAGGTCCAGTGTGGTACCTGGGCACCGAAGCTACGCATGGTTGAGGTGCTGTGGAGCCACTGCCGCACGGTTGCCGACGCATCGGCTCCGGAGCGGAGATCGACGAGATGGTTCCCAGCGGTAGCGGCGGCGAGCTGAGCCCCTGCCGTGGCGGGACCGGCCATACCGATGCTGTTCTCCTTCGGGCGTCGGAGGCGAGGGCCGGGCCATATCCGGCCGGCCCGGAAGGCTCCCTGGCCGAACAGCAGACCCAGGGCGTAGTAGGCGTCTCCGAGCCGTTTATGCAAGTGCTGTCCCAGGGGCGGCGGTCCGCTGCCGTACCGGCTCTTGGCGATATGGCCGTTGTGCGCCCATAGGGCGACCTTCGCGGACGGGTCGTCAAGCAACTCCCGTACCCTGTCAGCCATATACCGGTCGCGCACGGCGTACACGGTCTGCTCCGGGTCCTCATGCATCCGGTTGCGCGTCACCAAGTCGGCCGCTTGGGCCAGGATCCGCGCATGTCGGATTGCCTCGGCTGCTTCAGGAGCGTCATTGGATAGAACAGTCGACCAGCTGCTCGGCAGCATGCACCGGACGCCGCTGCGGGTCGGGGTACTGCCCCGGATGGGCCCCTCCGAGTACGCCGAGCTTGGCGTGAAGTCCCGCCACCCGTTCCGGCGCGCGCTCACGCAAGAAGGCGTCGAGCACGGCAATCGAGTCGCCGCACCGCTGCGGATCGATTCCCACGAAGCGGACTTGCTCGTCCTCGGCCCGCTCCCGGTTGTACTCACGCATCCACTCGATCATCGCAAGTACCTCGCCGGTCCGCCAGGTCCAGAACCCAAGCCCGGTGAGTGCCCTGCCCCCGTCCCCGATGCCGTGACGTACGTAAGCGTCGACGGCTAGCCCCGCCGACGCGCTCGCCTCCATGGCCAGTACGGAACAGCCCATCTCCGTGACCAGGAACTCCAGTAGTCGGTGCTTGAGTTGGAAGAACTCACGCGTACCGTGCGTGGCCTCCCTCAATCCCACAACGCGCACGTCCCCCAGCGTCTCCATCAGCGGCTGAAGGTCATCCCTGGGCGAGCCCGCAGCGAGGCTGGCCAGTGGCAGAGCGTTCTCTCGCAGCCAGCCCGTCACCTCGGCAGACACAACTTCCCCGTCCCGTCGCTCTTATGTGCGGATGAGGCTACCCACAACCAACCGGGAAGGGACATCTGATTCGGGTCCACCCCGCGGGTGTTCAGTGCGGCGCCGGACGCCGAGCTGAGCGTCCGTACCAGCGCGGCGTTCCTGGACCGTTGGACCGCGGGCGACCTCGGCTGGGACGACGGCCGCGCACGCGGCGAGGTGACGGTGGACGGAGCGGAGACGTCCTGGCTCCGCTGGCTGGCCGCCACCGGCTATCTCCTCCGTATAGAACCCGCGCCTGTGGAAGACGCCGAGCCCATGGATCCCGCCGAGCCCGCAGAACCCGCCGAGCCCATGGACCCCGCCGAGCCCGCAGAACCAGACAGCCCGCAGAACCAGCCGGGCGCGGCTGAACCCGAGCCACTGGAGATGTCCGATGCCTGAGAACCCTTCCGACTTCTTCACCGCTGTCAGCGCGCCCTTGCTGACCGAGCCCGGAGTCGCGACCGGCACGATGATGGGTTTCCCGTGTTCGCGGGTGACGGGCGCGTTCTTCGCCTCCGGCGACCCGCGTACCGGCGACCTCGTCGTGAAACTCCCCCGCGAGCGCGTTGCGGAACTCATCGCCGCGGGCCGTGGCAAAGCCTTCGCCCCGGCCGGGCGGACGTTCCGCGAGTGGGGTCCTGGTGGACGACCGCGACGAGGACCACTGGACCGAACTGATCGAGCCCGTCCCCACCCCCACCCCCACAGCACCAGGCACCCGCGCGCCCACAGGGCCGACGACCGTGTCCCTGCGTTCGAGCGAACTGGGCCGGATCCGGGTCGACGACAAGGGCCGCACGCTGTACTTGTTCGAGGCCGACAAGACGTCCGAGTCGACCTGCAACGACGCAATGCGCGCGAGCATGGCCTGCACTGACCACGTCCGGTGAACCCAAGGCCGGCGAGGGCGTCAAAGCCGACCTGCTCGGCACGACCACCCGCGACAACGGGAACACCCAAGTCACCTACAACGGCCATCCGCTGTACTACTACCGGGGCGATGAGAAGCCTGGTGACACGACCGGCCAGGGGCTCGACCAGTTCGGCGCCAAGTGGTACGTGCTCAACGCGGACGGCAACAAGGCCGAGGGCGAGGGGCAAGACGCAGACCAGGACGGCGGCTACTGAGCCGGAACATCCCCTCGCCGTCCCCTGATCTGACGCGGCCGGCATGCGGTCCATTTCCGCGACGCCGCGCAGCATCGGCACCATGCGCGAGCCATCCACGCGGGCCTGGCCCAGGGCGCCAGCCCCATGTACGGTCCGCGGTCCGTCCAGCACCGCGGACCCTACGGTGGCTGCTGCCGATACCGCCGGCCGGGAAGGGGCCACAGTGCCCCGCCCGGTCCGTCGGCGCTGGGTCGCTGACCTCGTCCCGGGTCTTGGCCGCCCCGCCGGGCCAGTGCGCCCGCGCGAACTCGGCCGCGATGGCGTACCAGCTCAGCCGGCTCCGCACCGAACTCGCCCGCCAGATGCGCGACCGTGCTGTCGCGGTCCCACCCAGGCGGTCAGGCCAGGGTGGTTGCCTTCCTCTTCTTGGCTGGTAGGAACAGCACGAACAAGACCGCTGCCGCGACCAGCGCGGCGGTGATGAGGTGGGCGGTTGCCATGGCGTTGGTGAACGCGGTCGATGCCGCTTGCTTCAAAGCCTGGCGATGGTCGCTGTCCAAGTTCCCCGCGATGACGATCGCTTCCGCGAGGTCGCTGGGCACCGGAGTGCCTGCCGGGCCGGTCATCGCGGCACGGAAATGTGCTGTGGTGATGCCGGCCACGACTGCTGTGCCGAGTGCCCCGCCGAGGTAACGGCTGGTGTCGGCGATCGCTGAGGCGACGCCTGCCTGCCCGGGGGGCTGCGCGTTGATCATCGTTGTGGGCACGAGCGGCAGGATGACGCCCATGCCAAGTCCGACCAGGAGCAAGGCCGTGAGTACGACACCGAAGCCGGCGCTCGCAGTCGCCTCTGACATCACTACGAGCCCCAGGATGAGAAGCAAGAGCCCGAGTGACACGACCGTCCGCAGCCCCAGACGCTTTGCCAGCTCGCCTGCGGAAATGAAGGAGATCGCTGTCGTGGCTACGACCGGCAGCACCCGCAGCCCAGCGTCGAGTGGGCTGTATCCCAGCACGAGTTGAAGGTACTGCGCGACCGCGAACAGGCTCCCCAGCAAGGCGAAGTAGCACCAGAACAGCACCGCGGCGCCTGCCGTCGTGACGCGGCTGAGGCTGCGCAGGGGCAGCATCGGCTGCGGTGTCCGACGCTGCCGGACGACGAAGGCCGTCAGCAGCGCGAAGGCCACGACCGTGACGACCGCCACCTGTGGGTCGAGCCAGGCACGTTGTGGGGCCTCCACGATTGACCAGACGACCGCGCTTGTGCCGGTAGTCGCCAGGATCGCGCCGCCCCAGTCGAAGGGGCGTGCGTCCTGCCTTCGGGCACGGGTCTCAGGCACCAGCTTCCAGGCCGACAACAGCAATGGCGCGGCCAGGAAGATGTTGACGGCGAAGACGCTCGGCCACCCGAAATGGCCCAGTAATGCTCCCCCGAGCAGAGGGCCGAGAGGAGCGCCGATCAGTCCGGCCGCGCCCAGCACTCCGGCGGCGAGAGCCCGGCGGTGGGAGACGAACACAGCGCTGATCGTTGAAAGCCCGGTGGGCATCATGAGTGCAGCGCCGGCGCCCATCACCCACCGTCCACCGATGAGGAGGGCAACAGATTCTGCGGCCGCGGCAGCCACTGAGCCCGTAATGAACAGCAACAAGCCGAGGTATAACGCGATCTTGCGTCCGATGCGGTCGGCGATCGCTCCGCCGAGTACCAGCAGTCCCGCCAGCGACAAGGTGTAGGCGTTCACGACCCATGACAGCGCAGCAGCATCTGCGCCCAGATGCCGGCCGATCACTGGGAGCGCGACGTTGACCAACGTCGCATCCAGCGTCGTGACCATCGCCAGCCAGCAGAACACGGCAAGCGTCCACCAACGGTGGCTGCAATCGACGGCCCGCCATCTGCGGCTGTTCGGACCGAGTAGCGCCCCGGCGACGCACGAGCCCCAATTGTCCAGTCGCCGCGACTCCATGAGCCTCCCCTTCCTGCATGGAACACCACCTCGCCGACGGGCTGCAGCACAGACCGCAGATCCAGGGCTACGGAGACGGGCCGACGATCAGCACCATTCTGGGCGGACTTGTGGCCCCCGAGGTTGCCGTCCCCCGAGGGTGTTCGGTCTTGACCACTTTCGTGACTGGAGTTGCGTTCACTCGTTGCGTACCGCGAGGCCGCAGCGACTGGCTCGGTTCGATCGGCCGGTGCTCAACAAGTGTCCGGTGTAACTGAATTGCCATGGGGGGAGCAGGGACCCAGTCTCGGACCCTTCTCCTGGGGGATGGAGAGCAGCGATGACCGCACGGCGTGTAGTGATCGTGGTGACGGGCCTTGCCGTAGCCGCGACGGGTGGACTGCTCGCAATGACGAAATCCAGCTGGACCGCCACGGTGTTGTCGGCGTTGGCCGCGGTCGCCGCCGTAGGGGTGGCGGTGTGGGCGGCCCTTCCCGGATCGAGTTCGAGGCCGGAGACGAGCATCCGTGTCTCGGGCAGCGGACCTGCGCGCAGCGGACCGGGCGGCAGCGCCAACACCGGCCTGACCGGACCGGTCACGGGGCTTCGGGGAAGTATGGACGTGGAGCGGTCCGGAGCTGCGGACGCATCCGATGGCGGGAATGCCAGCAGCGGAATCAACCTGACTTGACCGAAGCAGCGGGGAGTTGGGCATTCCCTCGACTCCATGAAGGCCGGAAGCGGGCACATGCCGCGTTGGCGGGTCAGAAGCAAGGTCAGTGATACGGGGCCGGCGATGGCTCAGGGCGAGAACGCCACCGCCAATACCGGGACCCTGATCAACGTCAATGTGCGCGGACCCGAGTGGCGAGGAAGGGATCCGCACTCGCCGGACTATCTCGACGAGTCTTCCGACAGATTGGCCGAGGTGGTCGAGGAGCAACTGCGGCAGCAGAAGAAGCACCACGGGCTCCATGATCAACTGCTGGTGCCGTTCTCGATACCTGATCGCCCCGTAGGGCATTCCATCGAAGAGATATTTGACAGCGATGCCGTGGGCGTGAGCTGGGCGGCGGCGTGTTCGTCGGGCCAGTTGGACAAGGTGATCCAAGAGTTCGAGCGGCTACCGAAGCGGCGGCTGGTGATCGTGGGCGCGGCGGGTGCAGGCAAGACCGGAGTAGTGATCAACTTTGCCCTCCTCCTGCTGGACGGCCGGAGCACGAAGCGGGAGACGGCAGGGCGCAAGAAGGTTGCCGTACCGGTGGTTCTGCCATTGGGTTCGGGGGCCATGGACCACAACGAGTCCCTGGATCACTGGATCGCACTCCGGCTGGTCGATCTGTACGGTGAGGCGTTCGGCGTGACCGGACGGATGGGGCGCAAACGCGCTATACGGCTCGCGCTGCGGCTAGTGCGCACCGGGCGTGTACTCCCAATTCTCGATGGCCTGGACGAGTGTGCGGAACCTCTGCAGCCTATGGTGGTGGCGAAGCTCAATGCCGATGGCCGACCCGTGGTACTGACCTGCCGGATGCCGGAATACGAAAAAGCTGTCACCGGGGAATGGGAAGACGGAACGGACTACCCAGTGCTGCATGGCGCCCCGGTACTCGAATTACAGTCTGTGCCTGTTGAGGAGGTTCAGAAACACCTGGGCAGGGCGACTCACCCCAAATATCTCCCAAAGTGGGATCAGGTCTTCGCCCGCCTGCAGGAAGACCCGTTCGGCCCGCTGGTCGAAGCCTTGTCCACACCTCTCATGGTTTGGCTGGCGCGGATCATCTACGCCCATCGGAAGAACGACCCCTCCGAATTGCTCGATTTCGCCGACTGCAGGAGCATCGAGGGACATTTGCTCGATCAGTTCATCCCGGCAGTGTACTCCGACGGGCCCCTATCCCAATTTCCCCAGCGAGGTCGGTCAATGAAGGATAAAAAAGCGGAGCACTGGCTAACCTCCCTTGCCCAGTTACAGCAGCGCCTCAAGACCAGGGATCTTGCTTGGTGGGAGCTGGCCAAGGCCACGCCCCCCTACGTGACAGGACTTCTGTCGGGGATCGTCGGCTGCCTACTGGCCACGCTCGGGGTGACGCTCGCGATCGGAATCAGCAACGGAGTCGAAGCAGGCCGCGCGCTCGGTCCGGCGGGCGGAATCGAGGCCGGCGTCTGGGCCGTAGGGAACATTGTCGGTGTCGGCATCGGGCTCGGGATCGTCGCTGGGATCGTCGCTGCGGTCATTGGCTGGTTCGCCGCCAAGAACCCGCCGTCACCTTCAGCATTGATGATCCAAGTTCAGAGGGGTTTCAAACCCTCCCTGCGCAGGCTCTTCGATGGGGCACTCCCTGGCCTCCTGGGCGCTCTTTTGTTCGGTGCCGCAGTTTGGCTTCTGTACGGGATCAAGGCAGGGGTGCTGGCGACATTGGTGGCTTGCGCGGTCGCCCCGACCTCGACTGCGGTCGCGTGGCTGACCAACACAATCGCGGACGCCCGGCGGACCAAGAGCAGCCGCCGCGCAACCCACGACACCCGCCCCTCGTCCGCATTTGATCGTGACCGCAAGGCAGCCCTCTGGAACATGCTCATGGTCGGGGTCATCGCCGGCGGCCTGGCGGCTGGGATCGTCGAGGTGCTGATCAGGCCGACTGACCTCCCCCCGGTTCTTGCCGCAGGATTCACGACTGGGGTCGGGTTCGCGGTTGCTGCCGGGACTCGCATGGCGTGGGTGCACTTCCTTATCGCTCAGGCATGGCTCGCTGCTCATGGCGAGACACCATGGCGTCTCATGGATTTTCTCGACGACGCCTACGACAAAAACGTGCTGCGTCAATTCGGAGATCGCTATCAGTTCCGCCACACTCTGCACCAAGACCGCTTGCTCGAGCGGTCGGAAGAACCTGATTTGCCCACAACTCATTCGAGGCGCCGCAGGAAACTGCGAGGCGCACTGATCGTCGTGACCTTGATCCCGTTCGCCTCATTTGGCTTGTGGGCGGTCTATCTCCAGTCTACGAAACGTGACACAGAGTGCTACCCATCCGTAGCTTTACAGACCCGGACTGACCCTCATTTTCGCGTCACAGTCTCCTCTGCGCATTCGGCCTCCCAGCCCGCTATATTGCTCCAGCGCGCCAACTGTGTACTCAGGCCATCGACCAGCCCGTCAAACAATTATCAAGACAAGGTCGACCTGGATTCAGGGCATCCGGGTCACGGTAAAACCAAGGTGCAGATCGGACACCGGCGCGACGGCGGCCTCGCCGAGATCATCCTGGAGCGCCATAAGATTCTGACCGCCTCTGGATCTCCCGCATACGTCAAGATCGATCATGGTCTCGCGATGGATTACTATGCATGCCGGTCAGCGCTACAGGCCACGGCTGAGCGAGTGAACGGCATTCGAAACGACGAACTACAGAAAGGCGACCGACTCTGCGTTGAGACCAGCCAGAAGAACATCGCGCTGGTGTACATCATTGAGCCCCCTGAAAGAGCGTCACCACGCCTGTTGATCACCTTCACTGTATGGGATTCCTGATCTCCACGGCCTGTACGCGCGGTGAGCCGTAGAGGCGCCGTCACACGCGGCCCTTCGACTCCTCCGGTACGGCGATGAAGGGGAAGACCACCCGTATCGACGGCAGGAAGGCACCCCTGAGCACGGACGACACCAACCGCTGACACCAGGACGCCTCACAACGGGCGCAGGTGCTCGATCGTGACGCGGTGCTGCCTGCTGCTCGTGCCGGCTCGACCGGCACGAGTGGGGAGGCGGCGAGGTCGCATCACGCGACGGCGGTCCCCTCGAGCTCGACCATCTGGCCTGGGATCGCCAGCCGTGTCACCCCGAGCATCGTGGTGGTCGGCGCCACCCTGGCGGCGCCCAACCGCGACGCCAGCATGCCGTAGTGCTGGAAAAGCAGATCGACGTCGGTGGTGTAGACGTTGAGCCGGACCAGGTTCGTGAGGGACATGCCGGCCTCGCCGAGCACGGCCTCCAGGTTGTCGAGGCTCAGCGCCAATTGGGCCGCCATGTCACCGTCATGCTGGGGGCTTACCGTCGTTGCTCATCGCGGTCTGCCCGGAGCAGTACAGGGTGCGGGTGTGCCCGGAGACGATCTCACCCTGGTTGAATCCCATCTCCGCCGACCACGTCACCGGGTTGACTGGGTCTTGGCGCCCGCTGGCGTCGTGTCGGGAGCCGATGTCCTCATCGACTCGTGTCCGTCTGGCCGGTTGCCCAACAAAGCCACCCGGAGGTGCGGATGATCGAGGGCCGGCTGCTGGTCGCCGTCGTCGTGATTGCTGCCACCGACACCCGGGGAGGCCGTCGCGTGTTGTTGTTCGGCCTGCCGTGCCGCATCGGTGAGGCGTCTGCCGTGGGGCCGGCCCCGGCCATGATGCCGTCACCGTAGGGTCTGTTGGCCGGGCTGATCGAAGTGGCGGGGCGGTAACCCGATTCGATCGAACCGTCGAGGCGCATGCCGCCGAGCCTGGCTTCTGTCGTCATACGGCTGCGGACAAGACACCTACCGGGCCGGGGTCCGAACACCGACTGATCCCCAAGTCGGCTCGTCAGATGCCGTGCGGACACCGACCGGATTGTCGGCGACAGATGCCGACCGCGACCGGTATGGGCCGCTTCAGCACCGTGATCGTCCTGGTCGATCCGTATGACTCCAACTGGAGCCTGGCATCACGTGGAGTGACCTTGTTGCTCAGTCCGGGCCGCGGGCCTTTCTCATACGCGGTGGCGGCGAGCGAGGGTAGTTGGTCGGCATCTGCAGCCGTCTGGTGCAGGCCGGGCATGGTGGCGGGCTAGCCGTTTTGAACCCGCGTCGCGCTACTCGCATTGCCCACCCTCTGGGGGTTCCTCAGACCATCCTGTGTGGCGAGGTGGAAGAGCCGCTTGCAGCAGGGTGGTCGCGGCACGTACGAGACCTTGTGGGCGATCCGGACTCCAACATGCCCGCCGCGCAACCGTCTTCTATTGGTCCCGGCGGTCGTGGGCCGTGTCGGCGTGCAGGTGTCGGCCTGTTCGCGAGCGAAGGTGGCTTGGCGCTTGCACGCTCGATCTTGCTGAGCGCCGACCGGTCGGATCAGCCCGTTCGCAGCGGTGCCCGCCTTGGGAAACAGCTTTGCGCTGCGCACGGAAGGAGTTCGCCGAGGTCGAGCTCGCCACTGCGGAATGGGTCACCTGGTTCAACCACCAGCACCTACGCACCGCGACCGACATCCGCCTGCCGAACACGAAGCCGACTCTGCGTTAAGCAGCCCCAACTCGGGTCTGGAGTCAACGCGTAGAGCGGCCACCAATCCGGGGCTGCTTCACTGCGGAGGGGTGTCGAGGGCAGACGGCGCCGGGAGGCCAGGACGCTTGACGAAGGCGTTCCTTCGAACGATTCGCACTAGCAGGTGGGTCGCGACGGCACGTGGGCCAGAGTCGCCTCAGAGCGTAAGGACCGCATACATGTTCCGACTCGCTGGCTCTTGGCCGAAGCGAGACGATGGAAAAGCAGAGTTCGCGGTTCCCGCTCGACGAGCGGAAGGCGGTGCGTGAGGCGACGAGGCTGCCTGGCGGAGGCCCGAGCACACAGACTCCTTTACTCGGCCGAGTACGCTGAACACTGACCTCGAAGAACGACCCTTCGCACGCCGCTCATCGACCACCCAACTGGGGGTCAAGGGGTCGCAGGTTCAAATCCTGTCGTCCCGACAGTTCGATGAACTGTCATCGTAGGTCAGGGCCTTGGATCACACTTCGTGAGACAAGACCCTTGATCATTTTCCGGCTCTCGTCTCGCAGTTCCTCACCAACACGGATGATCTCGACGCACGGTCGCAGAGTGACGGAGCGCTTCTGGACACCCCTTCATAACAAGCCACGCTCATCCTGTGGCTTCTCAGCGGAGCCGGTGTCTTGGCCGTGCTCCTCTTCTGCAGCGACGACCACGTAACCGGAGTCCTCGTAGCCTCGCCCGCTTGCTCTTTCTCCTTCTTCTGGAGGGCGCGCAAGACCACAAGCGCGCTATGAACGGGCTTGGGCAGTGGGAGTACCCGCTTGCCGTTGAAGGTCTTGGCTGCTTCTCAACGACCTTGTTTCGTGGACCTAGCTCTAGCTACCGCGATATCGCGCGATTCCAGGCCCGCCTCGGTCAGCATGACGCTGTCGTCCGCACACTCCAACTGCTTACGACGCCGAACCGCCCGGGGACCGGCACAGGGTCTTTTGCATGATCGCGATGTGTCCGGAGTGTCGAAGTCCCATGAGCACCGAGCGAGCCCGTGCCTGCCTGCTCCTCTTCCCGCATGCCCGCCGGCCTGGTCGATCTGGCCTCCGCCGCCGCACCGGCCCCGCTGGCCGACGCCGTCGACCTGCAGCGATTCCTCGCCCACGTGCCCGATCCGCGGGATCGGCGCGGGCGGCGCTACCCGCTGGCCGCGGCCGCCGCCGCGGTCCTGGCCGGAGCCCGGTCGCTGACTGCGATCAGCGAGTGGTTCGCCGATGCGCCCGGCTGGGCGCTGCGGGCGGTGGGCTTTTGGCCGGGCGGGGAACTCGGGGCCCTGAGCGGGTATACGGGCGGAGTCGCTGTCGTCCATACCGGCCTGGCCGCGAGCCGCAACCAGGCGCTTCGCCATGACGGGTGAACGGACATGGCGGAGGCCGCCGCTCCGGTGCGGGGCGGCGGCCTCCGGTGGTGAGGGCCGTCAGGTCGGGGGCGGGTTGCCCGGCTTGCACTCCGGGATGCCGTCCTGCCAGGCGCCGCCCTTGAGGTAGATGTTGCTGATCCACCCCTTGCGGTCCGAGAGGTAGCTCCAGGCGTCGTTGGTGTAGCCCTCGGACGTCACCGTCTGGGCGTGCTTCTGGCACTGCGCACGCACCTGGCTCGGCGCCGGCAGCGTGGTGACCACGGGTGCCTGCTGCGAGGCGTCCGCGCGGATCTGGACGTTGTCGCCCCAGGTGCCGCGGTAGTCGGGGCTGTCGCCGATGCCGCCGCCCGGTTCTGTGGCGCACTCGGGGACACCGTCGATCCAGGCGCCGCCGCGGATGTAGATGTTGGAGATCCAGGCGTTGTGATCGGGCAGATGGGACCAGGCGTCGTTGGTGACCCCTGCCGAGGTGACCTGCTCGCCGCGGGCCTGGCAGTCGATCCGCAGCTGCGTCGGCCCCGGTAGCACCTCGGTGGCCGGGGTGCCGGTCGACGGGCCGCTGCGCAGCTGCACGTCGGTGCCCCAGCTCATGTGCTCGCCGCCGGGGTCGCCGTCGGCCGGTGGTGCGGGTGAGCCGGCGTCGCCGGAGCAGGCCGGGATGCCGGGGAGCCAGCCCGGGCCCTTGACGTAGATGTTGGAGATCCAGCTGCCGCCGTGGTCCGGCAGGTGCGACCAGACGTCGTTGGTGTAGCCGTCGGCTGTCACTGTCTCGGCGCGTATCTGGCAGTCGATGCGGATGCCGGTCGGGCCGGGGAACGTCGTGTGCACCGGGGAGCCGGTGGCCGGCTCGGTGTGGGTGTTGACGTTGGTGCCCCAGGTGGAGTTCGGGGCGTTGCCCTGGCCGCCGCCACCGCCCTGGCCGCTGACGCGGACGGCGCCGGCGTAGTCGTCGTGGCTGCGCAGCTCGGCCACCCGGATCTTCTCGTTGGACTGCGGCGCCTCGACGATCATCCCGTTGCCCAGGTAGATCGCGACGTGGTGGATGCTGCCGGGACCGCCGAAGAACACCAGGTCGCCGGGGAGCAGCGCGGCCTCTCCCTGCTGTGCCGTCATGCGGACCGGCCAGGAGGCGTTGTACATCTGCGAGGCTGTGCGGTCGCCGAGGATGTCGTGCCCTGCCGCCTTGTAGTACGCGTAGCGCACGAAGCCGGAGCAGTCGAAGCCCTTGCGCTGCGGGTCGAACCGGCTGCGCTCGGGGTCGGAGGAGTCGACGTGCCCGAAGGTGGCCTGGGGCGGGCTGACGCTGTGGCCGCCGCCCCAAGTGTACCAGGTGCCGGCGGCGACCTCCGCGCACGCCTCCCGGATCGCGGCGGTGGACATGCCGTCGGTGGGGCCGTGCGGGTTGCACGACTTGTCGTTCGGGTCGAACAGCGGCGGCGGCGGGTTGTCCGGCTGCGCGGCCGGGGGCGGCGGCGCCTGGGGTGGTGCCACCGGGCCCGCGCCGCCGCCGGCACCGCCCTGGCCGGGCGCGACCGGCGGGCCGGGCGGGGTCTGTGCGCGGTGCTGTTGGTGCTGGATGGCTCGGTAGACGACGCGGTTGCCCATCTCGACCGGCGTGGGTCCGGGCTCGTACGGATCATTGCGGACCTGGTCCTCGTAGTCCGTGTGCGGACCCTGACCCATACCGAGCCTGACGAGCTGCGCGTTGATGTCCGCCGGCGCCGCGTCCGCGGTCAGCGGGATTCCGGTGTTGCAGAAGGGGTCCTCGGTACGGCAGATGTCGAAGTACCTGCCGTTCCCGCCCAACCCGGAGAACTCCTCCGGCACCATGATCCGTCCCAGCGCCCCTCCGAGTTGAGGGTCGGACTCCACCGAAGCAGGCGGATCGGACGGCCGCTCATACTCACCGGGGAGGACCGGGCTGTCGATCCTGATCGGTTCGAAGGACCCGGACTTGGTCTCCATCTGGCGGGCCTCGTACGGTCGGCCGGCCATCCCGCGCTGATTGTTCATCCGGCTGGGGTCCGCGATGTTCAGGATGCCGGCCACCACGTCCTGGTGCTCCTTCATCAGCGGCTCCTGCATGGCCCGCTTGATCACATGCGCGCCCATGGAGTAGCCGACGAGGATGACGTTGGTGCTCGTCCCGCAGGTCGTGTCGTACCACTCGATCCGCTGGGCGAGCGGGCCCTTGGCCGCCTCCACGTTCGCCCAGTAATCCGACCTGCCGGAGTTGTACGGGAAGGCGTGCAGGTCGACGAGGTAATTGCCGTTCGGATGCTCGTCGGACGGGACCGGAGGGCGAGGGTTCACGTTGGGCGGCGAGGACCCGATGCCGTGCCGGTCCAGAGCCTCGGTGATGCCCCACAGGTAGGGGTTGAGCTGCGGATGGCCGAAGGGCTCCTGGGCCGAGAGCTGGTGTCCCCCGCCGGCCAGGCTCAGGACCACCCAGTTCGCGCAGTGCGAGGGCTCGAAGTCACGCGCGTTCGACGGCGGAGGCTGCGTCGGTGGCGGAGGCGGCGGCGGTTGCGCGGCGGCCTGCTGTGCGGGCGCGGAGAGCAGCGTGCCCACCAGCGCTACGGCGATGAGGAGGGCCCGGGCGAGCAGTGCGGGTCCGGGCGGTCGTGAGCGTGCCAAGTCGGGATCCCCCGCTTTCGCGGTATGCGATGCCGGTACATTGCCGATCAATCACGCTGGCAACCTCGCCGGGAGGGCCTCAACTGCCGTTACTGAACCAGCGGTTGACGGTCACCACACCCTCACGTCGGCAACCCGCCGGTCACAGCCGTCTGCGCCCGCGCTGCGCCACGCGGGTAAGGCACTCCGGGCCGCGCTCAGCGCTTGATCAACCGCGCCGCCCCCCGCAGGGTCCTTTGCATGATCGCGATGTGTCCGGGTTGGTCAGGCTCGGCCGAGGGCCGTGAGCGGGCGGAGGAAGTCCGGCGCGTGTTGCCGGAGTCCGGCGGCGATGTTGTCCCAGCCGTCCTGGCGCAGGGGTCCGATGGCCAGGTTGCGTAGGCTGGCATGGCCCGGGGGAGCCGGCCGGTGCGGACTTTGGACTCGTCTTCGCGGAAGGTGCGGTCGCGCACGTGGTGGAGCCGGTTCTCGATCAGCCAGTGGCCGCGGATGAAGGCGGCGAGCTGGGCGCCGCCGACCGCGCCGGGCGGCAGGCTGGTGACCAGGTAGTGCCGCTCGATGGTCAGCTTCCCGGTGGTCAAGTCGCGGCGCCGGCGCACCGCCTGCAGGGCCTGGACGGCGTCGGGGTAGTCCAGGTGGGCGAAGACGGCGGTCTTCAGCCGGCGGATCTCGATGCGCTGATGGCCGCGTTCCTTGGCGTAGTGGTCCAGGGCGATGTCGCGCCAGGGCAGTCGGCGCAGCCGCCGGTGCAGGCCGGGGTGGTTGGCCTTGGCCGCCGCGAGGTAGTGGGCGCCGCGGGCGCGCAGGTAGCGGCCGTGGCCGTGTTGGGTGTGCAGCGCGTCGGCGGTGATGACGGTGTCGGTCAGATCGAGGCCGCCCAGCAGCGGCGCGAAGGCGGAGATCTCGTTGCTCCTGTGGGTGACTTGGCGCTGGGCGAGCACCTCGCCGGTGTGGGCCATGGCGGCCGGCAGGGCGACGGCCGGGTGGCGGCGGTGCGCGAGCCGCGCAGCGTCTTGCCGTCCACGGCGATCGCCCGCAGCCCGCGGGGGACTTCGCCGTCGGACCGGTCGGCGGCGCGGGCCGCCCGGAAGGTGCCGATCGCCGCGCCCAGCCCGTCGCCGTCGACACCGGCCGGCACCCGGTGCGGATGCGGCGCCGGCACCGCCGCGGTCAACGGGTCCGCGCCGTGTGGCGCCCATTGAGCAAGGCCTTGCCGAGGGGAGTGAGGGTGTGACAGACCGTTTTGCCCTGCCTTCGGGACGAAACCAATCCCGCCTCCCGAAGGACGGCGGTGTGCTGGCTGGCGCTGGCAGGCGAGATCCTGAGGCGGTCTGCGATCTGGCCGGTCGTGGCACCGGTCCCTGTGGTTTCGAGAACTGCTGCCCGTGTGCGTCCCAGTAAGCCGGCGACCGCCTGGCCGGCGGGGCCTGTGGCCGCGAATATCCCGGCCGCCGCCAGAACGTCTCTCACCACGGGGTAGATCAGCATCAGTTCCCCGCTGGGTGAGCGGAACATCAGGGGGTGGCGACAGAAGACCGAAGGGGCCAGTAGCAGCCCACCGCCCGCCAGGTCGATGTCAAGGCTGTTCGTCCAGGGCAGGAAGGGGAACTCCAGCACCGGCTGCTGCCAGCGAAGGGATGGGTGGAGCGATGCGAGCATGGCGCCGACGCCCTCCGCGGCCATGACGTGGATCGCGGCAGCCCGTTCCGTGTGAACGAGGGCCTGGATGCGCTCCCAGTACGGTGCGACGGTGGCGTGGTACGCATCGCGCAGGCCACGGTCCAGGCGACGGGCGGCTGCGCCGTTGCCCTGCGCTGCGGTGAAGACCCACGGGGGCAGCATCGCCTGTCCCTTCGGGGGATACAGGGACAGTTCGTTGCGTAAGGGCCGGGGGTCACTCAGCAGCCCGTCGAGGGCGCTGTCCACCTCGGGCACGGTGCCGACGAGGGTGAACAGATCCAGCATCCCCTTGCCCGGCACCGCAATACCGCGGGCGAGTACCGGCAGGTCGCCGGCAGACAGCCTCGATTGGGCGTGCGCACGCCAGCCGTCGAACAGGGCGGCTTCACCGCGGTGCTGGACCACCTCCAGGCTGAGGTGTGCCTCTGCCAGCGGTCCAAGGGGCGCGATCCGAGTCCGTGCGAGGTCCTCGAATGTGAAGTGGATACGGATCACTGCTCCCCCTGCGCGTCCCTGCCGGACGTTTCAGCCTGAGCCGAAACGTCTGTCCCGCGCCCGAGCCCAGGCCCCAGTCTTGAGGCGTTGGGCGGGCAACGACAAGGCGGTATGCGGACGTTGGAGGCAGCACAGTCACCGCCAGACAGATCCCGGCCACAGCGCGCCCTCATTCAAGGGAACGAACACAGCTTCAATCCATGGCGGCGGTGCGGGGCACCGCTCGACGGGACGCTCGTGGCGATCGGACAAGGTCGCAGAACACGTGAGCCCCTGCCTCTACGCGGCCGTGAGCAGCCGACGGCGAAGGGAAACCCGTGCGCACGAAGACAAGAGTGGGCCTGGTGAGGATCACCCTCACATCGACGATGATGGTGCTCGCCACGGTCGCCGGCACCGGCGGGGCGGGTGCCGCCGGCGATGGCCGCGCAGCGTTCGTTGCGGAGGCCCGCGCGGCGGGGCTGAGCACCGCGCAGGCCAACGGCCTCCAGGACAGGGTGGATGCCTACCTGGTCAAGCTGGGTGGAAAGGGCACCCAGGCGTCACCCAACCAGATCGACCTCAACGGCGCAGTCCTGAACATCCCGGTGCCGGGGGAAGACCAGCCCCGTCAGCTGGGTGAGACGACCGCGAACGGGATCAGTGCTACCGAGTGCGTGGGCGGAACGCCCTACGGGTGGTTCTGCGCGTATTCAGCGTCAGGCTTCGGCGGCGCCAACATCGGCATGTACGTGTGCGGCGAATACGGCATCCCGCTCTCCTGGGACGACACCTCCGGCTCGTGGCGTAACAACCAGACCACAGGCACTCGCCCCCTGCTGACCTTCGATGACGGGACGCCCTGGCGGATGCCCCCTGCCTTCAGTTCGGTTCGCGAGTTCGTGAAATGGGGCCCGGTTCAGAAGATCCTCAACTGCTGACGAGGCATACGGCCTTCCTCCGGGGCCATGCCGGGCCGGCAGCGGTCGCGCGCCCATGTTGGACGGTGGCCGGTCGGCACCTCGGGTCGAGGAACGAGCCCCTGGGAGTAGTAGTCCTCGAACGGATACAAGCAGCTCTCCCAGGTGTACCAGCCCGCGACGAGATGGACATTCGACCGTATGACGGTGTCCCCGACGCCCTCCCGGGTGTGGCCCCAGTCGTAGTTGCCGGACGCCAGGTGGATACGGCGTTCGATGCACGACACGTCCATGTCCGGGATTGGGACAGGCCGTCTGATCCTGCTCCCTGGTGAGGTAGGCCGTCGCGGCCTCGGGGGCCACTGGCTGTCGTGCACCACGGTGAGCGGATGGGTTGGCGCGCCCAGTGCTACGGCCTGGTGGGCGGGTGCGGGGAGCGGAGCACGAGCAGGGTGATCTCGCTGGGGGCGAAGACGCGGAATGGCGGGCCCCAGAAGCCGGTGCCGCGGCTGGTGTAGAGGAGGGTGCGGGCGCCGTGGTGGCTGAGGCCGGCGAGGGCGGGCTGGTCGATGCGGACCAGGTGGTGGAAGGGCCATATCTGGCCGCCGTGGGTGTGGCCGGAGAGTTGGAGGTCGATGCCGTCGGCTGCCGCCCGGTCGACGAACTTGGGCTGGTGGGCCAAGAGCAGGACAGGGTGGTCGGGGTCGGCGCCGTTCAAGGCTCCGGCGAGGTGGGCGCCGTGGCCTGCCAGGCCGGAGGACTCGGCGGTGACGTCATCCACGCCGGCGACCACGAGGGTGTCGCCTCCGCGTTCGAGCAGCAGATGGCGGTTGCGCAGCGGCTCCCAACCCAGTTCGTCCATCAGGTCGACCCAGCCCTGGGCCTCGCTGTAGTACTCGTGGTTGCCGGTGACGTAGACCCGGGCCCGGCTGGCCCGCACGGTGGCGAGTGGGGTGGCCTGGGCGCGGCGGCGTTCGGCCGTGCCGTCCGCGATGTCGCCGGTGTGGCAGACCAGGTCGGCTTCCAGCGTGTTCACCGTCTCGCACACCCGCTCCGACCAGCGGGCGCGGTCGAGTGGGCCGTAGTGGGTGTCGGTGATGAGGACGACGCGTGTGCCGTCCAACCCGGCACCCAGTCGTGGGAGTTGTACGTCGAGGCGGCGCACGCGTGGCACGCGGCGGGCCTCGGCGTACCCCCAGGCGAGCAGTACGGCGGTGATGCCGAGGACGGCCCACGTGACGATCCGGGCCCGGTCCTGACTCTCGCCGACGCCGGCCAGGGTCAGGGCGAGCCGCAAGGGGACGCCGAGCAGAATCGACCAGGTGAACAGAACCCAGCTGGCGCCCAGCAGGGTGTCACCGACGATCGCCGCCCCGTCCTGCTGGCGTCGGCCGTGGCCGCGCCCCATCGCGAGCGGCATACCGACGAGGCCGAGGGCGAACAGGGCGGTGCCGACCAGCGTGACGGGCAGCGGCCAGTGCTGGCCGGTGTGCAGGAGCATCCAGCAGGGAACGGCCCACAGCAGGACGGGGGCGATCAGAGGGAGGTAGCGCATCAGGCGGAGCAGTCGGCTCTGCCGCGGAGCTTGCACTTCGCTGTCGGCGGGGCGGGTGTCGCTGGTGTCGGTCACGCTTCCCCTCTCTGACCAGGCTGCCGTCTCGCGCACTGTATCCGGTCGTCCTCGGGCCGGCCGGACGGGCGTTCATGGGTGCGGCCCTGTGGAGCGAACGGTTCTGGTGTGGTTGTGCCGCAGGAATGCGGCTGCAGCCCCCGCGTAGCGACGCCGACTACTTCGCCGAGGTCTAGCCGCGTTTCGCCGAGTTCACCGCGCTGCGTGACCGACTCGACCCCGACCGGTGCTTCACCAACGTGTACGTGCGAAGGCTTTGGGCCAGTGAACCGGCTCGGGTGGGCTCCCGGCAGGTAAATTCCGCCGAATCGGCCCCGAGCGCGGCCCAGTTGGTAGTGCGGCCACGCCTCGGGGTTGCCGGTGCGGGCACCCCGGAGACATCCCGTCATCACAGGTCAGAGGGCATGTCCTCGTCGCCGAGGCGGTCTTGGGAGGTGAATGATCTGTGGATGCGGCTTCAAAGGTTCAGCACAAATTACTCACGTCCCCCTCTTCAGACGGGGTCCGATGGTCTAGATTGACCTTGCTTCACATGCGGGACACGAGCCGACAAATGATGATCTATAGGTCTGCCGCTGCGAACGACGCAGTCGCGTCTCCGGCGCCAGACGTGAGGGTGATCAATTCGTGGAGCCCGAGAGGGGCTTCGGGTGCGGGGAGCATCCGGGGCTTCGACGGGTTTCCGCGCACCTCGAGTGGCCGGCAGGACGTACGAGTCTGCTGCCACCGGGGCGAGTTGTTCGCGTAGCGCTGCAGTAGCCGGGATGCCATGCGCGGGGCAGGAGCCGCCCGCGGGGAGGGAACAGCGCGGCGGGGGGCGGGGGGCCTCCCGAGGGGAGGAAGCGTGCGGGAGGCGGGGGCCTCCCGGGGGGAGGAACGGTGTTTGGCGACCACGTCGTACCACTGGGGACCGGGGGGGTTCTGTGCGGCAGGGGGGATTAGTCGACCCTTTTTCGTCGGCGCGCGGAGGTCTGGCGAGTGGGGCAATCAGCCAGCCCGCGATCGAGTGGGAACAGCGGTACCGCCGGGCCGTGATCACCAGCGACATGGTGGCCACCGCCCTGGTGGTAGCGGCGATCGGCAACTTCTTCGGGGTCCGGGACGCGGCCAACTGGCACGAGAAATGGGGAATTCTCGCCTTCGGTACGGAGCTGCTGGTGCTGGGAGCGTTGGCGGTGAGCCGGGCGTGGGCGCCGGCCGTGCTCGGCCAGGGTGCCGAGGAATTCCGCCGGCTCGGACGCGCACTGTTCGCGGCGACCGTCGTACTGGCACTCGGCGGGATAGCCCTCACCTCGCGCAACATCAAGCTCTGGATCTTCGTCGCGATCCCCGCGATCGCGCTCGTCACCATGACCGCCCGGTATGTGCTCCGCGTCCGGCTGCACAGACAGCGGAACGAAGGGCGGTGTCTGAGACCGGTGCTCGCTGCCGGGAGCCCGGCCACCGTGCGCGACCTGATCAACCGGACCCGCAAGTTCCCGCACCTCGGCTGGCGGGTGGAGGCGGTGTGCACGCCGGACGGGCGCGGGCTCGACGGAGACCACCTGGACGGGGTGCCGGTCGTCGGCCGACTGGCGGATGTCGCGGGCCACGTCCGCCGCGACGGCTACCGGGTCGTCGCGGTCACAGCGGACCCGCACTGGTCACCGGACCGGCTGCAGCGGCTGGCCTGGAACCTCGAAGGCAGCGACGCCGAGATGATCGTGGCCCCCGTACTGATGGAGGTGGCCGGCCCGCGGCTGCACGTCGACGCGGTGCTCGGAATACCGCTGCTGCGGGTCAGCATGCCGACCTTCACCGGGGGACGCCGGGCGGTCAAAGAGGTCGCCGACCGGCTGGGCGCGGCGGTCCTGCTGGTGCTGTTCGCGCCGCTGATGGTGGTCGTCGGGCTGCTCGTGGCGGCGGACAGCCGGGGCGGGGTGTTCTACCGCCAGCGCAGAGTCGGCAAGGACGGCCGCGAGTTCACGATGTACAAGTTCCGCACCATGGTCGCCGGGGCGCACGGGGCCCGTGCCGCGCTGGCCGGCCTCAACGAGGGTGCGGGGCTGCTGTTCAAGCTCCGCCGGGATCCGCGGGTGACCCGGGTGGGAGCGGTGCTGCGCCGGTACTCGATCGACGAGCTCCCGCAGCTTTTCAACGTGCTGTCCGGATCGATGTCGCTCGTCGGTCCGCGGCCTCCGCTGCCGGAGGAGTCCGCCGCGTACGGCCCGGACATCCGGCGGCGACTGCTGGTCAAGCCCGGGCTCACCGGCCTGTGGCAGATCAGCGGACGCAGCGACCTGCCGTGGGAGGAGGCGGTCCGCCTCGACCTGCGGTACGTGGAGGACTGGTCGCTCGCCCTGGACGCGGTGATCTTGTGGAAGACGCTACGCGCGGTGCTGCACGGGCAGGGGGCCTATTGATGCGCGGGGGTCGTCGTTCGGTGCGTGCGCGGACCGCAGGCCAAAAGGGCCTGCTTGGGGGGAGGGACAGATCATGAAGGTCAGCGTTTTCGGGCTCGGCTACGTGGGCTGTGTGTCGGCCGCGTGCCTGGCCAGCATGGGTCACGAGGTCATCGGCGTGGACGTGAACCAGGTGAAGGTCGACCTGGTCAACGACGGCAAGGCCCCGGTGGTCGAGGAGCGGATCGGCGAGCTCATCGCCGAGGTCGTGCGGACCGGTGCCTTAAGAGCCACCGGCGACGTCCGCGAGGCGATCATGGGCAGCGAGGTGTCGCTGGTCTGCGTGGGCACGCCGTCGGAGCCCAACGGCAGCCTGTGCACCACGTACTTGGAGCGGGTCACCGAGGAGATCGGTGCCGCGCTGGCCGAGCGGGGCGGGCGGCACACCGTCGTGTTCCGCAGCACCATGCTCCCGGGCACCTGCCTGAACCTGCTGGTACCGATCCTGGAGAAGTACGTCGGCGGCACCGCCGGGGTGGACATCGGAGTCGCGGTCAACCCGGAGTTCCTGCGCGAGGGCACGAGCGTGCGGGACTTCTTCGACCCGCCCAAGACCGTCATCGGCGAACTCGACCCGGCCAGCGGCGACGCGGTGCTGGCGCTGTACGACGGCTTGCCCGGCGAGGTGTTCCGGGTGCCGGTCCCGACGGCCGAGGCGATCAAGTACGCGGACAACGCGTTCCACGGCCTCAAGATCGGCTTCGCGAACGAGCTGGGCGCGGTGTGCCAGGCGCTCGGGGTGGACTCGCACCAGGTGATGGACGTCTTTCTGGCCGACCGCAAGCTGAACATCAGCCCCGCCTACCTGCGCCCCGGCTTCGCCTTCGGTGGCTCCTGCCTGCCCAAGGACCTGCGCAGCCTGGTCCACGCGGCGCAGCGGGCCGACATCTCGGTGCCCATCCTCGCCCATGTGCTGCCCTCCAACTCCGCACATCTGCAGCGTGCGGTGGAGCTGGTCGAGCGCACCGGCAAGCGCCGGGTGGGCCTGTTCGGGCTGTCCTTCAAACCCGGCACCGACGACCTCCGCGAGAGCCCGCTCGTCGAGCTGGCGGAGAGACTCTTCGGCAAGGGGTACGACCTCAAGATCTACGACGCCAACGTGAGCCTCTCCCGGCTGATGGGCGCGAACCGCGAGTACATCGAGACCCGGCTGCCGCACCTCGCGCAGCTGCTCGCGGACTCCGTCGACGAGGTGATGGAGCACGCCGAGGTGTGCCTGGTCGGAACCAGGGATACGGCGGTGCTGTCGGCGCTGCCCCATGGCGACGGCCCGGTGATCGTCGACCTCATCCACCTTCCCGACGCCGAAGCGCGGCGGGCCGAACCGGGGTACGTGGGCCTTGCTTGGTAACACAACGTTCGATGACACAGTCCGCGGCGACGGGTCGAAGCGACGCGCGCTGATCCTGGTGGAAAACCTGTCGGTGCCGTTCGACCGGCGGGTGTGGCAGGAGTGCACGACGCTGCGCGACGCGGGCTGGGAAGTGCACGTCATCTGTCCCCGCGGGGAGAAGCGGGACACGGAGCCGGAGGCCGTGATCGACGGGGTGCGGATCCACCGCTACCCGTTGCGCGCGGCCGCCGGAGGACCGGCCGGCTACCTGCGGGAGTACGGATCGGCGCTCTGGCACACGGCCCGGCTGGCCCGCAAGGTCGGCCCGGTCGACGTGGTCCACGCCTGCAACCCGCCCGACCTGCTGTTCCTGCCGGCCCTGTGGCTGAAGCGGCGCGGCGCGCGGTTCGTCTTCGACCAGCACGACCTGGTACCCGAGCTGTACCTCTCCCGGTTCGACCGCGGCGAGGACCTGCTCTACCGCGCCGTGTGCGCGCTGGAACGGCGGACCTACCGGGCCGCGGACATCGTCCTCGCCACGAACGAGAGCTACCGGGACGTCGCGATACGCCGCGGCGGCCGGCGTCCTGAGGACGTGTTCGTGGTGCGCAGCGCGCCCGCGATCGAGCGGTTCCAACCGGTGCCGCCCGAGCCGGAGTTGAAGCGCGGCAAGCCTCATCTGCTGTGCTACCTCGGCGTCATGGGACCTCAGGACGGCGTCGACTACGCCCTGCGGGCCCTGGCCAAGCTGCGCGACGAGCTCGGGCGGACCGACTGGCATGCGGTGTTCGTCGGCTCCGGCGACGCCTTCGACGCGATGGTGGAGCTGTCCCGCCGGCTCGGACTCTCCGAACAGGTGCAGTTCACCGGGCGCATACCGGACGCCGACCTGGTGCGCTACCTGTCCACCGCGGACGTGTGCCTTTCCCCCGACCCGCGCAATCCGCTCAACGACGTGTCGACCATGAACAAGGTCCTGGAGTACATGGCGATGGGCCGGCCGATCGTCTCCTTCGACCTGAAGGAGGCGCGCGTCTCCGCCGATGACGCCGCCGTCTACGCGTCCGCCAACGACGAGGCCGAGTTCGCCAAGCTCATCACGCTGCTCCTGGACGACCCGGAGAAGCGGGCCCGGATGGGCGAGATCGGCCAGGAGCGGATCAGCGGGCAGCTTTCCTGGCGGAACTCGCAGGCGTCGCTGCTCGCCGCCTACGCCGCTGCCTGCCGTGACCACGCTCCGGTGTCGGCGGGCAACCCGGTCCGGACAGGGAAGAGGCCGCGCCGATGAGCGATGACACAGTTCGTCTCGTCACGGTCGGGCGGATTTTCCGACGGCGCTGGCGGCTTCTCGCCGTCCTCGCCGTGGTGGGCGCGCTCGTCGGCTACGGCACCTCCTTGCTGATTCCGCCGAAATACACGACGTCGGCATCGGTGCTGCTGCCGGGGGCGTGGGAGGAGCGCGAGCTGCTGACGCAGGCAGAGATCGCGACCAGTTCGGCGGTGGTCGACCGCGCGGCCGCGCAGCTCGACTGGAGGGGCGTCAGCGGCAGGGAGCTGCGAGAGCGAGTGAGCGCCAAGGCCGGCGACGGGAACATCATCAAGATCTCGGGTACGGCCGACACTCCGGAGCGCGCACAGCGGCTCTCGGACCAGGTGGCCAAGCAATTCGTCGCGTTCGTCGCGCGGATCGCGGGCGACAGCACCGCGGCGGGGCCCGAGGCACTGCGGAAGCAGGTGGAGCAGACCAGCCGCCGCATCACCGACCTGGCCAATGCGACTGATCCGGGGCAGACCGTGGAGAGCGTGCAGGCCCGCACTCAGCTCGAGCAGCTGCGCACCTCGCTGGAGGAGGCCATGACCAAGCTGGCCGAGGCCGACCCGGCGACCACCAAGGCCAGCCTGGTCGTCATGGGGCCTGCGGTCCGGCCGACCGGCGAGGCCCCGCCGACGAGGATGCAGCTGATGGTCGCCGGGGCGCTGCTGTTCTTCCTGCTCGCGGTCATCGGCCATCTCGCCGCCGCACGGGCGAGCCGCCGACTGCGCACCGAACCGGAGATCGCCGCCGCGCTGAGCTCGGCGCTGCTGGGCACCGTCGACGTGCCTGGTGAACGGTCCGCGCACCGGCCGGAAGACCGTAGCCCGCGGGCTTTGATCCGCCGGCTGCTGGGCGTCGATACCCGGTGGGACATACCGACCCCGCGGAGGTCCGGCGACGAGGCCAGCAGGCGGATCCGCTACCGGCGGGTGTGCGCTCGCCTCCGGGAAAAGCTGCCGGCCCCCCGGCGGCTGCTGGTGGTCGTACCGGACGGCGACGAGATCGCCCGCCGGGCCGCCGGGCAGCTCGTCACCGAGGCCGGGAGCGATCCGCTGCTTCGGGTGGTGGAGGTGTCGGTGTCCCAGCCGATGGTGCCGGACCGCGCCAGGGAGTCCGGTGCCCTGGTGGTGCTCAGCGCGGGCAGTTGGACCGCGGCGGAGCTCACCGGCATAGCCGAGGCGTGTACGGACGGCAAGCACCAGGTCGTCGGCTTCGTCGTCGCCGGCACCGTCGTCGCCGGAACGGTCCAGGCCCGTCCGACGCCGTCTGCCGGCCGGACGCCGGATGACGCCACTCCGGCGCTCGCGGTTCGCGGCCCCGCACCGGGAGGTTCGTTGTGACGACGAGTACGACTTCGGAGTCGTCGGCAACCGCTCCGCTGTTCGACCTACAGGCGCTGGTGGTGGCGGTGCGCAGGCGCCGCCGCCTCTGGTGCTCCATGGCGCTGCTGGGGCTGCTGATCGGCGCGGCGGTGGCGGTCCTGCTGCCGGCGCCGCCGACCGCGGTGACCACGGTGCTGGTCGCGCATCAGGACGACCAGCCGAACGACCCCGGAACGCTGATCCGCACCGACGTCGAGCTGCTGCGGACCACGCGGGTCGCCGGCAAAGCCCTCGAATCCCTCAACTCCCCGGAACGCCCGGCCGACTTCATGCGGGACTACCGCGGTACCGGCTTGACCAACAACCTGTTGCAGATCAATGTGACGGGTGACAGCGACGCTCAGGCGGTGGCCCGGGCCAAGGCGCTGGCCGACGCGTTCATCGCTGACCACCTGACGCGGATACGGGAAGCCGCGAACGCTGAGGCCGAGGCCCTGCTCGACCGGCGCGACCGCTTGCGGGACGAGCTCGCCAAGGTCAACGAGGCCATCGGAAACCGGCCTCCGGAAGGCGACCCGTCAGCGTCGGCGGACCTCGAGTCGCTCTTCGACCGCCGGGCCAAGCTCAACTCGCAGATCGACGAATACGACCAGCGCGCCGAGGAGGCGCGCATCGGCACGCCCCAGCTCATCGCCCGCACGCAGATCGTGGACGGCCCACGCACGGTGCGGCATTCCCTGCCCAAGGCCGTTGTCACCAACGCCGCGATCGGCCTCGTCGTCGGGCTCGCCCTCGGGCTCGCCCTTGCCGCGGTCCGCACGGTGGTGGCCGACCGCCCCGTGTTGCGCCGGGACATCGCGGCGAACCTGGGCGCCTCGGTCATCGCCGAGCTGCCTCGCCGGTCGGGCAGGCTGTGGCAGCGCCGACGGACCCGGGTGACACGCGAACGGCTCACCGCGCACCTGGCCCGCACCGTGCGCGGCTCCGCGGAAGCGGAACCGGTGTCGCTCCTGGAACTGGGCTGTGCGCGCAGCACGAGCGTGATCGCCCTGAACCTCGCCCGGGCCCTGGCGGCGGAGGGGCCGGCGGTCATCATCGACGGTCTGCCCGGCCCGCAGCTCGCGAAGCGCCGCCAGAAACCGGGAGACCCCACCGTGGTCAGCGGCGAGCGTGCCGCGGCCGTGCCGCATCAGGAACTCCGGATCGGCGTCGGCTCGGTGGCGCCCGGCACAGCGTGGACGGACCTCCGGTACCTCGGTACCCGGACCGTGCTGGTCGTACGTGCCGGGCACGGCAGCGCCGCATGGCTGCACACCGTGGCGCGGCAGCTCGCGGACCAGCGCATCCCGGTGATCGGCGTGGTGCTGATCGACCCCGATCCGCGTGACCGGACCGACGGCACGCTGTGGGACGGGCTGCACGCCGCGCTGCGCGGCCGCAGCGAGACGCCGGTCCGGCAGAACGGCACGGGCCAGCGGCGGACGGAGCGGCTGCCGGTGTGGGCCGCAGGGGGCCCGGACAACGACCAGGAAGCGCGGTAGCACATGTGTGGCATCGCAGGTACTTACCGATGGCCGGACGGGAAGGTCGTGACCGACCGGCTCACCGAGACCCTCACCCACCGCGGTCCGGACGGGGCGGGCCGGTACGGCCACCCCGTCGGTGACGGCGAAGTGCAGCTGGGGCACCGCCGGTTGGCGATCATCGACCTGTCCGAGACCGGCGCTCAGCCGATGGTCTCGGACGGCCTCGCCCTGACCTACAACGGCGAGCTGTACAACGCGCCCGAGCTGCGTGCCGAACTGGAGGCCGCCGGGCTGCGCTTCCGCGGCACCTCCGACACCGAGGTGCTCCTCGAGGCGTGGCGGCGCTGGGGCACGGACTGCCTGCCCCGGCTGCGCGGCATGTTCGCGTTCGGGATCTTCGACGAGCGCACCGGTGAACTGGTGCTGGCCCGGGATCAGTTGGGCATCAAGCCGCTGTTCCTGCTCCGGCGTGGCGCGGGGCTGGTGTTCGCCTCCGAGCTCAAGGCGCTCGCGGCCGTGACCGGCGGGTCGCTTGAGGTGGACCATGCGGCGCTGGTGGCCTCGCTGCTGTACTACTGGGTGCCGGACTCACGGTGCGCGTTCCGCGAAGCGGAGAAACTGCCGCCGGGGAGCTGGCTCAGGTGCCGGCCCGACGGCCGGGTGGAGCGCGGCCGGTACTGGAACTTGAAGGACGTCGCCGCCGAGGGCCGGGAGCGGGCCCGGGCCGGCGAGCACCCGGACCTGGCCGCCATCGTCGAGGAGTCGACCCGGCGGCACCTGCTCTCCGACGTCCCCGTGGCGACCTTCCTCTCCGGCGGCCTCGACTCCAGCTACCTGACCGCGCTGGCCGCCCGCCATCGACCCGGGATCTCCGCCTACACGATCGGGTTCCGCGCCGAGGACGCCAAGTTCGAGGCGATGCCGGACGACCTGCGCTATGCCCGGCAGGTGGCCGAGCGGTTCGGTGTCGATCTGCACGAGATCGAGATCGCCCCGAACGTGCTCGATCTGCTGCCGCAGATGACGTACCACCTGGACGAGCCGATCGGCGACCCCGCCGCGATCAACACGTTCCTGATCTGCTCGGCCGCCCGGGAGGCCGGGGTCAAGGTGATGCTCTCGGGGATGGGCGCCGACGAGCTGTTCGCCGGGTACCGCAAGCACCTGGCCAACCTGCTAGCGCTGCGCTACCAGCGCGTCCCGCGGCCCTTGCGCCGCGGCCTGTCGAGGGCCGTGGACCGGCTGCCGGTTGCCACGTCCCGCCGCGGGTACCGGTCGGTGCGCTTCGCCAAGCGGTTCCTCTCCTTCGCCGATCTGCCGGAGGAGACCGCGTTCCGGCGCAGCTACACCATGTACGACCAGGACGAACTGCTCGGCCTGCTCGATCCCGACCTGGCAGGGACGGTCGACGACGTACTGACCGAACATGCGGACACCTACGAGGACAACGACCTCGACGACTTCGTCAACCGCATGTGCCTGACCGACGCCCGGATGTTCCTGCCGGGCCTGAACCTCGCCTACACGGACCGCTCCAGCATGGCCGCGTCGACCGAGGTGCGGGTGCCGTACGTGGACGTCGAGGTGGTCAAGGCGGCGTTCGCCGTGCCCGGCGACCGCAAGATCGTCGGACGGCAGGGGAAGGCCGTCCTCAAGGAGGCGGCCACCTCGGTCCTGCCCCAGGAGATCGTGTACCGGCCCAAGGGCCTGTTCAGCGCCCCGCTACGCGCCTGGATGAGCCGGGATCTGGCACCGCTGGTGCGCGAGGTGGTCAACGACGGCCTGCTGGTCAATTCCGGGTTCCTGCGCCGCGACGCGCTGGCGCGGATGGTCGCCGAGGACGCCTCCGGGCAGCGGGACTTCTCCAAGCATCTGTGGCATGTGCTGACGCTCGAGTACTGGTATCGCGACGCGACGTCCGGGTCCGGCCAGAGCGCTCGCTCGACGGCGTAGAAGACGCGTAGAAACAAGGGGACTTCGGGTGAAACAGGTTGTGCAGAACTACAAGAGCGGCGAGCTGGCGGTGCTCGACGTTCCGGCGCCGGGGTGCAAGCCGGGCGGTGTGCTGGTCCGCAGCGCCTACTCGCTGATCTCCACGGGGACCGAGCTCATGAAGGTGTCCGAGGCCGGTATGTCGATGCTGGGCAAGGCCCGCTCCCGGCCGGACCAGGTGGCCAAGGTCATGCAGAGCGTGGCCACCAACGGGGTGCCCGCCACCTACCGCAAGGTGATGGGCAAGCTGGACTCCTACACGCCGCTGGGCTACTCGCTGTGCGGGGTGGTCGAGCAGGTCGGCGCCGGCATCGACGACGTGAAGGTCGGCGACCTCGTGGCCTGCGCCGGCAACGAGCACGCGCTGCACGCCGAGCTGAACTGGGTGCCGAAGAACCTCTACGCCCCGGTGCCGGACGGCCTCGCGCCGCGGCACGCGGCCTTCGGCACCGTCGGGTCGATCGCGATGCAGGGCGTCCGCCAAGGCGAGTCACAGCTGGGCGAAGTGGCACTGGTCATCGGCCTCGGGCTGATCGGACAGCTGGTGGTGCAGCTCCTCGCCGCCTCGGGAGTGCGCGTCGTCGGCGTCGACCCCGACCCGGTGCGCTGCGAACTCGCCGCGCGCCTGGGCGCGGTGGCCTGCGGCGATCCCGCGTCCGCGTCCGTGGAGGCTTCCGTCGCCGAGCTCACCGACGGTCACGGCGTGGACCAGGTGTACCTGGCCGCCGGCGGCGGCAGCAATCAGCCCGTGGAGCTGGCCGCCCGGCTCTGCCGGGACCGCGGCCGGGTGATCGACATCGGCAAGTGCCGTCTGGACCTGCCGTGGAACGCGTACTACGAGAAGGAGCTCGACGTCCGGTTCTCCCGCAGTTACGGCCCCGGTCGCTACGACCCGGAGTACGAACTGGAGGGCCGGGACTACCCGATCGGCTACGTGCGCTGGACCGAGCGCCGCAACCTGGCGTGCTTCCTCGACCTCGTCGCCCGCGGCCGCGTCGACGTGGAGCCCCTGGTCTCCCACGTCGCCGACTTCGATGACGCCGTCGAGACGTACCAGCGCCTGAAGGACGGCGAACTGAAGGCCGTGGCCGTGCTGTTCCAGTACCCCGGGCACGCGGCCGAAAAGGCCGAAGTGGAAGCCCCGGCGGTGGCCGTTCCCGCGGTGAAGCGCCCCAGCGGAGTGTCCACCCCGGCCCGGTCCGCCAAGACGCCGGTGCGGCTCGCGTTCGTCGGCGCCGGAAACTACGCGACGTCGATGCTGCTGCCGCACCTCGCACAGCGCGACGGCGTCGAGTTGTCGACCGTCGTCACCACGACGGCGCTGTCCGCGGCCAACGCGCAACGGAAGTTCGGCTTCGCCGAGGCGACCACCGATCTCGACGCCGTGCTCGGCGACAAGTCCATCGACGCGGTGTTCGTCGTCACCCGGCACAGCTCGCACGCCGAACTGACCCGGAAGGCGCTGCTGGCCGGCAAGACCGTGTTCGTGGAGAAGCCCCTGGCCCTCACCGAGGACGAGCTGGCTGACGTACTCGCGGCGGTGGAGGAGTCCGGCAACGACCGGCTGCAGGTGGGCTTCAACCGCCGGTTCGCACCGCTGCTTCAGGAGGCCAGGACGCGGTTCGGCGCCCGGACCGGTCCGGCGAGCCTGCGCTACCTGGTCAACGCGGGCCGGCTGCAGCACGGCAGCTGGTACCTCCAACAGGGCAGCGAGGGCTCGCGGTTCGCCGGCGAGGGCGGACACTTCATCGACACGGCGAGCTGGCTGCTCGAGGCCGACCCGGTCTCGGTGTACGCGGTCGCCCCGTCCGGCAACGAGGACCTCCAGGTCGTACTCCGCTACCCGGACGGGTCCACCGCCACCATCAGCTACGTCACCACCGGACCGGCCACCCTCCCCAAGGAAACCCTCGACCTCGTCGCGGACGGGAAGGCTCTGCGCCTCGACGACTTCGTCCGTGCCTCGGTGTACGGCCGTAAGAAGTGGGTCAGTTCGCGGTTGCCCAAGGCCCGGGACAAGGGCCAGAACGCCGAACTGGCCGCGTTCATCAAGGCCGTGCGGACCGGAGGGCCGATGCCGGTGCCGCTTCAGTCGCTGGTCGCCACCACCGCGGCCACCCTCGCCGTACAGACCGGCCTGGCCGCCGGTGCGCCGGTGACGTTGGCGGGGCCGCGATGACCATGAGTGCGGGCTGGTACCTGCGGCGGCTTTCCCGGATGGGGCCGCGGGAGGTCGCGGGCCGGGCGGGCGACGCGGTGCGCAGGCGCCGGTGGCGGTCGGCGCGGCCCGACTGCCCGAGCGTGACCGGCGCCCGGTTCACCGCCGTGCTCCCCGCCGGGGCGATCGCCGCCGTGCCTCCGGACGCCGCGAAGCGTCTCGTCGCCGAGGCGGACCGGCTGATGTACGGGCACGCCGAGTTCTTCGGGGTGGTCCGCGACGACCTGACCGACCCGGACTGGTGGTGCGACCCGAAGACCGGGCGCCGGGCTCCGTGGGGCTACGCCTTCGACGTGCCGTACCGGAACGAGGACGCGGTCGGGGACATCAAGCAGATCTGGGAGCTGTCCCGGCATCAGTACCTCACCGTGCTCGCCGCCGCCTACGCGATCACCGAGGACGAGCGGTACGCCGAGCGAGTGGCCAAACACCTGCGGTCGTGGTGGGCGGCCAACCCACCGCTGCGCGGCGTGCACTGGATCAGCGGCATCGAGCTGGGCATCCGGCTGCTGTCCTGGGTGTGGATCCGCCGGCTGCTCGACGGCTGGCCGGGCGCGGCCGACCTGTTCGAGGACAACCCGGTGGCGCTGAGCCAGATCTGGCACCACCAGCGCTGGCTGGCCGCCTTCCCCAGCCGGGGCTCTTCGGCGAACAACCACGTCATCGCCGAGGCCGCAGGACAGTTCGCCGCGTCCTGCGCCTTCAACTGGTTCCCCTCGTCGGAGCGTTGGCGGGCGGGCGCGCTGCGGTCGCTGGAGCGGCACCTGCGCGGCAACACCTACGTCTCCGGCCTCAACCGCGAGCTGGCCACCGAGTACCACGGGCTCGTACTGGAGTTGGGCCTGGCCGCGGTGGCCGAGGCGGATGCCGCGGGCGTCCCGGTCCCCGCGACCGTACGCCTCGTACTGCTGCGGATGACCGACGCGCTCGCGGCCGTCGTGGACAACCGGCTGCGGCCGCCGCGCCAGGGGGACGCGGACGACGGGCACGGTCTGGTCGTGGACGGCGCGGGCACCGACCGCTGGGCCTCGCTGCTGGCCACCGGGGACGCCGTGTTCGGACGGCTCGACTGGTGGCCGGCGGTGACCGGCACCGATGTGCGCACCCCGCTGCTGGCCGGGCTCATCAAGCCCACTGAACTTGCCGTGACCCGCCCGGCGAGCCGACCGGCCCACTTCGCCGACGCGGGGCTCACCATCCTGCGTGGTCCGGACGAGATCTGGTGCCGCTGCGACGGCGGCCCGCACGGCTTCCTGTCCATCGCCGCGCACGCCCACGCGGACGCGCTGTCCGTGGAGGTCCGGCACGACGGGGTCGACGTGCTCGCCGACCCGGGGACGTACTGCTACCACGGGCAACCCGAATGGCGGCAGTACTTCCGCTCGACCCTCGGCCACAACACACTGCAACTGGACGGCGGTGACCAGTCCGTCTCCGGCGGCCCGTTCCTGTGGACCCGGCATGCCGAGACCCGTGTCCTGACCGCCGACACCTCCGGCGAAGGCGTGGCCCGCTGGTGTGCCGAACACGACGGTTACGAGGGCTCCGTGCACCGCCGGAGGGTGGAACTGACCGCCGAGACCCGGGAATTGACGGTGGTCGACGAGGTGCGCGGCTCGGGCCGGCGCGTACGCCTCGCGTTCCACCTCGGCCCGGCGATCGCCGCGGACCTGGTGGGGAACCAGGCCGTGCTCACCTGGACCCGGGACGGCGAGGAGCGCTCCGCGGTGCTCGACCTGCCCGGGCAGCTGTCCTGGCAGGCGCACCGCGGCGAGACGGACCCGCCGCTGGGCTGGTACTCCGCGGGGTTCGGGCGCAAGGAACCCGCCACCACGCTGGTCGGCACCGGCTTCGCCGACGGCGCGGAGGGCTTCACCACGGTGCTCAGGTTCCGGGGCCAGGGGGGCACGTGAGGTTCAGAAGGCGGCACTGGGCGTTGGCGGCGGCACCGCCGGCGCTGGCCCTACTGGCGGCGACCGGCTGTACGAGCACGCCGGACGACTCGGCGAAGCCTGCCGACGCGCCGCCCACGTCCGGTGCGTCGTCCACGTCCGGTGCGCGGTCCACGGACGTGGCCCGGGTGTGCGCCAAGCCCGCCGCCGGGCCGGCGAAGGCACCGGCGGGCGCGGTGACCGTCGACCCCGCGGTGGTCGGTGACCTGGCGGCGAAGACCAAGAGCAGCCCCCCGAACACCACGTTCTGGCTTCGGCCGGGCAAGCACAGGCTCGACCCGGACCGCTACGCCCAGGTCATTCCCAAGGAGGGCAACCGCTACCTCGGTGCGCCGGGCGCGGTGCTCGACGGCCGGAAGAAGAACCAGTACGCGTTCGGCGGCAGCGCCCGCGACGTCACCATCCGCTACCTGACCGTGCAGGGTTTCGTCGCACCGCACGACCAGGGCGTGGTCAACCATGACTCCGCCGACGGGTGGGTCATCGAGCACGCGACGATCCAGTACAACTCCGGTGCCGGGCTGATGGCCGGTGCCCGCCAGCGGGTCAGCGCCAGCTGCCTGCGCGAGAACGGTCAGTACGGAATGAACGCGTACAAGGCCGGCGGCTCTCTCCGAGACCTGGTGGTCGAGGGCAACGAGATCGTGGGCAACAACACCGACGACTGGGAGCGGCGGCGGGAGGGCTGCGGCTGCACCGGAGGCATCAAGTTCTGGGCCGTCGACGGCGCCGACATACGCGGCAACTGGGTGCACGACAACCGCGGAACAGGGTTGTGGGCGGACACCAACAATAACGACTTCCGCATCGAGAACAACGTGCTCGAGGCCAACGACGGTGCCGCGCTGATGTACGAGACCAGCTACAACGCGGTCATCCGGAACAACACGATCCGGCGCAACAACTGGGTCGAGGGCCGCAAGTACACCGCCGGCGAGGACAACTTCCCGTTCGCGACCGTCTACCTGTCCGAGTCCGGCGGCGAACCACGGGTCCGAGCCCGCACGGACAAGATCGAGATGTACCGGAACGTGCTGGAGAACAACTGGAACGGGATCACCCTGTGGGAAAACGCCGACCGGTTCTGCAACAGCCCGGCCAACACCTCGTCCGGTGACTGCACTTTGCTGGTGAAGAAGACCGACCGCTGCGCGAAGCCGGCGATCGCCAAGCCACCGCTCTACGCCGACTGCCGGTGGAAGACCCAGCGGGTAGACATCCACGACAACCGCTTCGTGCTGGACAAGTCCGTCCTCAAGTGCACCGTGAAGTGCGACCGAATGGCGGTGCTGTCCAACTACGGCACCTATCCGGACTGGTCGCCGTACCAGGGCGAGAAGGTGGCTCAGGCGATCACCCACAAGCAGGACAACCGCTGGCACGACAACGTCTACCTCGGACCGTGGAAGTTCGTCGTCCAGGACCAGAGCCGGCTGATCAACTTCGCGCAGTGGCAGGGGAAGAGCTACCGGCAGGACGCGGGGAGCACCCTCGACCCACAGGCCGGTGGTTGAGATGGCGACACAGTTCGACGCCGAACCGCGCCCTGCCGGCACGGCGAAGATCGTCGGGATCGCCTGGGGATTGCTGGCCCTCAACACGCTGGGCTCCACCGGGGCGGACACCATCATCCCGCTGCCCCGCTCCCTCATCCAGTTGGTCACCATGGGCGCGCTGGTCGCCGCGTTCGCGCTGGCGCTCGCGGTCAATCTCCGGCTGCGCATCAGAGCCAGCGCCTTCTTGTTCCTGCTCACCCTGCTGCTGGTGCCGAGCGTGATCTCCAGCGTGTACCTGGAGTCCGGGTTCGGCGCGCTGTTCCGCTGCGCCCGGCTGGCTCTCTTCATCGGCACGCTGTGGCTGCTGAGCCGCTGGTGGGACGGCGGCCTGACGTTCGTCCGGCACCACATCCGGACGTACTTCGCGGTGCTCGCAACGGTGGCCGCCGGCGCGCTCATCTCACCGGGCGCGGCCATGCCCGGGCGCTATGGCGGGCGGCTGGTCGGCGCGTTGTGGCCGCTCACCCCGCCGCAGATCGGACAGTACGCCGCAGTGATCATCGGGCTCACCGTGCTGCTCGTACTGGGCCACCGGACCGATCGGACCAGCGCGGCGGTGGTCATCGTGCCGTCACTCGTCCTGCTCGCGCTGACCCATACCCGGACGGCCACGCTCGGCCTGCTCATCGGGCTGGTGCTGGCGATCGGCTCGCTCATCCTGACCAGCGCCGCGGCCCGCCGGTTCTTCACCTGGGCGGTGCTGTGCGCCGTGGTGGCCGCAGTGGTGTTCGCCTCCGCGCTCCAGGCATGGTTCCTGCGCGGACAGAGCAAGGAGAACTTCTCCAACCTCACCGGTCGGGCCAAGGTCTGGGACGCCCTGCTGGCCGAACCCCGGACGACCGGGGAGAAGGTGTTCGGCATGGGCCTGGGCGACAAGTCGTTCGGCGGGCTACCGATCGACAACAGCTGGCTGGCCGTCTACCAGGAACAGGGTCTGATCGGAGTCGCCCTCGTGGCGGCGATCATCATCGTCCTCGGCGGCGTCGCGTTGCTGCGGCCACCGTCGCTGCAGAGGGCCTGCGCGATCTTCCTGATCAGCTACTGCGCGATCGCGTCGTACACCGAGGCCGGCCTCGGCGACGCCTCGCCGTATCTGCTGCATCTGGCCCTGGCCGCCTCGCTGTTGGCGGCACCGGCCACGACGGCTCCGCTCGCGTTGCCCGAAGTCCCGCGACGACACGTCCCGCGCTGGGCCCGTAGATCGGAGGTGGTCTGAGCATGCACGTCCTCGTGGTGCACAACCGCTACGCCTCGGCGCAGCCGAGCGGGGAGAACAAGGTCGTCGACCAGGAGGTGGAGCTGCTGCGCGCGGCCGGCCACCGAGTCGAGGTGTTCGAGCGGCGCAGCGACGACATCGCCGCCCGGTCCCTGCTCGGCAAGGTGGCGGTGCCGCTGCTCGTGCCGTGGAACCCGGGGGTCCGCACGGAACTCGCCGCCCGGCTGCGTGCCGACCGGCCGGACGTGGTCCACGTCCACAACGTCTTCCCGCTCCTGTCGCCCGCGGTGCTTGCCGCCTGCGCCGACGCCGACGTGCCCGCCGTCGCCACGCTGCACAACTACACCCAGATCTGCCCGCCCGGCACGCTGCAGCGGGACGGCCGGCCGTGCACCGAGTGCGTCGGCTCGACGCCGCTGCCCGCCGTCCGGCACGGCTGCTACCGCGGCTCCCGCCTCGCGACGGTGCCGCTCGCGGTCAGCCTGTCGGTCAACCGGCGGCGGTGGTGGTCCGGCGTGGAGCGGTTCTTCTGCATCTCCGCGGCGCAGCGCGACGTCCTGGTGTCGGCCGGAATGCCGGCCGAACGCCTTGCGGTGAAGCACAACTTCGTGCCCGACCCGGATGACCGCCGGTCGGGCGAGGGCGAGCATCTGCTCTATCTCGGCCGGCTCGCGGAGGCCAAGGGCGTACGGCTGCTCATGGCCGCGTGGGACGAGATAGCGGCCGGCGGCGGTGTGGGCGTACCGCTCGTGATCGCCGGGACAGGGCCTCTGGAGCGAGAGGTGACCACCTGGGCGGCGGGCCGGGACGACGTGCGCTACGTCGGCCTGCTGGACCCGGCGGAGTGCCGGAAGGCCGTCGCGCGGTCCGTCGCTGTGGTGGCTCCCTCGACCTGGCTGGAGGCGTTCGGCCTGGTGGTCGTGGAGGCGATGGCGGCGGGGGTCCCGGTCGTCGCCGCGGGTCACGGTGCCTTCGTCGAGCTGGTCGAGGACGGGGTGACCGGGCTGCTGCACCGGCCGGGCGAGTCGGCCTCGCTCGCGTCCGGCATACGCCGGATCGCGGCCGAGCCGGCCCTGGGCCGGGAGATGGGTCAGGCGGCCCGGCTCCGTTACGAACAGGGTTTCAGCCCGGCCGTCGGGCTGGAGCGCCTGCTGGAGGAGTACCGCACCGCGATCGCGGGTCGGTCGGAATCAATGGGGGACGGAATCAATGGGGGGAAGTAGATGACACGATGCCGACTGTGCGGCTCGGAGGCGCTGACGAGCGTCGTCGATCTCGGGGCGACGCCACCATGTGAGAGCTTTCTCGCCGCGGACCAACTGGACCAGGCGGAACCGGCGTACCCGCTGCACCTGCGGGTCTGCACCGGCTGCTGGCTGGCGCAGATACCGCCGCTGATCACGCCGGAGGAGACGTTCAAGGAGTACGCGTACTTCTCCTCGTACTCGACCTCCTGGGTGGAGCACGCGCGCACGTTCGTCGCCGACGCCGTGCGGCGGGTGGGTCTCGACACCAACGGCTCCGACGCCTTCGTCGTCGAGGTCGCGAGCAACGACGGATACCTGCTGAAGCACGTGGTGGACCGGGGGATCCGCTGCCTGGGCGTCGAGCCGTCGGTGAACGTCGGCGCCGCGGCGCGCGAGGCGGGCGTACCCACGCTCACGGAGTTCCTGAGCCCGGAGACCGGCTCGGCCGTGCGCGCCGAGCACGGCCCGGCGAACCTGGTCGTGGCGAACAACGTGTACGCGCACATCCCCGACGTGGTCGGGTTCACCCAGGGGCTGCGCGCTCTGGTCGCCGACGACGGCTGGGTCTCCATCGAGGTGCAGCACCTGCTGACCCTGATCGAGGAGAACCAGTACGACACGATCTACCACGAGCACTTCCAGTACTACACGGTCGCGTCCGCGATCCGGGCCCTGGCGAGCGGCGGACTCACGCTCGTGGACGTCGAGTTGCTGCCCACGCACGGCGGCTCCATCCGCCTGTGGGCCCGGCCGGCCGAGGTGGCCGGCGAGCCGACGCAGCGGGTGGCCGACGTGCTGGCCCGGGAGAAGGCCGCCGGGCTGCAGGAGCTGTCCGGGTACACCGAGTTCTCCTCCCGGGTGGCGAAGGTGCGCCGGGATCTCCTCAAGTTCCTCATCGAGGCGGCCGAGCGCGGCGAGACGGTCGTCGGCTACGGCGCCCCGGGCAAGGGCAACACCCTGCTCAACCACTGCGGCATCCGCCCCGACCTGCTCGCGTACACGGTCGACCGCAACCCCTACAAGCACGGCCGGTTCACCCCGGGCACCCGCATCCCGATCCTGCCACCCGAGCAGATAGCCGCCGACGAGCCGGACTACGTCCTCGTCCTCCCGTGGAACCTGCGGGCCGAGCTGGTCGAGCAGCTGTCCTTCATCCACGAGTGGGGCGGCCGACTGGTCTTTCCCATCCCGGAACTGAGCATCGTCGAGGTCGCGTCCAGAAAGGTCACAGCATGAAGGTCGTTCTGTTCTGCGGCGGTTACGGGATGCGGATGCGCAACGGAACCTCCGACGACGTCCCCAAGCCGATGGCGATGGTCGGCCCGCGACCGCTGATCTGGCACGTCATGCGCTACTACGCGCACTTCGGGCACACGGAGTTCATCCTGTGCCTGGGGTACGGGGCGCACCACATCAAGGACTTCTTCCTCAACTACGAGGAGACGGTGTCCAACGACTTCGTGTTGCGGGGCGGGCGGACCGAGCTGCTGTCCACCGACATCGCGGACTGGACGATCACGTTCGCGCAGACCGGCATCGAGTCACCGATCGGGGAGCGGCTGCGCCGGGTGCGGCACCACCTGGACGGCGACGAGATGTTCCTCGCCAACTATGCCGACGTGCTCACCGACGCCCCGCTGCCGGAGATGATCGAGAAGTTCGCCCTGCGCGACGCCGGTGCGTCGATGATGGTGGTGCCGCCGCAATCCTCCTTCCACTGCGTGGAGTTGGGCGAGGACGGCCTGGTGGGAGGCATCACCGCGGTGAGCGACATGCCCCTGTGGGAGAACGGCGGCTACTTCGTGCTCCGCCAGGAGGTCTTCGACCACATACCGGAGAACGGGGACCTGGTCGCCGACGGTTGCGCCCAACTCGCCAAGCAGGGGCGGCTGGTGGCGCACCAGCACCGCGGCTTCTGGAAGCCGACCGACACCGTGAAGGAGCGGGCCGCGCTCGACACCGCCTACGCCCGAGGCGACCGTCCATGGGCCGTGTGGGAGCAGGACAGTGCCGGGGTGAAGGCGTGATCCGGCTCGGTGCCGGGCGCCTGGACCGGATCGTCGCGGTGGGCGCCCACTGCGACGACATCGCCATTGGCGCCGGCGGCACGCTGCTGACGCTGTGCCTCGCGCACCCGGGTATCCGTGTCGACGCGCTGGTGCTTTCCGGCGGTGGCAGCGAGCGTGAGCAGGAGGAGCAGGCCGCGCTCGCCGCCTTCTGCCCGGGCGCCGACCTGCGGCTGACCGTGCACAAGCTGCCGGACGGCCGGCTGCCCGTGCACTGGGACGAGGCCAAGGCAGCGGTCGAGGAGCTGCGCGGGCAGACCGACCCGGATCTGACCCTGGCCCCGCGTACCGACGACGCGCACCAGGACCACCGCGGCCTGGCGCAGCTGATACCCACCGCGTTCCGCGACCACCTCGTGCTCGGCTACGAGATCGTCAAGTGGGACGGCGATCTCGGCCGTATGGCGGCGTACCAGCCGCTGTCGCCTGAGATCGCCGAACAGAAGGTGCGGCTGCTGCAGGAGCACTACGCCTCGCAGCGGCACCGGCCCTGGTACGACCGGGAGGCCTTCCTCGGTCTTGCCCGGATCCGCGGCATCGAATGCCACGAGCGATACGCCGAGGCGTTCGCCGTCACCAAACTCACGCTCAATCTGGGGGACTGAACTTTGCGCGTACTGCTGACCGGACACCAGGGCTACCTGGGCACCGTGATGGCCCCGGTCCTCGCCGCCGCCGGGCACGAGGTCGTCGGCCTCGACGCCGGCCTGTTCGCCGACTGCGTCCTCGGCCCGCCGCCCGCCGACCCGCAGGGGCATCGGGTGGACCTGCGTGACATCACAGCCGAGCACGTGGCCGGGGTGGACGCCGTGATCCACCTGGCCGCGCTCTCCAACGACCCGCTGGGATCGCTGGCGCCGGACCTCACCTACGACATCAACCACCATGCTTCCGTGCGCCTCGCCCGGCTGGCCCGCGACGCCGGAGTGCGGCGCTTCCTGTACGCGTCGACCTGCTCGGTGTACGGCGCCGCCGGCGGTGACGGCCTGGTGGGCGAGGACGCCCCGCTGCGCCCGGTGACGCCGTACGCGGAGTCCAAGGTGCGGGTGGAGGACGACCTGCACGCGCTGGCCGACGGCGACTTCACCCCGGTGTTCATGCGCAACGCCACCGCGTTCGGCTACTCGCCCCGCCTGCGCGCCGACATCGTGCTGAACAATCTGGTGGGCCACGCGCTGCTGTCCGGCGAGGTCCTGGTGCTCTCCGACGGCACCCCCTGGCGCCCGCTGGTGCACGCCGCCGACATCGCCCGGGCCTTCACGGCGGCGCTGGCCGCGCCGCGGGAAGCGGTGCACGACCGGGCGTTCAACATCGGCAGCGAGATCAACAACGTCACGGTCGCCGAGATCGCCGAGCAGGTCGCCGAGGCGGTGTCCGGCGTGAAGGTGGTGATCACCGGGGAGAACGGTGCCGATCCGCGGTCGTACCGGGTGGACTTCTCCCGGTTCCGGGCCGCGATACCCGGCTTCGACTGCGAGTGGACGGTGAAGCAGGGCGCGCTGGAACTCGCGGACGCCTACCAGAAGTTCGGGCTGACACGGGAGGACTTCGAGCAACGCTTCACACGCCTCGCCGTGCTGCGCGCGGGGTCCGAGGCCGGAACCGTCGACGACACCCTGCGGTGGTGCCGATGACCACACCCGGTGAGGAGATGTACGCCCTGGTGGAGCGGCTGTACCCGCTCTGCCGGAGCATCACGGGCGACGGCGTGCGCGCCACCTTGGACATCGTCGGCGAGTACATCCCGCTGCAGGTGCACGAGGTGCCGACCGGAACGCAGGTGCTCGACTGGACGGTGCCGCAGGAGTGGAACATCCGCGACGCGTACATCGCCGACATCGCCGGCAAGCGGGTCGTCGACTTCGCCGCGTCCAGCCTGCACGTGCTCGGCTACAGCGTGCCGGTGGCGAGGACCATGCCGCTGGCCGAGCTGCGCGAACACCTGCACACCCTGCCGGACCACCCGACCTGGGTGCCGTACCGCACCAGTTACTACAAGCCGGAATGGGGATTCTGCCTGGCCCAGGACACCCTGGACGCGATGCCGGACGGCGACTACGAGGTGCGCATCGACTCCACGCTCGCGGACGGCCACCTCACCTACGCCGAGCATGTCGTCCCCGGGCAGGTCCAGGACGAGGTGATCGTCTCCTGCCACGTCTGCCACCCGTCGCTGGCCAACGACAACCTGGCCGGGATCGCCGTGGCGACGTTCCTGGCCCGGGAGCTGGCCCGGCAAACGCCGTACTACACCTACCGGTTCATCTTCGCCCCCGGCACCATCGGGGCGATCACCTGGCTGGCCCGCAACGCGGAGCGGGTGGAGCGGGTCAAGCACGGCCTGGTACTGGCCTGCGCCGGCGACTCGGGCCAACTGACGTACAAGCAGAGCAGGCGCGGCGACGCGGAGATCGACCGGGTGATGCGGCACGTGCTGGCCGCCTCCGAACGCCCGCACCAGGTCAAGGAGTTCACGCCGTACGGCTACGACGAGCGGCAGTACTGCTCGCCGGGGTTCAACCTGGGCGTGGGCTCGCTCACCCGGACCCCGTACGCCGGCTACCCCGAGTACCACACCTCGGCGGACAACCTGGACTTCGTCTCCCCGGAGGCGATGGCGGACACCCTCGCGGTCTGCCGCGAGGCGTCCGCCGTCCTCGACCGCAACCGGCGGTACGTCAACCTCAGCCCCTACGGCGAACCACAGCTGGGCCGGCGCGGGCTGTACGACGCACTCGGCGGCCGCAGCGACACCAAGCAGGCCCAGATGGCCATGCTCTGGGTGCTCAACCTCTCCGACGGCGAGCACAGCCTGCTGGACGTCGCCGAGCGGTCCGGGCTGCCGTTCGGCGCCGTCGCCTCCGCGGCCGACGCCCTGCACGACGCCGGGCTGATCAAGACATGACGCCGACGACCACCGAGGGGGAGCAGACGGCGCGACCGGCCGGATCCGCCCGGCGGGCCCTCGCCGGCCGGCTGTCCTGGGGACTGGCCGACCAGGCGGTCTCCAGCATCAGCAACCTCGTGGTGGGCCTCTACGTGGCACGCTCGCTCGGGCTGGCCGCGTTCGGCGTGTTCAGCCTGGCCTGGGTGACCTACGGCGTGGTGCTCAACGTCTCCCGCGGACTGGCCACCGACCCACTCGTGGTGCGCTTCAGCGGTGTGCCGGAGGCGTCCTGGCGCGCGGCCACGACCCGGTCGACGGGCACCGCCCTCGGCGTCGGCGGTGTCATCGGCGTGGCGTCCGTCGTGGTCGGGCTGGGGCTCGGCGGCAGCATGGGCGGCGCGTTCGTCGGCCTCGGCGTGGTACTGCCGGGACTGCTGCTGCAGGACGCCTGGCGCTTCTCGTTCTTCGCCGCGGGCGCCGGGCGGAAGGCGTTCGTCAACGACCTCGTGTGGGGCGCTGCGCTCATCCCGGCCCTGGTGGTGGCCGCCCGCGTGGGCAGCGTGACCGGTTTCGTGCTCGCCTGGGGCGGGTCGGCCGCGGTGGCCGCGGGGTACGGCTGCCTCCAGTCCGGCATCCTGCCCCGGCCGACCCGAGCGCGCGCGTGGCTTCGCGAGCAGCGCGACCTCGGCTACCGATACCTGCTCGAGAACGTCGGCGTCAGCGGCGCGAGCCTGCTGCGGGCGTACGGGCTCGGCTTGGTCGTCGCGGTCAGCGCCGTGGGTGTGGTCCGGGGTGCAGAGCTCCTGATGGGCCCGTTCCTCGCCCTGCTGATGGGTCTTTCGCTGGTCACCGTCCCGGAGGCGGCACGGGTGCTGCGGCAGGCCCCGCATCAACTGGGCAGGTTCTGCCTCCTGCTCGGTGGCGGGCTGGCCGTCGCCGCACTGCTCTGGGGCACCGCGCTGCTGCTGGTGCCGGACCGTCTCGGCGAGCACGTGCTCGGCAGCGTCTGGTACCCATCCTCCGAGCTCATTGTGCCCATCTCGCTCGGCGTCGCGGGCGCCGGCCTCGGCGTCGGCGCGGCGGCCGGGCTGCGCGCCCTCGCCGCTGCCCGGCGCAGCCTGCGCTGCCAACTGTTCGCCTCCGCCTGCTATGTCGGCGGTGGGGTCGGCGGGGCGGCCGTGGCCGGCACGGTCGGCTCGGCCTGGGGCGTCGCCGCCGCGAACCTCAGCGCCTCGGTCCTGTGGTGGCTGCAGCTGCGGTCCGCTCTGCGCGAGCACCGGCACAACACCATCCGCGAAGAGAGGACTACATGACCCACCATCCCCGGCTCAGCATCGGACTGCCCGTGTACAACGGGGAGGAGTACCTCGCCGAGTCGCTCGACGCCCTGCTCGGCCAGACCTACGAGGACTTCGAGTTGGTCATCTCCGACAACGCCTCGACCGACGGGACCCAGAACATCTGCCGCAAGTACGCCGAGCAGGACTCCCGTATCCGGTACCTCCGGCTGCCCCGGAACATCGGTGCCGCACCGAACCACAACTACGTGTTCACCGAGTGCCGCGGCGAGCTGTTCAAGTGGGCGTCACACGACGACCTTTACGCCCGGGACCTGTTGCGGCGCTGTGTGGAGGCGCTGGACGAACGGCCCGACGTGATCCTCGCGCACGCCGACCAGGCGGTCATCGACGAGGACGGCCGGGTGAAGGTCCCGTACGAGTACACGCTCGCCACCGCCTCGCCGCACGCACCGGAGCGCTTCCGCAGCATGCTGTTCGAGCCCGGCGGCGACGACTTCTACGGGGTGATGCGGGCCGACGTGCTGCGCCGGGTGAAGCCGCACGACAGCTACCACCACGCGGACCGCACGTTCGTCGCCGAGATCGGCCTGCACGGGCCCTTCCACCAGGTGCCGGAGCTGCTCTATTTCCGCCGCGACCACCCCACCCGCGCCGAGCGGGCGAACCCTTCCAAGCGCTCCCGGTGCGTCAACCTGGATCCGCGCCGGGCAGGCCCACTGCACCCGACACCCCGGCTGCTCGCCGAGTACGTCTGGGGCTTCGTGTCGGCGATCCGGCGGGCGCCGTTGTCCGCGGCCGACCGGCGCGCGTGCTTCCGCCACCTGGCCGCGTGGATGGCCAGCCGCACCCGGCCGGGTGCGGGCGAGCGGGTCGAGGACCGCGCCCCGGTCGACCCAGGCCGGCTCACGGTCTCCGTCGACGCGATCGTCGCCGGCCGCGAGGGGAGGCAGGCATGACCTCGAACAGAACTCAGGTGCGCGTCGGACTGTTCGGCCTGTTCGGCGCCGGCAACTCCGGCAACGACGCGTCACTCGAGGCCATCCTCGGGTACCTGCGCACCGAGCACCCGGAGGCGGTCGTGGACGCGCTGTGCGGCGGGCCCGAAGTCATCACGGCCCGGTACGGGATTCCCGCGGCGCGGATGAACTGGAACCGCGGTGAGTACCGGACCGCCTCGAGTGTCGCCGCCATCGCGACGAAGGGTCTGGGCAAGCTCGTCGACGCCGTCCGCACCGCCGCTTGGGTGCGCCGGCACGACGTGGTGATCGTGCCGGGCACGGGCGTCCTGGAGACCACGCTGCCGCTGCGGCCATGGGGCTTCCCGTACTCGCTGTTCCTGCTCTGCGCGAGCGGCCGGCTGCTGCGCACCCGGGTCGCACTGGTCAGCGTCGGCGCCTCCGAGATCGGCGACCGGGCGACCCGGACCCTGGTGCGCTGGTCGGCGCGGCTGGCCGCGTACCGGTCGTTCCGGGGCGCCCACTCCCGCGACGCGATCCGGGCGATGGGCGTGGCCACCGCGCGCGACGAGGTCTATCCGGACCTCGCTTTTTCGCTGCCGGCGCCGCGGGCGAGCACGCCCTCGGGCCCGCCGGGCCCGGTCTGCGTCGGCGTCATGGCCTGGCACGGCAGCAACGACGAGCGCGCACGGGCCGAGGAGATCCACCGGCGCTACCTCGACGGGACGATCCGGTTCGTCCGCGCGCTGGTCGAGGACGGCCGGCCGGTCCGGCTGCTCACCGGGGACGAGCTCGACCGGCCGGTGGCCGCCGCGGTCCTCGATGCGGTGGACTCGCCGCTGGTCACCGCCGCCGAGGCGGCCTCGCTCGCCGACCTGATGAAGGAGGCGGCGGCTGCCGACACCGTGGTGGCGACCCGCTACCACAACCTGGTCTGCGCGCTGAAAGTCGGCACACCGACGCTCGCCGTCAGCTATTCGGAGAAGAGCGACGATCTCATGGCCCTGATGGGACTCGGCGCGTACTGCCACCCGGCTCGCGAGGTCGACGCCGACAGGCTGCTCGAGCAGTTCCGGGAGCTGGAACAGCGATCGGCGGAGCTGCGGCGGACCCTCCCGGAGCGGAACCAGGACGCCGCCCGGCGCGTCGAGGACCAGTTCACCGCCCTGACCACGGCCCTGTTCCCGCCGGCCGGCCGCACCCACACCACGCGGGAGGCCTCATGAAGGCGACCGAAGTCCCGGAGATCGTCGGCGCGTACCTCTTCGAGCCGACGCCGTACGCCGACGAACGCGGCTTCTTCTGCCGCACCTTCGACGCCGACGTGGTCCGCTCGGTGGGCCTCGACCCGAACGCCTTCGTCCAGGACAGCCTGTCCCGCTCGGTCCGGGGCGTGCTGCGCGGCCTGCACCTGCGCTCCGGCGCCGGTGAGGCCAAGCTGGTGCGCTGCTCGTACGGGAAGATCTTCGACGTCGTCGTGGACCTGCGGCCCGACTCGCCGACCTACCTGGGCCGGGCCTTCTTCGAACTGTCCGGCGAGACCCAGGTGACCCTGTACATCCCGGCTGGATGCGCGCACGGCTTCCAGGCGCTCACCGAGACCGCCGACACCTCGTACCGGATCGACCGCCCGCACGATCCGGCCGAGGACGTGACGATCGCCTTCGACGACCCGGAGCTCGCCATTCCCTGGCCGCTGCCAGCCACATCGATGTCCCAGCGGGACCGGGAGGCGCCGAGCCTCGCCGAGGTCCTGAAGCACAAGGAAGGGTGAAGTCGCCTTGGACACCGAAGAGTTCCACCTGCCCCGGTCACGGACGGCGAACGAGCGGCTGCACGCCATGATCCCCGGCGGCGCGCACACCTACGCCAAGGGCGACGACCAGTACCCCGAGCACCTGGCACCGGTCATCAGCCACGGCCACGGTGCCCATGTGTGGGACATCGACGGCAACCGCTATATCGAGTACGGCTCCGGCCTGCGGTCGGTCAGCCTCGGCCACGCCCACCCACGCGTGATCGAGGCGGTGCGGCGGGAGCTGGACCGCGGCAGCAACTTCGTCCGGCCGTCCATCGTGGAGGTCGAGGCCGCGGAACGCTTCCTGGCCACGGTGCCGACCGCCGAGATGGTGAAGTTCGCGAAGAACGGCTCCGACGTCACCACCGCCGCGGTGCGCCTGGCACGCGCCGTCACCGGGCGCCCGCGGGTGGCCATCTGCGGCGATCACCCGTTCTTCTCGGTCGACGACTGGTTCATCGGTACGACGCCGATGTCCGCCGGTATTCCGGCGGCGACCACCGAGCTCACCGTGGCGTTCCCTTACGGGGACCTGGCCGCCACGGAGGAACTGCTCACCCGGTACCAGGACGAGGTCGCCTGCCTGATCCTCGAACCCGCCGGCCACACCGAGCCGCCGCCCGGCTACCTCGCCGGACTGCGCGAGCTGGCGGACCGGCACGGCTGCGTACTGATCTTCGACGAGATGATCACCGGCCTCCGCTGGTCCGAGGCGGGCGCCCAGGGTCTGTACGGCGTCGTCCCCGACCTCTCCACCTTCGGCAAGGCGCTGGGCAACGGGTTCGCCGTCTCCGCGCTGGCCGGGCGCCGCGAGCTGATGGAGCGGGGCGGGCTGCGTCACTCCGGCGACCGGGTGTTCCTGCTGTCCACCACGCACGGTGCGGAAACACACTCCCTGGCCGCCGCGATGGCCGTGCAGACCACCTACGTAGAAGAGGGCATCACCGCACAACTGCACGCCCTCGGCGAGCAGTTGGCCGCCGGTGTCCGCGACGCCGCGGCGAGCATGGGCGTCGGCGACCACGTCGTCGTCCGGGGCCGGGCCAGCAACCTGGTCTTCGCCACCCTCGACGAGAACCGGCAGCCGTCGCAGCAGTACCGCACTCTGTTCCTGCGCCGGCTCCTCGCGGGCGGGGTGCTCGCCCCGTCGTTCGTGGTGAGCAGCGCGCTCAGCGACACCGACATCGACCACACCGTGGCGGTGGTGGCCCAGGCATGTGCCGTGTACCGCAAGGCACTTGACGCCGCCGACCCCACTCCCTGGGTGGGCGGGCGGCCGGTGAAGCCCGTGTTCCGCCGCTTGGCGTGACGTGCTGTCAGCGACCTGCCCGCCGACCGGCGTCGGCCATCCGGTCGGCCTGCCGGTCGGCGATCCGGTCGACCAGCCACGCGGTCGCCGGTATCACCGCCAGCGCGGTGCACCAGCCGCCGAGTACGTCGGTCGGGTAGTGCGCGCCCAGAGCGACCTGCGCCCAGCCCATGGCGGCGCCGGCCACCAGCGCCACGCCGAGCACGAGTGAGGTGCCGGCCGTCCTGCCGAGGCCGAGCCGGCCGGTCGCGAGCAGCGCGACCACGAGGGCGAGCGCGGTGAGGAAGGCGGTGTGCCCGCTCGGGTAGGACAGATTGCCGGGGCCGTGGATGGTGCGTCCCACCAGGTGCTTGAGCAGCCTCGCCGTCCCCACGGTCATACCGACGCCGACCACGACGAGCACCGCCGCGCGAGGACGCCGAAGCAGCAGACAGCCCGTCACGGCGGCCACAATCAGCATCGCCGCTCCGACGGGCTCCGCCAGGAAGTCCGTGGCCAGAGCGACGTACCGCCACGGCGGACGCACACTGTCCGCCGTCGGCTCGACGATCCACCTGTCCACCCTGCCGGGCTCGCTGTGGCCGGCGTACAAACCCCCGACCGCGACGACCACCAGCGCGGCGAGGCCCGCGACCAGCCCGAGCCACGCGCGCAACGCCGGGGGCAGCAGGCGATCCAACGCGAGCCCCCCATCGTGTCACCAGTGTGTGCAACCCTAACCAACATCCACGGAGACATACGGCCATATCGGTTTCAGCTGACCACCGAGGATGTCGAGAACGGCGTGACGACTCCGTCCCAGAGGCAGAAGCGACCACCGTGGTCGCCCGACCTCAGGAGGCCCACCATGACGAACGACCAGGTCACCGAGATCCTCAATCGCCCGCTGAGCCAGGAGCTGCTGGCTCGTGACCTCTGCCGCCTGGCCTACGTGGCCAAGGACGGGACACCGCGGAACATCCCGATCGCCTTCACCTGGAACGGCAAGGAGGTCGTGATGTGCACGTCGAGGAACGCCCCGAAGCTGGCTTCGCTCCGCCACAGCCCAGCCGTCGCCATCACGATCGACACCGAGGTGCACCCGCCCAAGATCCTGCTCGTCCGCGGCACCGTCGAACTCGACGACGTCGACGGCATTCCCGAGGAGTACCTCGAGATGAACGGCTCGTACGAGATGACGGCCGAGCAACGGGTCGAGTGGGAGGCCGAGGTCCGCTCGCTCTACGACGGCATGGTCCGCATCGTGATGACGCCGACGTGGGCGAAGCTGATCGACTTCGAGACGACCTTGCCGAGCGCCGTCGAGGAACTCATCCAGCGGCGTGCGGAACGTCAGCAGCAGAGCCACTGAAAAACCTGTTGGTGGACCACGGCGGCCACTGCTACTTTTCCGGAGGCCGTGCGAGAGAACGAGGAGGTGGTACCCGTGAACGTATCGACATGGGTGCTTCCCTCCGGGGTCACGGTCGGGCGATAGGCAGGTCGTCCGGGAGCGCCGTTCACGAGCACTCCCGAAAGGCACGACCATGCGATTCACTTCCGAACAGCGTCTCGACGGCGACGTCCTCGAACGCGAATTCACCCTCGGCGAGATCCCCGGCACCCTATGGACGCCTGAATCCGCCGCACCGGCCCCGCTGATCCTGATGGCCCACAACAACGGCCTGCCCAAGCGGGATTCCCGCCTGGTGGCCCGGGCCCGGCACACTGCGGGGTACGGCTACGCGGTGGCCACCATCGACGCCGCCGGGTGCGGTGACCGGCCCCGTTCCGCCGCCGACGAGCAGGCCCGCGCCGACCTCCGCCGCGCGATGCAGGCCGGCGAACCGGTCGACGAGATCTTCGAGTCCCTCGTCGGCCCGCTGGTCGAAAAGGCGGCCCCGGAATGGCGGACCACCCTGGACGCCCTCCTCACGCTGCCCGAGATCGGCGGCCCGGTCGGGTACTCGGGGTGGATGGCCCTCGGCATCCGACTTGCGGTGGCCGACCCGCGCATCGCGGCCGCCGGTTTCTTCGCCGGGGGTTACGTGCCCCACGCCCAGCGTGAGGAGGCCCGGCAGGTCACCATTCCGCTGCTGATCCTTCTGCAGTGGGACGACGAGGGGAACCCCCGGCAACGGGCCCTGGACCTCTTCGACGCCTTCGGCAGCAAGGAGAAGACACTGCACGCCAATCTGGGCGGACACCTCGGCACCCCGCGGTTCGAGCTGCAGGACGGGGGCCGGTTCTACGACCGGCACCTGAAGTAGGGCCAGGCCGTCTGGCGGGCGGCGCGGCGATGACGGCGGCGGCGCGTCTCCGGCATCGCC
>NZ_JBFALC010000053.1:65307-72207 GCF_040656035.1 Streptomyces sp. NPDC050211
CGGTGTGGCGTGGGGGGGCGGTTCAACCGCCGCACACCGTTGTTGGGCCGGGGGCGGGGGGGGGGGGCGGGGCGGGCGGGGGGGGGGCCCCCCCCCCCCCCCCCCCCCCCCGCCCGCGATGGCCTTTTCAGTTGCCCGCCGGTCGGTCACTTCGCCTGGGCGAGCCAGACCGCGTCGCGGCCGGCCGGGAAGCGGAGCTGGCCGGTCGTGTCGTGCACGGCTCGCCAGACCGTCTCGGCGACGTCGCTCTCCTCGGTGAAGACGTCCTGGCCCATGAAGCCGTCCATGGCCTTCTTCGCGAACGCTGCGTAGGGCGCCGGAACCAGTTCGTCCAGCGAGGCGCCGTTCGTCGCGTTGGCCGCGAAGTTCGTCGTCAGGCAGGCACCCGGCTCGACCGTCTTCGCGTGCACACCGAATGGCGCGAGTTCGAGCGCGAGGGATGCGGTGAACCCTTCGATGGCCATCTTGCTCGCCTTGTAGACGGCCGAGAGCGGCATGTGTCCCAGCACCACGCTGGAGGTCACGTTGACCACCACGCCGGAACTGCGCTCCCGGAACTGGGGCAGTATCGCCTGCGTTGTCGCCATGACACCGAAGGTGTTGGTCTCGAAGACCTCCCGAACACGCGCCATGGGGGTGCCCTCGAACACGCTGATCGAGGGGACGCCCGCGTTGTTGACCAGGGCATCGATGGGCCCCGCTGCCTCGAACGCGGCGGTGATGGAGTCGGGCTCGGTCACGTCGAGTTCGACGATGCGGAGCCGGTCGGACTCGGGGAGGACGTCCGGACGCGGGGTGCGCATCGTGGCGATGACGTTCCACCCCTGCGCGTGGAAGTGGAGGGCGGTCGCCCGCCCGTATCCGGACGACGTGCCAGTGATCAGAACAGTCTTCATGCTGTGCCCCTTGCGATGTGGTGGGATCCGCGGAGCGACAGGCATATTCTTGCTCCGCTGGAGAATCGGTGATCCCATTGAATCGCTCTGAGCTGCGCAAATAGTAGATCTATCCTCGCTCTGCCTTGCACGATCCTCTTCCCTCGTCCAGCCCGCTCAAGGGATGACGCTCACGGGGCTGCGTACGGTGTCGCGCAGGCGGGCCGCGTCCAGGCTCGGGGGCGCTCCGAACTGGCGGCGGTACTCCCGGCTGAACTGTGAGGGGTTGTCATAGCCGACGCGCCGGCCGACGCCGGTGACATCGCCCGGGTGGGTGGCGAGCAGCAGCCTGGCCTCCTGCAGCCGGATCTGCTTCTGGAACTGGATGGGGCTCATCGCGGTGACCGCCTGGAAGTTGCGGTAGAAGGCGGAGACGCTCATGCCGGACATGCGTGCCACATCCTCGACCCGGAAGGGCTGCGCGTAGTGCTCGCGGATCCACCGCACGGCCCGGGAGACATGGCTGAGGCCGCTGTCGGCCAGGCCCAGTTGACGAACCGTCGCCCCCTGCTCGCTGGTGATCAGGCGCCACAGGATCTCGCGCTTGACCAGCGGGGCCAGTACGGCCCGGTCGCGAGGTTCGTCGAGCAGGCGCAGCAGCCGGACCACCGCGTCGAGCAGCGCGGCTGACGCGTCACTGACGGCGATGCCCGATGGCACGCCTCCGTCGGCGCGGGGAATGTCGCCGGGACCGGCCCGCAGCAGCAGTTCGGCCACGGCGGACGGCTCCAGGGTCAGACCGAAGCCGAGGGCCGGTCGCCCGGGTTCGACCTGGGTGAACTGCCCCGTGACGGGCAGGTCGACGGATGCCACCAGATACTGCCCGGCGCCGTATTCGTAGACCCGGTCGCCCAGCGCGAGGCGTTTGGCGCCCTGGGCGATGACCGCGAGCACCATGCCGGACATGGAGGGCGCCGGCGGATCCGGCCGGTCGACCTTAGAGATGAGGACGCCGTCGATGGCGGTGGTCCAGTCGGGGCGGGCATGCCGGGCCAGCAGGGTGCGGAGCTCCTCGAGATGCATGCGTCCATTGCAGCACCATCCCCGCGTGCGGTCTCCCGCCGCTGCGAGGATCGTGCAAGCGCCAGCGAGCATCGTTCTAACATTTCCGCAGGTCAGAAGCGTTCAATGGAATCACCGCACTCCCTCACCGAGAAGAAGGCAGCCATGAACGCGACCTACGGCTTCAACGCCACCCTGACCGCCAGGCCCGGAATGGGCGACCGACTGGTCGACCTGCTGCTGACCGGCCTGCACGAGGGCAGCCCCGGCGCGAGCGAACACTGCGTCGTCTACCTGGTCTCCCGTTCCGCGTCCGACCCCGACGTCGTCCACGTCACCGAGGGCTGGACCAGTGAGGAAGCCCACCACCGGATCTTCGCCGGCGAGGCCGCCCAGGCGATCGTGGCGCGGATCGACGGGCTGCTGGCCAAGGAATCCGAGTACACCGACTACGTCCCGGTCCGCGGCAAGGCCGCTTTCTGAAGCCCTCGGATCGAACGCGGACCTCTTCTCGCCCGACGCCCCGAAAGGCAGCAACCATGACCACGGCACGCCCCGCCCTTGACTCCGAACTGCATGAACTCCTGGCCGACATGCCTCTGATGTCCCAGCTCAACCCGGAAGTCCTCGCCCAACTGCGTCAGCTCCCCTCGACGCCCGTCGAGTCCCTCCTCGAACACCGGCAGGTCGAGCGGCGCGACATCACCGTGTCCGCCAAGGACGGTGCCCGGATCGGCCTGTCGGTCCTCAGCCCCGCGCAGACCGATCGCACCACCCCCGCACCCTGCGTCTACTGGATCCACGGCGGCGGGATGGTCATGGGCGACCGCTTCTCGCAGATCGACATCCCGCTGGAGTGGCTCGACCGGTTCGGCGCGGTGGTGGTCACCGTCGACTACCGGCTCGCCCCGGAGGCCACCGGCACCACCCTGGTCGACGACTGCTATCAGGGCCTGCTCTGGGTCGCCGAGCACGCCGCCGAACTGGGCATCGACACCGCCCGGATCGTCGTCGCGGGCGCCAGCGCGGGCGGCGGGCTCGCCGCCGGCGTCACCCTGCTGGCCCGCGATCTCGGCACCCCGGCGATCGCCGCGCAGGTGCTGATCTGCCCCATGCTCGACCACCGCAACGCCACCACCTCCAGCCGCCAGTACTCCGGCGTTCCCGGTGTCTGGACCGGCGAGATGAACGCGTTCGGATGGCGAGCAGTCCTCGGCGACCTCACCGACCAGGAGATACCCCCGTACGTCTCACCTGCGCTGGCCGACCTCTCGGACCTGCCGACCACTTACATCGACACCGGCTCCGCCGAGGTCTTCCGCGACGAGGACACCGACTACGCCACCCGCATCTGGGCGGCCGGTGGCCAGGCCGAACTACACGTCTGGGCAGGCGGCTGCCACGGCTTCGACGCGCTGTTCCCGCAGGCGCAGATCTCGGCCACAGCCCGCCGCACCCGCACCGACTGGCTCGCCCGGCTCTTGTCCCTGCCTGGCAAGAGCGGAACCGTCGGCTGATGCGTCCCTCGTCAGTGCTGAGGGTGCGGTCCGGTCGCGGTGTCCGGCCCGGTGAACCGGGGTCGGTGGGCGCGGGGGCTCCTGGCGCGTCGGTGTGCTGTCGCGCGTATCGCCATGGCCAGGCCCAGGCAGAAGATCAGCGCCAGCGCGAGGCCGGAGCAGAAGACGGCCAGGGTGTTCATGGTCGCGATGTCGTTGCCGAGGACGGACACGGTGTACTCAGGGCCGCCGGACAGATTGTCGCCGATTGCGAGCCCGGTGAACGCAGCGGCGCCCGCGAGGAGGAGCAGTCCGATGAACAGCATCCGAGTCATCTCCTAAAGGAGCCCGAAGGGAGCCTGAAAGGGCCTCGACGGCACTTCGGCCCTACGGGTACCCGTGACTCGCCGTGACACACGGCCCTCAAGCGGTCGTCGTCGCCGTCGAACCCATCGCCACCCTGTTGATCATCCACGCCCTTAACTTGGCATTTCTGCAAGGGTAGTTGTGAGGGCGTTTCCATGCGCCACACTTCCTTCACGGGTGGGGCTCGGAGGGGAGTGATACATGGCCGGGTGGAGACCAGCCCTCGTCACGGCTGCGGGGGCGCTGCTGCTGGCGGGGTGCACCAGCGGGTCGGACGACGGGGCCGGGGCGGAGAAGAAGCCGAAGTCGGTTCCCAGCGCTTCGCCCTCGCCGACTGAGGTGAGCGAGCCGTACACGCTCGCGGAGGAACGGGCGCCGAAGACGCGGGCCGAGGCGGTCGCGTACATCCGCGACCTCGATGTGCGGCCCGACTACTTCGGCACCGGGTATCGCAAGCGCGAGCCCTTCGAGAGCGATCCGGCCGAGTGGGCCGTGCTCGGGGCGGACTGCTTATGGCGGCGCGAGCCACTGGCGGACACCGTGCTGGCCAGCCTCACGCGGGCGTTCGAGCTGCCGGAGCAGGGCGCCAAGGGGCCGGTGTACGTGTCGCTGACCGTCACCGTGCACGAGAACGTCGTGGCCGCGCGGCGCGACATGGCAGCTTCGCTGGAGTCGGCACTGCGCTGCCCCGAGCAGCGGCTGAACGCCACCGAGCGGGTGCTCGGCCTGTACTCCCAGGTCAACGCGTACAGCGACGAGCGGAACGCGATCTCCGAGGACGATCTGTCGGAGGTCGGGGACTGGGTCGTCGACGGGCGGAGCGGGGCGCACCCCTTCGACTGGTACAAGTTCCGGTTAGGGCCGGTTACCGTGGCCACGACGGCGCGGCACGGCGCGGGCCGGACCGAGGCGGAGGACTCCGCCGTCACCTCCGACATGATCCAGGGGCTCGGTTTCGTCGCCGCAGAGATCAATCGGAAGGGCGAGGCGGACGGTTCGGACGGTTCCGGTGCGCCGAGCGCGCCGTTCGAGACCAACGGGGCGGGCGATGAGTGAAGAGCTACGGTCCTCCGACCGTTCCTAAAGACTGAGCGGGAGTGAGTCCTGTTGCCAGAACTCATGCTCAGCCGAACGCCCCGAACGGTGTTGGGCGTTCTGGTCGACCGCTTTCGCTCCGCGTCCGGCGCGCACGGATCGTGTCCGTGGTCCGGGGATGCGGGGGCGGTTTCCCTCACGCCCCGGGGTGCCCGGTCGGGCCTGGACGGGCCGATGCCCCTGCTCATCACTCCGGTGAGCAGGGGGCGGTGCCGTCCGTCGCCGGATCGGGTGCCCCAGGGCGCGCCTTCCGATCGCCACGGCAGCCGCGTCGTGGCGAGAGGTCTTACGAGTCTTGCTGGTGAGGGGCTTTTGCCAGTGCTGGGCGCCCCAGGTGGAGGTGTAGGCCGGATCCACGGCGACGATGGTGATGCCGAGTTCGGCGGCCATCGACACCAGCCGGGCCCGCAGCCTGCTGACCGGCATGCCAGAGATGAGCTTGCGGAACCGCTTGCGGCCGCCGTGCTTCTCCCGGGTCTGCTCCGCGGTGAAGTCGAGGTCCTCGACCGCGATCGCGAGGCCGTGGCGCTTGGCCCAGTGCAGCAGGCGGATCAGCGCGTGACGGACTTGCGCGTCACGGTGGGCAGCGGTGCCGGACAGGTCGTAGCCGAACCGGAGCGGTGCGCCGACGGGGTTGCCGTGCTCGTCCAGGCTCCAGGCGGCCAGGTGGTCGGCGTTGGTGTCCACCCCGACCAGGCCCCCCGCGCGGGCCGCCTCCAGCGGCACGGTCTGGACGGGCGGGTTCGTCCATGACGCGGTCAGGTACCAGCGGCCCCGGCCCGTGTCTTCGTGGATGCGGTAGGCCACGGCCCGGTTGGCAGTGACCCGGTCGGTCCACTGCTCGCCCCGGTGCGCGAAGCTCACCCGGGCGGTGAGCACGTACCGGCCGTGCGGCGCGTTCGCCAGGTGCCCCAGCGGCGCCGGGAGCTTGAGGGAGACCTCGCCGTCGGGCGTGACGCGGATGGTCTCGTTGCCGTACCGCTTGCCGGACTCGCCGTCCGCCTGCAGGAACCGCCGCCCCGCCTCCCATCGAGCGCGCCATCCGGCCTCGCAGTCCCCGCCGAGCGCCACCGACAGTGCAAGGTCCACGAGCATCTTGCCGGGGGCGCCGTTCGTGGTGCCCGGTCCCTCGGGGGTCGCGGTCCGCGACCGGCCGCGTCCGTTCAAGCCGCTACGTTCGCGCCTGCAACTACATACTGGGCCTATGTGAACCAGGAAGGTAACTACCTGGCCTTTGAAAGGGATGGCGATAGCCCCGTTGCGGCGGATATTGCCGAGCTTGACCCCCGAGAATACGTTGTAGACTGGTATTGGGGAAGTGAATCGAATACTTGGAATGGGCATACGATGCGGCGGCTCGTGGAAAGAACTACTCGAGGTTGTCTAACCACGGATGGAGGTTCTGTTTTTGGGGAAGTCTATACGGCGCCCTGTGGTAACCGTTCCGGACAGTTCTGGACCGCCGACAACAACAAGATTCAAAATCAAAATGGACTATTCCTCAAGACTCTCTTCCCTTATGAATTGGTATCGGGGCTCTATAGCGGCACACCTAGTGTTCCATGGTATGGGATGCAATTGCCGTAATGTTTGCGTAGACAGCCTGTACTTGGACGCCAGCTGCGGCAACTGGCTGATGGTAGTCCCGGGCATCCTGGGGACTGGGATATCTCTTGCTTCAGGCGCGAGATACCCGCGACTTCAGCCAATCTGACTATCTGTAGCCTGGCAGAGTGCTCGTCCAGGTGCAGGCCAAGGCGAAGGCGAATGTCGAGTGAGCCACAGGGGCGCACATCGTCGAGGGCGCCGTTGAGTGCTACGCGAGCCAGCGTCGTGTTCACGGCGCTCGACGACATCCTGACCCGGACCGACACCAGCAAGAGTCGACTCTTCCACTACTTTCCGGGCGCCTAAGGGCTGTCCCGCAAAGATCGGTTTGAGTGACCCGGGGCGCTTTGCCCCGGGCTTGCGGTCCATCAGGCGACCGCCCCACCCGCGTTCCGGAT
>NZ_JBFALC010000054.1:0-71075 GCF_040656035.1 Streptomyces sp. NPDC050211
GCGCCGCCGTGGACGGGGGGTGGCGGTGTGCGGCCGGTACCGGTCCCGGCCGCGGCCGCGTCGCCCGTGGTGGCGGGCTCCGTCGTGCTGTCGGCTCCGGCTGCGGCGGGCTCCGCCGGGCCGCCTGCGGCCGAGACCTCCCCGGTGCCCAGCGCCCGGGGGACCGGCGCCTCCTGTGTCGACGATCCCGTCAGGAGCCTCAGCCACAGTCCCAGCGTCTCCCGCAGCTCCTCCGGCCGTACGACCGCGTCAGCCGCACCCGCCGCCACCTGCGCCTCCGCCGTATACGCGGCAGGATCTGCGTCGGGGGGCCGCACCCGGGACCCCGCGAAGCCGACCTGGGCGCCGGGCAGGGCGAGGACGACATCCGCGCCCGCGCCGAGTGTGGCCCAGCCGCCGCCGGTCGTCGGGTCGCGGAGTACAGCGATCTGGGGCAGGCCCGCCTCGCGGGTGAGGGCGGACTGCCGGGCCACGCGCTGGAGTTGGGTGAGGGCGAGCATGCCCTCCTGCATGCGGCTGCCGCCGGTGGCGACGAGCGGGACGACGGGGAGGCGGTGGGCGCGGGCGTGAGCGTAGGCGGCCTCTATGCGGTCGCCGGTCCGTTCGCCCAATGAGCCGCCCAGGAAGCCGAATTCGAAGACGATCAGCAGCGCGCGCGTGCCCTCGATGTGGGCCGTGCCGCAGACGACGGACTCCTGCTCGCCGGTGTGTTCGGCGGCGCGGGCGCGCGAGGCGTCGTAACCCTGCCAGCCGAGGGGGCCGTCCGGGGCGGACTGCCCCGGCGGGGGCGGGAGTTCGGAGAAGTCGTCGGCGACGAGGGCGATCGTCTCGCGGGCGCTGAGGCGGTCAGCCATCGGTGCTCAGCGCCCGCTTCATGATCTTCCCCATGTCGTTGCGGGGCAGGGCGTCGAGGTGATGGACGACGCGGGGCCGCTTGTGCGGGGCGAGGCGACGGGCCACATGATCGGCCAACTCGTCGTCAGCGGGCGGGGATTGGGGATCCGCGGGGACGATCCAAGCGACGATCCGCTCACCCAGATCCGGGTCGGGCTCACCGGTGACCGCGGCCTCCCGCACACCCGGATGCTCCAGCAGCGCGTTCTCGATCTCGCCCGCCCCGATCTTGTACCCCCCGCTCTTGATCAGGTCGGTGGCCTTGCGGCCGACGATCCGGACATAGCCGTCGGGGTCCCGCACCGCCATGTCGCCGGTACGGAACCAGCCGTCGGCGGTGAACGCGGCGGCCGTCGCGTCCGGCCGGTTGAGGTACTCGGTGAACAGGTTCGGCCCCCGCACCTGGATCTCCCCCACGGTCTCGCCGTCGTACGACGTGATGACCGCCCCGTCCTCCTCGACGAGCCGCAGTTCCACGCCCGGCAGCGGAACGCCCACCGTCCCCGCCCGCGGCTCCCCGTCGGCCCGCACGCTGGTGTTCATCAGCGTCTCCGTCATGCCGTACCGCTCGATCACCCGCCGCCCGGTCGCCGCCGCGATCCGCTCGTGGTCGTGCACGGGCAACGCGGCCGACCCGGAGACGAGCAGCCGGGCATGGGCGAGAGCCTTCGCCAACTGCGGCTCGTCGGGCAGGGCTTGGGCGATGCGGTGATACATCGTCGGCACGCCGAACAGCATGGTCGCGCCGTCGTTCAGCTCGCGTGTCACGCCCTCGGTGGAGAAACGGCCCAGGTGGCGGACTGATCCACCGCGCCGCAGCGGGCCCAGGACGCCCAGGACGAGACCGTGCACATGGAACAGGGGGAGGCCGTGGACGAGGATGTCGTCGCCGGTCCACTGCCAGGCGTCGGCGAGCGCGTCGAGAGTGGTGGCGATCGCGCGGCGCGGGAGGACTGCGCCCTTGGGGGGTCCGGTGGTGCCGGAGGTGTAGACGACGAGGGCGGCGTCTTCGGGAGAGAGTGAGGGGGCGGGGGTGGTGCCGGTGGCTTGCGGGTCTACGTCGATGCGCCGCAAGTCGCCCAGGGGAGAGGGGAGTTCGGCGCCGGGTGCGGTCAGTACGGCCGACGGGGCGCTGTCGGCCAGGATGTGCCCCAGCTCCTTCTCGCCCGACTTCGGGTTCAGCGGTACGACGGCCACCCCGGCCTCCAGCGCCGCCACCACGGCGACGGCCGTCTCCAGCGCCGGGGTCGCCCAGACGGCCACCCGTCCCGCGCCCCGGATTCTCCCGGCCGTCGCGCCGGCCGCGGCGGCGAGCTGCCCGTAGGTCAGGGAGCGGTCGCCGAACCGCAGCGCGGGCCGGTCGGTCGGGCCCTCGGCCAGGGCGGGAAAGAGAGAGGACACGCGTCGTACTCCTTAACTCGAACCTGTTGTCACGCTGCAACGGTCACCTTGCGGCGGCGCAAGCCGGTGAGGCCTACCCCCAGCCGGGCACCACCAGCACCAGCCACACCACCGCGGGTACCGCCGCCACCACGATCCCTCCGTACACCATCAGCTGCCTAAAGAATCGCTCGCGGTCGACGTCCGGCGCGGCGGCCAGGACCAGCGCGCCGTTCGTCGAGAACGGGCTGACGTCCACGACCGTCGCCGACACCGCGAACGCCGCCACCATGCCGACCGCGCCCACATCCCCCTCCGCGAGGAACGGCACCGCCAGCGGAATCAGCGCGCCCATGATCCCCACGGACGACGCGAACGCCGAGACGATCGCGCCGATGTAGCACAGCAGCACGGCGGACAGCAGCGGCACGCCGATGTCGCTGACGCCCTCGCCCGCCCAGGTGATCGTGCCCATCTCCTCCAGTACGCCGACGTACGTGAGCACACCGCAGATCACCAGCACCGTCGGCCATGCGATCTGCCCGACCGCCTTCTTGCTGTCCTCCGGCCAGGCGGCGCTGAGGACCACGGCGAGCGTGATCGCGGTGAGCCCGGCGTCGAGATCGAAGGCGAGCACGGCGACGACGAGGGCGACTAGGGCGACGAGGGTGGTGATACGGGCGGGGGTGAGGCGGATGTCGGGGGCTGTGTCGGGTTGGGTGGCTGTGACTGTGGCGGTGGGGGCGGGGGAGGTGCCGGTGCCGTTCGGCTCCGGGCGCTGTTTCCCCGTACCGCCGCTGCTGCCGGAGTCACCACCTTCCGTCCCCGTCCTCGCTCCCGTCCCTGCCCCCGTCCCCGTCCCCGTGCCCGTCGCCACTGCGCCCTGCGTCCACAGCTTCAGCCCGCCGAAGAGGACGAACACCACACCCGCGATGACCAGGTTGACGAGGAGCGAGGCGAGGAAGAGGGCGAGTTCGTTGCCGGGGAGCTTCTCGCGCTCCACGATCCCGTTGACGATCGAACCGTAGATGCTGATCGGCGAGAACCCGCCGGCCTGGGCGCCGTGCACCACCATCGCGCCCATCAGCAGCGGGCTGATCCCGTAACGGGAGGCGAAGCTCAGCGCGATGGGCGCGACGATCGCGACCGCGGCCGGACTGACCGCGCCGATCGCCGTGAGCGCCCCGGTGATCGCGAACATCACCCACGGGATCAGGGCCACCCGCCCCCGTACGAGCCGGATGGCCGCATGCACCAGCCAGTCGGTGGTGCCGTTGGCCCGCGCGATCGCGAACAGATATGTGACGCCGACGAGGACGACGAACAGGTCCCCGGGGAAGCCGGCGAAGATGCCGTCCGCGTCGAGGTCGGCGACGAGCTCGCCCACCGCGAAGGCGGCGGCGAAGGCGAGCGCGCCCATGTTGATGGAGCGCGTGGTGGCGATGACGAACACCACGACGAGGACGAGGATCGAGATGAGTTCGGACGACATACGGGCTCCCGCCTTTGGGTCCCGGAGCGGTGAGGGATGTGAGCGATAAGTGGACGAGTGGACGAGTGGCTGAGCCACTTTGCCCGGTTGGCTGGTTAGCGTGGGCCTCGCCGCTGGGTACGTCAAGAGGTCTCGCACGAATTGGCTCGGCCACTTGGCCACTGAGCCACTCGACCACCCGGTGTTACCCTCCCCCACGAGAGGGGGATCCCATGACCGATGCCCTGCGCCCCATGGCCAAGCAGCGCCTCTACGAGCAGGTACTCGACCGCCTCCGCCACTATGTGAACGAAGGCGGCCTCAAGGCCGGCGACCGTCTCCCGCCCGAGCGCGACCTCGCCCAGCGCCTAGGCGTCAGCCGGGCCTCGGTGAAGCAGGCCATCGTGGTGCTGGAGGTCCAGGGCCTGGTGGAGGCACGGCACGGCGGCGGCACGTACCTCGTCCGGGACAGCCTCGACGTCGAGCCCGTGGAAAAGCTGGTCGAGCGACGCCGACGCCTCCCCGACGTCCTCGACGCCCGCGAGGCCCTGGAGACGAAACTCGCCGAACTGGCCGCCGAGCGTCGCACGGAGGACGACCTGACCGCGATGCGCCAGGCGCTGGCGCACATGGCCGAGGAGATCGAGCACGGCCGGCCCGGCGTCGACGGCGACCGCCTGTTCCACGCAGCGGTCACGGCGGCCGCGCACAGCAGCATCCTCGCCGAGTTCATGCGCTCCATCTCCGACCAGATCGCCGAGAGCCGCACCGAGTCCCTCCGCCAGCCCGGCCGCCCCACCCGTTCCTACGCCCAGCACGAGGCCATCCTCGACGCGATCACCGACCGCCGCCCCGCAGCGGCCGCCGCGGCGATGCGCCGCCACGTCCGGACGGTCGCGAAGGTACGGCTGCTGGACTGGGACCCGGGGGAGGGGGCGTAGCCGCGAGGAGGCGGGTGACCGGCGTTGGCTAGGCCTCCAGATACCTCAGCACCGCCAGAATCCGCCGACTGTAACCGGTCGTATGCGACAGCTCCAGCTTGTCGAAGATCGCGTTGAGGTTCTTCTCCACCGCACTCAGCGAGATGTGCAACTGCTGAGCGATGGCCGTGTTGGTGTGCCCCCGAGTGGCTGCGGGCAGCAGTTCGAGGGTGTGATCTGGGTCGACCGTCCACAACCGCTTCCGGCAGTGGCGTGACGCGGGCGTCTTCGAGCTGATGGATCAGGCGGGTGCGGGTGGCCATCCCGACTCGGGGCCGGCCCTGCAGTTCGGCGTGGACCGTGAAGATCGTCTCCCGGATCTCTGGAGGACTTTCAACGGGTGGGCACGCCGGAGGCGGTGCTGCGAACGTGCGGTGGCTGGGCGGCTAGAGGCATCCGCGAGCAGACCCGGAGCGATTCACTTATGTGACCACCGAGAAGTGATGTCCACCAGATCGAATTGTCTCTTGCCGTGCCGCGCAGGCTGCGCCCGGCGCCTTATTCGGTGAACTCCTGATAAGAACGCACCCGGTCGAAGCGGGCCGCCGCCAGGTCCTCCCGGCGGATCATCAGCCGGGCATTGGTGTATTTCTCGTCCTGCACGCTGAATTGAGCCAGAGGCAGCCACTCGCGATACACCTGCTGCTTACGCTCCTCCCTGGCCTTGCTGGAACTGTCCTCCCCGGGTGGGGCCAACTCCTCGGCGATCGCGTCTTCGCAGTCCCATTGCTCCCCCCACGCGTGGCCGCCGACCTGGACGCCCTCCCAGTACGGACCAACCGGCAGAAAACGCAGCGTCAGGTCCTTCAGGACAGCGGCATGCGGGTGGTCCGCCGGCAGTCCCGGCAGCTCTATGCCGTAATCGGGGTCGAACCCCGGAATGTCGATCCGCAGTGCTGCCCGCAGTTCGACACGCTCGTGCACCGGGACCGGCCATTTCTCCGCATGAGCGTATTCGGGAACGGCACGCTGCTCGGCCAGGCCCAGGTCGGGAACATGAACCACTCGAACGAATCCGAGAGCTTCCTCCTCCCCGGTGCTGTGCTTACTGCGCGGATCCTGGGAATACAGGTAGAACAGTTGCAGGAGACCGGTGGCCGGCAGCGTGAACGGCAGTGCCTCCCGTAACCCCTCCCAGGGCAAGGCCGCCAAGTCGATGGTGAGAGCCAGCGGGAAGGGCTCGGCCTCGACGTCGTGGTCGTTGCCGTCGGCGCGCGGCCATGCCACACCGTCGGGAAGCACCGGCAGTCCACCCACCCATCCGGCGACCGGTCCGGGTCCGGGCCCCAGACGTAGGCAAGGGCGTCCATCCACCAGGTACGCGTCGACATCCGCGGACGAGACGCCCTGCTCGATCGCCGCCGTCCGGAAGGCTTCGTAGAGATCCATGGCGGAAACAGTACGAGGGCAACTCCCGGCCCGGACACGGCCATAGAGAATGAGGATCACCCTCACCGGTCCCGATGCAGACGGGCCCGCTCACAAGTTGGGTGGCTGCGGGCTCCCGTTGGCGCTGGTGCCGGTGGGCTGGGCAGGGGCCTTCGCAGCGAGGATGCGGTAGGCGTTGCTGTGGCGTGGCAGCAGCGGGCGGACAGTCAGGTCGAGGAGGAAGCCGGCCGGCAGCGCCGGGAGGGCGAGGAGCAGCGCAGCGGCCCATCGTGCGTGGTCGGTTGTGGTGGGTGGGTGAGGTGTCCAGGGGCGGCGTGGGTCTTGGGCGAGGGTGGAGAGAAGCCTTTTGGCGCCCAGTAGAAAGTCCAGTCCAAGATCAGCTCGCCTGTGCTCCACTGCCACGATCGAGAGGCCGTTGGCGGCGAGGGCCTGTTTGAGGTTGCCGACGGGGAACATGTGCAGGTGCTGGGGTTGCACCCACTGCGACCAGTACTTGCCGAGGAGGCGGGCCCCGGCGCATTCAGGGTCGGGCACTTCGATGAGGAGGTGTCCGCCGGAGGGCAGGACGCGTGCGGCGGCGCGGATCTCAGCGATCGGGTCGACTGTGTGCTCGAGGTAGTGGTGCATGCTCACCACGTCGTAGCGGTGGGTGAGGGTGTCGGCGAGGTCGGGGAACGAGCCTTGGTGGGCGTCGTCGATCCAGCCACGGCGTTGGGCTTCTCGCACTCCGTCGCCGCGGTCCAAGCCCGCGAAGGTGGTCTGTGGCCAGATCTGCTTGGCGGTGTGGCAGAAGTGCCCGTAGCCGGTGCCGACATCCAGCCAGGCGCGGGGCGTGGTGTACGGCTGGAGCATGCGGGCACGCCCCTGGTAGAGCTTGCGCATCAAGCTGAATCCGAACTCGACACTCTTGGCACCGAGCCCGTCGTAGAGGTCCCGGTAGTAGAACTCAAGGCCGGAGGCGTTCAGTCGGGGGTTCTGAAATATGTGCCTGCAGTCGCGGCACCGTTCCAGCGTGAACGAACCGGGCTTGGCTTGAATGAAGTCTGGGCTGGTCAGGTGCACTTGAAGGGTCGTTGAGCCGCACCAGGGGCAGTCAGGGCGGCGCGGCTCCAGAAAGCGGGCCGTTCCGTCGGCGAGGTCGGCCTGGTAGCTGGTTCTCAGGGCGGCTCGCGTACCGGGCGTGGTCGTCACGGCGTCCTCGTCCTTTCCTGGGTCAGCAGACAGCCGGAGCCCAGGGCCTGGGGATGTCGGTGGGGAAGGGGCTCGTGTTCGTTCTTGGTGTTCTACCAGCGGTGCGCTTCTATGTCGGGGCCGAAGTCGGCCAGGGGTTGGCAGGTTATGGACGTCGAGGGCGAAGGCGTAAAGGACCGAACCGTGGTCGCTGGCGGTGGTGGGCACCCAGGAAGCGCGCATCCCAGGCGGCCGCGGTGCGCGGGCAGACGTCGCGGGGCAGGCAACCCGGGATACGACTGTCGGCCCGGGCCATCTCATAGAGGTGGGTTCACCTGCACTGTTGGACAGGCGCTGTCAGGGCTCGCAGAACTCGGTCTCGACGGCCGCGTCCTCCAGTCGCTGCTCGCCCCAGTCGCCATTGCGGTTCGTGGTCATGACGCGCCGGCCGTCCGCCGAGGCGAGCGTCCGGGTCGCGGAGCCGGGGATCATGCCGCCGTGGCCCCATGCCCAGCAGCCCTCCCTGAGCTTGAAGTGCCGTATGCCGAGGCCGTAGCGGTCCTGTGGACCACCGTGTCCCTTGTCCCCGTCGACGTGGACCGCGTCGAGCAGCTGCCGCTGCTGGGCGGGCGGCAGCAGCTCACCGGCCAGCAGCTTGGACAGGAAGGTGTTCACGTCTCCGACGGTCGAGATCATCTGCCCGGCGGAGAAGGCGACGGTGGGGCTGAACTCGGTGACGTCGCGCACTTTCGCCTCCGGCCCGTCCTCGAACAGCGTGGAGTAGTGCCGCGCGTGTGGTGCGGGCAGTCGGGGCGAGGTGCCCGGCACACTCGTGCCGCGCAGGCCGAGCGGCCGGATGACAAGACGCTCGACCGCCTGCGCGTAGGTGCCGCCGGTGGCCTTCTCGACGACCATGCCGGCGAGGACGTAGTTGGTGTCGGAATAGTCCCACCTGCCGGGCCTGCCGGGCCTGCTGCCCTGCTCCGGCTGGAAGTTGGGCGGGTGGGCGAGCGCGATGTCCACCAGCTCCTCCGGGGACCACCTGGTGTGGCGGTTCCGGTCGAACTCGTCCCCCGCGTACAGAGTGCGGAAGCCCTCGTCCATGTTGTAGTCGAAGATGCCGCTCGTGTGGTTGAGCAGGTGCCGCACGGTGATGTTCCCGGGCCGGTAGCCCTTGCCGCGCACCACCCCGGGCAGCCAATCCTCCACGCTGTCGTCCAGCGAAATCCTGCCCTCGGCTTCGAGCGCGAGCAGCACCGTGGCGGTGAAGGTCTTGGTCACACTGGCGATACGGAACTTCTCGCTGGTGCTCCTCGGCCGCTCGGCGACCAGGTCACCGACACCGGCCCGGCCATCCCACACACCGCGCGCGTCTCGTACCCGGGCGATGACGCCGGGGGTGCCTTGCGCGACGATCTCGTTCAGTACGGCCTGGGTCTTCGCGTGCGCGGTCTGGGCGCTCGAGGGTAATCGGGGCGGAGCATGGTGGGCTGGCCCAGCGGGTGCGCCGGTGGCGGCGGCGAGCGTTCCCAGGGCGACGGCTGCGACGGCAAGGGCGATGGGGAGTCCACGAGAGGGCTGTTGACGGCTCATGAGAAAAGTTGACCAAGGTGTCCCATCCCCACACCATCGGGAACGTCCCGGAAAGAGGTCGGGGACACGACCTAGGGGCTACCGCCCGCACGAGGGGAGCGAACGTCCCGGCACACTCGACCGGCCGCCGTCAGCGAGCAGCCGCCGCCAGGATCGCGTCACTGACCGGCGACACCGACGCCGGATGCAGGAAAAGGAACAGGTTCGGCTCCACCAGTTCCAGTTCCATCACGCGGGGTTCGCCGTCGGGGCCGTCCACGAGGTCCACGCGTGCGTAGAGCAGGTCTGTCGCGTCCGGTATGGCGGCCAACGCGCGTTCGGCGACGGCGAGTTCGGGCGGGGTCGGGGTCCAGGGGGTGAGGTCCGGGTGGGCCACCTTGGGTGCGTCGTATGCCGTGCCGGGTGTCAGTACCGCCCGCTTGTGGCTGGCGTGCAGCAGCCCTCCGCCGAAGAACTGCAACGCGCGCTCGCCGCTGACGTCGATGCCGCGCATGTACGGCTGGACCATCGCGGTCAGGCCCTCGTCGTGCATGCGGGCGAGGTGCCGTACGGCCGTGTCGTGGTCGTCGGGGGTGTAGCGGGCGGCATAGCGGGAGCCTGCGCCGGTGGTGGGCTTGATGACGTACTCGTGGGTGTCGGGGAGGCTGACCGACTCCCCGGGCGCTATGTAGCTGGTCGAGACGACCGGCACTCCCGCCCTCGCAAGATCCCCGAGGTACCGCTTGTCCGCGTTCCACCGCACGACCTCGGCCGGATTCGCCAGCCGTGTCAGGGTCGCGCACTTCTGCGTCCACGCCAGGAATTCGTCCACCCGCCAGCTGTAGTCCCAGGTGGAGCGTATGACGGCTAGGTCGTACGCGGCCCAGTCGGCGTCGGGGTCGTCCCAGAACACCGCGTCCGCCTCGACCCCGGCCTCGCGCAGCGCCCGCAGGAGCACGGGGAGGTCGGCGTCCTTGCTGGGCTCCGGTCGGGGGTCGTAGGTCACCAGGGCGACTCGGGGCACGGCGGGACTCCATTCTCGTACGGCGTCCCCGCAGGCTAACCGTCGCGCCCGCAACCGCGACAACCCATTTGACCTTCACCCTTGGGGAAGCCCCAGCATCGGTGGCGGAACAGGGGGAGTTCACGGATGGATCGGATAGATCTGCTGACTATCGGCGCCTTCGCCAGGGCGTCCCGGCTCACGCCCAAAGCACTGCGTCTGTACGACGAGCTGGACCTACTGCGGCCCGCCCACGTCGACCCAGACACCGGCTACCGCTATTACGCGCCCCATCAGTTGGAGCGGGCCCGGCTGGTGGCGTGGCTGCGGCGGCTGGGGATGCCGTTGGCGCGGATTCGTGCGGTGTGTGGTCTTGAGTCCGCTGCCGCCGCTCGGGAGATCCGTGCCTACTGGGCCGGTGTGGAGGCCGAGACAGCGGTCCGGCGGGACCTCGCCGCGTTCCTCGTCGATCAGCTGTCCGTCGTAGCGAAGGGATCGGGTATGTCGGGTATGGCAGGAAAGGTCCCCATCATGCTGGAACTGCGTTACTCCGCCCACTCGGACATCGGACGGGTACGCCCCGCCAACCAGGACACCGCGTACGCGGGCGCGCGGCTGCTCGCCGTGGCCGACGGGTACGGGGCGGCGGGTGCGCCCGCGAGCAGTGCCGCCGTACAGGCGTTGAAGTTCTTGGACGGGGAGGAGGTGCCGGCCGGTGGTGTCCTCGGTCTGCTGGAGGATGCCGTGCAGGGCGCGACCGAGGCCGTTCGGGATGTTGCGGCCGATGGCGAGGAGGCCGGGACCACCCTCACCGCCGTGCTGTGGACGGGTTCCCAACTGGCCCTCGTTCACATCGGCGACAGCCGCGCGTATCTGCTGCGGGACGGCGGCCTCTTCCGGATCACCCACGATCACACCGTCGTCCAGTCGATGATCGACGAGGGCCGGTTGACGCCGGAGGAGGCCGGGTCCCATCCGCAGCGGATGCTCCTGCTCAAATCCCTGGGGAGCGACCCGCCCGCTGTCCCTGACCTGCGTCTGCACGAGAGCCGCGCCGGTGACCGCTACCTCCTCTGCTCGGACGGGCTGTACGGCGTCGTCCCCGAGGACCGCATTCGGCACCTCCTTCTCTCCGTCCCGGACTCGGACACCGCGGTACGGGAACTGGTCGACGCCGCCAACGACGCCGGCGGCCCGGACAACGTCAGCTGTGTGGTCGCTGACGTCGTCCGGGCCGGGGAGCAGGTGCCGGGTCAGGGCGAGGACGAGTAGAAGTCCCGGGGGCGTCCGCGCCGGTCCCTCGCCCGGGCCAGCAGGCTGCCCGGGTACTCCACCGCCCAGTAGCTCACCGTCGCGGCCAGCACCGCCGCTGCCGTGACAAGCGCGACGGCCAGGGCGAAGCCGGAACGGGACCCCTCAGAGGGGAGCAGGCCGGTGTCGTAGAGGAAGAGCATGACCGGCTCGTGCCAGATGTAGAGGCTGTAGCTGATCAGGCCGACGGCGGTGAGCCAGCGGGCGCGTAGGGCGCCCTGCCAGCGCGGTTGCACGCTGTTGTGGAGGATCGCGTACAACAAGGCGAACCAGAGCACCGCCGCCAGCGGGTGGTAGTACGTGCGCCAGAAGCCCTCGGGGCCTGTGGTGTGGGCGGTGTACGACAGGGCGTACAGGGCCGTCGCCGCGGTCGCCGCCAGTGCCGTCGCCGTACGCGTGCCCAGTCGGCCTCGGTCATTCAACGCGACCAGCAGCACCGCCAGGCCCATCCCTGCAGCGAAGCCGCCGAAGCGGGCCTGGGGGCCGAAGTAGACGGGCCAGTCGGTGTGCGGGATGCCGAGGGTGTAGTGGGCGAGGGTGATCCAGGCGAGCGGGAGGGTGTAGAGGGCCGCGCAGCCGGCCGCGCAGGCCGTGATGCGAGCTCGGCGGGTGGGCAGGCGGCGGCAGGCGCGGATCGTGAGCGGGCCTACGGCTATCAGGACCAGGTAGAAGCTGATCTCCAGGGAGAGGGACCAGGTGGGGCCCAGGGTGTAGAAGATCCGCTCGCGGTCGAAGATGTGCGTGAACGTGAGGTGTTCGAGCAGGTCGCGCCAGTCGCCGGGCAGGGTCGGGTTGCGGCTCGCCCAGACGACCAGGACCGCCGTCACGTACACCGGCAGGATCCGGATCGCCCGCCGGAACAGGAAGTCCTGGCCTGTGCGGACGGTGCCCTCGGCGTCGATCGCGGCGCGTGCGTACGGGAGTGTGAGCAGGTACGCGGACATCACGAAGAAGAGGTCGATGACCTCGAGGGACAGCAGGGCGGCCAGGTACGGGTTGTCGACCGGCGGATGGCTGCCTGTCGCGTCGTACACGTAGTACTGCTGCCAGACGTGGAAGGCGACCGTGCTGAGGGCGGCGAGGCCGCGGACTCCCTGGAGTTCCTGGGTCCGGGTCCGGGTGCGTTTGCGAGTGGGGCGCGCCTCAGCAGGTGGTGCGGTCGTCAGCGTCATCGGGCCACCGCCTTCGCCACCGCGCGCGGTGTGACCCGCCAACGGCGGTCGCCCAGCAGCTCCTTGAGGTGCGACTGGCGGGCCACCATGTTCTTGAAGTGGGTGTAGAAGACGGTCGAGACCAGCAGGTACCGCCAGAACCAGCCGCGTCGGCGGTGGAGTTCGGGGACCGCCAGCCGCCACGCGAACGCCGCCTGCACCGCGCCCGCCGACACGGTGAACGCGGCGGCGAGCAGGCAGGTCGGCACCGCCCAGTCGATCCGGTCCACGCCGCCCGCGCGCCACACGGAGTGCAGCAGGATCGCGGGGATCTGGAGGGTCAGCCAGGGCTGTACCTCGCGCCAGCCGAGCAGCACGAACAGGCCTGCTTTCTGGCGGGCGGTGAAGGCGTCCGAGCGCAGCGCCCGCGCGAGATGCCGCAGCGACACCTGGAGCCAGCCCTGCGCCCACCGCGAGCGCTGGTTCCACAGCGGCCGCAGCGTCGTCGGCGCCAACTCCCGGGAAATCAGGGTCCGATCTACGGCGATCCGCGCGCCCTGCGTCAACGCGCGTAGCGTCGAGTCGATGTCCTCGGTCAGCATCGAGCCGTGCATCCGCGTGCGGGCGAGGATGTCCGTGCGCCAGAAGCCGTTGGAGCCGCCGAAGATGCCGAAGCCGTACATCCGGGCCCGGCCGGGGTGGCTGACCGCGTAGATCGCCTCGAACTCGGCGGCCACCTGTCGCGCCACCCAGGAGCCGTCGCCGTTGCGGATCACGCAGTGGCCCTGGACGACGTCGTGACCGTTCGAGAGCCAGTCCCAGGCATGGCGGAAGGCATCCGGCGCCGGGTGGTGGTCCGCGTCGAAGATCCCGACGAACTCGCCGCGCACCTGCGTCACGGCCGCGTTGATGTTCTGCGCTTTGGAGGTGCTGCCCGGTACCTGGAGCAGGACCAGGCGCGGGTCGCGGGCGGCGACGGCGCGCAGGGTGTCCTCGACGGGGAGCGGGTGCGGGGTGTTGTAGGCGAGGACGATCTCGAGGTCGTTCGGGTAGTCGAGGCTCAGGAACGACTCGACGGTGTCTACGATCGTCGCCGCCTCGTTCGGCAGATACGCGGCGATGACGGCGCTCGCGGGCGGGTACGGCTGCGCGGGTTCGGCGGGCCGCGCGGGTGCGTCGAGCGAGAAGAGGCACTCCAGGATGATCAGCGCCGCCGACAGCAGCAGCCCGGCGACCACCACCCAGTACACGGTTCCGGCGAGGTCCCAGCCGAGCGCGTCGTACGTCTGCTCGTAGAGCAGGAAGGGGGCGCCGATGCCGAGCAACAGGGCCAGCAGCGGGGACGTCGCCAGCAGTAACGGACGTATACGAGGGCGGCGTGCGCGGCGGTGCGGGGTGCTGGCCCGCATCCACGGTTCGTAGCGGACGGGCCGCAGGTCCCGGTGGCGCAGTGCCTCGGCGCCGGCGGCGACGGCCTGGGCGGTGACGTGGGCGGCTTCGCCTGTCTGGTCGGCGAGTTGGACCCAGCCGACGGCCGGGGTCAGTCGTACGTTCTCGTCGGCGACGACGAACCGGGTGCCCGCGGCGCTGGTCGCGAACTGGTGCAGCCTGCGCCGGGCCGTCTCCTCGTCGAGGCCCGGCATCAGCACGAGCAGCCGCCCGTCCTCGTCCCGGCCCAGCCGGTCGCAGCCGCCGCCGAGCCGCTCGACGACCTGCGCGAGCCGCTCGGCCACCTCGTGCCGGACCCGCGGTCCGAACCGTTCCTCCAGCGTGGCCATTTCGGCGACCTGGACGACGGCGAGCACGCCGCTTCGACGGCCGGTGACCGGGCGGCGCAGTTCGCGGTCGAGTTCGGCGCGGAAGTGGGGCGCGGAGTACAGGCCCGTCCGCGGGTCCAGGGCCAGCCGCTCGACGGGGACCGGCACGCGGTTGAGCTTGGCGGTGATGCGCGCGGAGAGTTCCACGGGGTCGGATGCGTCCGGTACGCAGTCGTCGGCGCCGTGGGTCAACAGGTCGGCGACGGCGGCCGGTTCGCGGTCGTCGGTGACCATGAGCAGCGGGACCGTCTGGCCTTCGGGGGCGGTACGGATCTCGCGGACGACGTCGACGCCGCGCGCATGCTCGTCGAGCGCGACGATCGCGTCCGGCGGGGCTTGGCGCACCTGCCGGTTCACCTCACCGGGAAGGGCGTGGACGACCTCGTAGCCGGTCGACTCGAGCGTCCGGGTGAGCCGTTCGCGCCTCGGGCCCGGGGTGCCGACGGTGAGGACACGTCCGGCGGTCTCCGGAGGAGGGCAGGCCAGAGCGTCCCGGGGCGCGGGTGCGCGCCTCAGTTGGGTGTGCATGTATGGGGTCCCATCCTGTTCGGATTGTGGGGGGAGGACCTTGATGTGGTGTGTGTGGTTGGTGGTGTGTCCCTCTTAGCTTCGACGACCGCTGTGACACCGCCCCTTCAGCGGCGTAACGCTTCTATGTCGTGTTCATGCCCAAACTGGGGAGGTTGACGGTGGGACGTTTTCCTCAGCCGGTCTCGCTAGCCGGTCTCGCTCACGCGGACTCCGTTGGCGGCGGTGTCGAAGACCTGCCGGTACTTGTGCCATTGCGCGTTCGGCGCGGAGAGGTAGACCACGTACTGGGTGCCGTCGGTGCTGGAGAACGCCAGCTCTGCCGCTCGGTACTGCCGTGCCCTGCCCTCGAAGGTGAACTCCCAGTACCCGGCGGGCCGTCCGCGGAAGGTCGTCTCGGCCATCCGCACGCGTTCATAGCCGGGGTTGTCGCGAGCGGTCTGTTCCTCTTCCGTCTCGCGCCAGTGCCGTAGCGGATCGGTGCCCGCGAACTCGATGGCGTTGACCCTGAGCCCGACCAGGCCGGACGGGTCGATGAAGGCGACTTCGCCGCCGTCCAGCGTCTTACGGGTCCAGCCGTCCGGTACGGGTACGGAGAAGCCGCTGCCCGCTTTCTGGAGCTGATATCCGTCGGGCACCGGCGGCGGCAGGGTGGCGCTGGGACTGGGAGAGGCGGAGGCGCCGGACCCGGACGCGTGTGAACTCGGCTCATCAGCAGGGCCCTTGAGCCACCACAGTGCGCCGCCGCCCGCCAAAGCGGCGACGAGGGTCACTGCCACGATCGACCGCACCACCGTACGGCGGCGGTTGCCGCTGCCCTTCCTCGCGGGAGGCGCGGGGGCGGCTTCGGTCCGTTCCGACCGTGTGGGCGGATCGAGGCGAGCGGTGCGTGCGGCGGTCACATCACCCAGTCGGCGTTCGACCTCGTGCACGTCCATGCGCTGCCCGGATTCCTTGACGAGCAGACCCTCGATGACCGGGGCCAGGTTCCCGGCGTTGCGCGGGGGCTCGTACGGATCCGTCGCGATGGCGTACGCGGTCTCGATCGGGGTGTCGCGGGCGAACGGGTGCCGTCCCTCGACCGCCTGGTACAGCGTCGCCCCCAGGGCCCACAGGTCACTGGCGGGACCGGGCTCGGCGCCCCGGAGGCGTTCGGGCGACAGATAGCGGATGGAGCCGATCAGCTCGCCGGGCTTGGTCAGGGAGGACGTTCCCGACTCCATGGCGATCCCGAAGTCGGTGAGGACGATCCGCCCGCCGTCACCGAGCAGAACGTTGGCCGGTTTGACGTCCCGGTGCAGGACCCCGGCGTCGTGGGCGGCGCGCAGGGCGGCGGCCATGGCCAGCCCGATCCGGGCCGCTTCCTCGGGAGGCAGCGCACCCCGCTCCTTCAGCACGTCACTCAGCGTCGCCGAAGGTATGTACTCCATGACGATGCACGGCAGACCCTCGTCATCGACGACGTCATGCACCACGATCACATTGGGGTGCGCGATCCGGGCGGCGCTACGGGCCTCGCGGCGGGTGCGCTCGTGGAGCGTGCGGACCTCGTCGTCGTGCAGGTGCGGCGGGATGTGCAGCTTCTTCACGGCGACATGGCGGCCGAGCAGCTTGTCCTCCGCGCGCCACACGGTGCCCATGCCGCCACTGCCCACCCGCTCCACCAACTGGTAACGGCCGGCGACGAGTCGCCCAAGATCGGACACCGAGATCGTCACCTTCTCCGCTTCCCGTTCGTGAACAGTCGGGGTCGACGAGGCACGATAACCCATACGGGCGTACGGGCATGCCAACGCTTCGATCGCATGGCCGAGTGGGGCACAGGTGGGGTTACCCCCAGCTTCGAGGGGCCGGGCTGCCGGATGGGCCCGCGGTGGGCCGGTCCGTAGCGTCTGATCCGTGTTGACGACGATGCGGAAGCAGTGGGGCCGGCTCGTCCGGCCGAGGGTGGCGCTGGTCGCGGCCGGTGTCGGTGCGGCGGTCGTAGGGGCCACCGTGCTCGGCTCGGGAGCTTGGGCGCAGGGCGATGAAAGCGACTCGGCGAGGGGTACGCGGTTGCAGCGGGACGCGGATGCGGTGGTGGGTACGGGCGCCTCCGGTCTGGTCGTGCAGGCGCGGGACGCCGGCGGGCGTAATCGCGAGGCGAGGGCGGGTGTCCGGGATCTGGAGCGGGGCGGGCGGGTCCCGTTCGACGCGTACTACCGGATCGGCAGCGACACCAAGACCTTCGTGGCCGTGGCCGCGCTTCAGTTGGTGGCCGAGGGCGAGTTGGCTCTCGACGACACCGTGGAGAAGTGGCTGCCAGGGGTGGTGACCGGCCACGGCAACGACGGCAGCCGGGTCACCATCCGCAACCTCCTCCAGCACACCAGCGGCCTGCCCAACTACACGGACATCCTGTTCAGCGATCCCAAGGAACTGACGCCCGAGAACTATCGCGCGCAGCGCTTCACGGCGCGCACGCCCGCAGAGCAGGTCGCATTGGCCATGACACGCGCTCCGGGCTGGCTGCCGGACGCGGAGGATCCCGGCTCCGAGACCCGGTGGGCCTACTCCAACACCAACTACGTCCTGATCGGCATGATCATCGAGCGGGCCACCGGACATCCCTGGGAGCAGGAGATCCACGAGCGGATCATCGAGCCGCTCGGCCTGCACCACACCCTGACGCTGGGCACCTCCGCCTACGTCCCTCAGCCCACCGCCACCGCCTACCTCCAGTTCCCCGGCCGCGACGACCTCACCGACACCACGCTCCAGGTCGACGGCGGCGCGGACGGCGGCATCGTCAGCACGACCACCGACATGAACACGTTCCTCCGTGCCCTGATGGACGGCACGTTGCTGCCGCCGAAGCAGCTGGCGCAGATGCGCACCACGGTGCCCGCCCCCGACTTCGCCGGCGGCGCCAAGGCCCGCTACGGGCTCGGCATCGCCTGGCGCCCCGTCGACGGCTGCGACACCGGCGTCTGGTACCACGGCGGCACGTCCTTCGGCACGGTCTCCGAGGCCGCCGTCACCCCGGACGGCGACGTCTCGGCCGCGGCGGCCGTGTTCACCACGCGCTTCGGTGATCAGGAGCGGTCGGCGGAGCAGGAGAAGGCGACGTACGGGATGGTCGAGCGCGCGGTGTGCGGAAAGCGCCGATAGGGCGTGTTGGGAAAACGCTTGGTGGCAATGGCGGCACCAGATCGAGCGGGGACAACGGGGAATCGCGGTGGATCGACCGGTTCTGCCTCGGGCGGAATACGGGGCAGAGTCGGCTCTCTTGGGCAGCCTTGGAGGAACGACTGCCCTGGGCAGGAGGGGTGATTGGTGGCATCGACGGCGTCATACGACGAGATCGCTGACTGGTACGAGACCGAGTTCCTCAACCGCCCGCGTGCCGGAACGGGAGATGGGCATCCCCTGAGCCTGGACGTTCTCCTGAACGATCTTCTGGGGGAAGGCAGCGGCACCTGCCTGGAGATCGGGTGTGGCACCGGCATCCACGCGGACCGTCTCCGTGCGCTGGGCTGGACCCCGGTCGGCGTTGACCTGTCCGGCGGGATGCTGCGCTATGCGTGTGAGCGGCTGCCGGTCGTGCAAGCTGACGCCGGGCGATTGCCGGTCCGTGATGGTTTTCTGCCGGCGGCTGTCGCGGTGATGGTGCACACGGATATGCCCCGTTATCCGGAGGTGCTGCGTGAGGCCGTTCGGGTTCTGCGTCCGGGTGGAGTGTTCGTGCACATCGGTGTCCATCCCTGCTTCTCCGGTGGATTCGCAGATCGCGGCGACCTTGAGGCAGTTGTCATCCGCCCGGGCTATCTCGACGGCCGCTGGACCAAGGCGTCCTGGACGGACAAGGGGGTGCGCGACAAGGTCGGTGCCACCCATTGGCCACTCCCTGAACTGCTGCACGCGTTCCTCGACGCCGGCCTGACACTCGACCGGTTCGCCGAAAGCGGAGCCCCCACACCGGCCGTGCTGGCAATCAAGGGCACCAAGCCTCGGTGATCCAGCAGAAGCCGCGTGGCTACGGTTCGAGGCCGCTGGCCTTGGCGATCGCCTCTACCTCACGGCGGAGTTGTTCCCGCTCGCTGTCGCTCTGCTCGGAATCTTTGCCCGGAAAGGGTTCGACGTCGACGAACGTCTGCGTGCCGAGTGGGCCCAGGAGGGTGAGGAGTTGTTGGAGCTGTTTGCCGAACTCGGGGGTGAACAGTTCCTGTTCGCGTGGGGAGAGGGCGATGTCGATGTCGGTGTTGCGGTGGACCAGCGCGTCGTTGGTGCCCTTGAGGATGCGCAGCAGCAGGTCGTACGACTCGGGGTCGAGGCTGTTCTGGAGCTCGGACAGGTAGAGGGCGAACTGCTTGGTGCTCTCCAGGAATCCGTGTTCGTTCATGGGGGCATCGTGGCGGATCACCGGCTGCGATATGGGGTGTTTCTGGGGATTGGCTGTCTTTCCGCTGCCTGGCTTGACAACGGGTTCGGGGCTCCGTCAGGTTCGTTCAGTCGGCGACCGCCACCCGCTGCAACAACCCCCACGTGAACTCCGCGGCCACCTCCCGCGCCCTCCCCTCCCCATCCGGCGCCCTGAACGCCAGCCCCCACCGAGTCGGGGCCGAACCCTCCAGTGGACGGGCCGGGGCGAATGCGCGGGCCGCCTCGTCGACCGTGCAGGACCAGGGGGTGAGGTCGTCCAGGGTGCGGAGGGTCGGGCCCTCGGTACCCGGCGCGCGGACCAGCCACTCGTTCCACACCGTGCCGTTCGGGGCGAGGAGGACTTCGAAGCGCAGGTCGGACCAGAGGGGGAGCGGCCACTGCAAGGCCTCGCACTTCAGGTCGCCGATAGTGCGCATCACCGCCGACTCGGGGGCGCCCAGGATCGAGCGGTAGCGGGACGCTGCCGCTCGGGCGCGCGGTGAGTGGAGCATTGCTTGCCAGCGCTTGTTCGCCTCGCGCATGTCCGCGATGGAGGCGCCCAGTTCAGTGCGTGCGTCCGCCACCAGGTCCGGATTGTGGTCGGCCATGCGGCGCAGCAGGACCAGCTGGAAGTCGAGGGGGGTGAAGGGGCCTTGGGGGCGCGTTGCGGACGGCATGCTCCCCATCGTCGCTCACCTCGTCGCTCATCTCGTCGCTCACCACTCTTCCTCCCGGACGGCGGCCGTCCGGGAGGAAGAGGACGGAGTTGACGTAGCGGGGGCGGTGGCGGAAGGGGAGGACGCGGGGGAGCAGGCCCTGGGTGACGACGTGGGCGGCCTCCGCCTGATGGGCCTCCAGGGGGAAGGAGGCGAGGGGGACCCAGGTGTCGCCGGGCAGGACCCAGCCGTCGTAGCGGAGGAGGGAGAGGTAGGTGACTACGCGGGCTATCGGCTGGATGCGGGACTCCAGTTCGACGAAGAGGGCCGGGCGGTCGCGGGAGAGGATGCCCGTCGACCCGCGCAGCACCGCCAGTTCGCCGCCGTCCACGTCGATCTTGATGAAGTCGACGTTCCGGAGCCCCAAGTCGTCCAGGGCTACGCATCCGACGTCCAGTGCACGGCTGTGGATGTCGCGGCGGACCAGGGAGGACACGCCCCTGTCGCCCGGGTCGTCCGCCGGGAGCCAGAGGCGGGCCATGCCGGGGCGGTCGGAGGCGGCGGCGCGGATCACGCGGACGTTCGGTGGGGCCGTGCCGGCGAGGAGGCGTGCCAGGTGGGGGACCGGTTCTATGGTGACGACCTCGCGGGCACGCCTTGCCAGGCGGCGCGTCCAGGGGCCGTACCAGCCGCCGATGTCCACCGCCGTGCCGCAGTCCGGCGGGCACAGCTCGCCGAGCCGGGCCAGCTCCGGTTCGAAGCGGGGGTAGACGGCCCGGGCGGCTGCCGCGACCAGGCGGGTCGGGAGCAGGGGTGCCACACGGGCGGCAAGGGTTCTGGGGGCCGTGGTCGTCATGGGGCCGTCCGCTTGAGGAGTTCGATGCGTTTGAGGAGTTCCTCGTGTTCGTCGTCCGTGACCTGCTCCCCGGACGAGGGCAGCAGCTGCGGAATGCCGTCGACGATCGGGTAACGGCGGCGAAGGCGCGGGTTGTACAGCAGCTCCTCCTTGCCGGACGTGTCTGTTTCGTCCGTCTCGTCCGTCTCGGCCGTGACTAGGTGCAGCGGGCCCTTGTCGAGCGGACACGCCAGGATCTGGAGCAGGGGGTCGTCGGGTTTCACGGTGGTGTCAACTCCTTGGCACCGAGGGAGGGTTGGGCGGCAGCCTGCCGGTCGTGCTTGGGCATGGTCAGCAGTACGGTGATCGCCAGCGCCGTGCCCGCGAGCCGCAGCGCCAGCCGCAGCGGCTCCTGCGGCAGCGCCTCGCCGAACGACAGCGTGCCGAGCACCGCCGTATAGAGGCAGGTCACCGTCGTACACACCGGCACGATCAGCGAGGCCCGGCAGCGTTGCAGCGCCGCCTGCGACATGACCAGCCCGAACGCGCCGGTGAACAGCAGGAGATACGGATACGGGGAGCGGAGGACATCGAGCAGCGCCTCGCCGATTCCGCTTGTCGTGAGGTCCGTGAGGTAGTTCGAGACGCCCTTGATGGCCAGCGAGCTGACGCCGTACAACACGCCCACCGCCACGCCGTATTCGACGCCGGTCGTCGGCAGCCGGTGCCGGTGGCGGGCGCGGCGCTCGGCGGAGCCGTACAGCCAGACGCCCGCGGCGAGTGAGGGCACGCAGACGAGGAGGATCAGGGGGTATGGTGCCTCGCTGCCCACGGTGTCCGAGTCCTCCCGCAGCGACAGTACGACCATCAGCAGCGCGGCGAGGATCGCGCCGAGGGCGTACCGCTCGCGGCCGGTGGTCTCCTCGCCGAGCAGCCGGGCCGACAGCAGCACCAGCAGGACCAGGCCGGAGACGAAGATGCCCTGCGCGGCGGCGATCGGGAGCGTGCGGTAGACGACCAGCTGTGCGGCGAAGCCGGCGGCCAACGACAGCGATCCGCCTATCCACAGCGGGCTGCCCAGGACCAGCCTCAGCAGCTTCGCCGGTTCGCGCACGGTCACCTGGGGCAGGGCCGCGAGCGCCCGTTTCTCCAGGACGAAACCGGTGCTGTAGAGGACGTTCGCCAACAGGGCCGCGGCCACTCCCCACCACATCGGCTACGTCCTTCGCGCGTGCAGGAGGAGGATCGAGGCGAGTGGGGCTCTGGAGCAGGCGAGGCGGTCGAGCGGGCGCAGAGGGCGCGGTACGCCGTGGAAGGGCGCCCCTTTGAGTCGTACGACTTCGAAGCCTGCCGCGGTGACGTACTCGCGGAGGGCGCGGGCCGTGTAGAGCCTCAGATGTCCTACGACTTCCCGTCCCGGCCGGCCGTGGATCGCGCGCAGGCTGACCTCCGAGAAGACGGGCTGCACGCCCGCGAGGAGCAGGGCGCGGTTGTACCAGGCGGCCAGGTTCGGGGTGGACAGCATCAGATGGCCGCCCGGGCGCAGCACCCGGCGGATCTCGTCCAGCGCCGCGTCCGGGTCTACGAGGTGCTCGATCACTTCGCTGAACAGCACGGCATCCGCCGAACCATCCCTGAAGGGAAGGGAGTTGAGTTCCGCGCGGAGGGTGTACGGGATTCTGGTGTGCGCGCGTTTCAGGGCGTCCTGGGACCAGTCGACGCCGATGATGCGGTGGCCGGGGAGGAGCGGTGCGGTGGTGGCTGCCGCCGTGCCGTCGCCGCAGCCGATGTCGAGGATCGTGCGGGTGTGGCCGGACGGGCCGGTTGACGGGCCTAGGGCGGTGGCCAGGAGGCGGGCCTGGCGGAGGGTGCGGGGGGTGCCGGAGGCTACGGGGACCGCCGGGTTCTCGTAGAAGTCGCGCAGTTCCGTGCGGGGTGGGGTGGTGGTCGTCATGGGGCCACCTCCGTGGTGTGCAGATAGTGCTCGAACAGGTCACGCAGGTGCGCGCCGTCGCCGTGGCTGAGCAGGGCGCGGGACCAGCGCAGGGCCAGGTGCAGGCGGCCGGCGGTGGAGGCGGTGGTGACGGTGAGGCCGCGGGGCATTCTCGCGGGTGCCGAGAACCAGACGGCGTGCGCGCGGCCTGCCTCCTCGCCGAAGTCCAGGGGGTACGGGATGCGGCCGATGTTGCTGAGGAGCGTCGTCGAGGTCCAGGGGGCGGCTGCTCGGCGGAGGGTTCTGGTGAGGGCGGCTCGCCAGGACACGGGGGTGACCGGGGTGGTGAGGAGGGTGGCTCCGTGGCCGAGTTGGGGGCGGGGGAGGGACTTGAGGGCGCGGGTGCGGAGTGCCGTACGGCTGAGGAGTGCGGGCATGTCCGTCGGGTTCAACTCGGTCGGCGTGAAGGGGACTTCTACCAGGCGGGTGCCGTTGCCTATCGGCATCGTCGTGTCTCTTGGGCGGTCGTCCACGGGCATCGTGATGCGGAGGGGGCGGGGGTGTTCGCCGTGTTCTCTGTTCCAGTGGCTGATCATCAGGGCTGTGGTGACCATGAGCTGGTCGTTCACCGTGTAGGGGGAGCCTTTGGGGCGGTGGGGGAGGGGGAGTTCGGTGACGAGCATGCCGTTGCCGGGGGAGGGTTCGGGGGTGCCGGGGGCTACTCGGGCGGGGGGTGACCAGTTGGAGGGGGTCTCTTCGGGGTGGGGTGGGGGTTGCGTCGGGCGGGTGGGGGAGGCTGCGGGGGAGTTGTCCCGGCCGCTGTACAGCTCTGCGGCGGTGGCGAGGACGCGGAGGCAGGCGGGGCCGTCGAGGGCGGTGTGGTTGATGGTGAGGAAGAGGACGGTGCCGGTGCCTTTGCTGTGACCGGCGTTGCTGCCGGGGGGTGGGGGCGCTGGCCGGCGCTGGCCGGGTGCCGCTGCGCCCACCCGTGCCGCCCCAGCGGCACGACTGCCCGCAGCGGCGGCGGGGGCAGTATCAGTATCGGCAGCGGCGGCGGGTGCAGCAGCGTCAGCAGCCGTTGCGTGGGCGTCACCCCGGCCCACACCGCTGCCCGCAGCCGCAGTCGGCTCCCCCACCGCATCCATCGCCTCGCTCCCCTCCACCGGCCCCGCCCCCTCCACCACCTCCAGCCGTATCGGCGGCGAAGCCGTCAGCGGCGGTGCCTCCACCAGCGCACGCGTCCGCGCGCCTCGCAGGGCATCCGGGCTCGGTGGCAGGAAAGTCACGACCTCCACGTCCGGGTCCGCCGTCAGTTCCCACTCGTACCGGCGTCGGTACCACCGCCCCGCCGCTTCCCGCATGAGGATGCGGGGATGGCGGCGGAGGGCCTCGTTGAAGGCGGAGCGTAGGCGGTCGCGGTCGAGGTGGCCCGGGAGGTGGACCTCGATGTGGACTGTTTCGGGTTCCTCCTCCTGGAGGCAGTGGCGGGCGATCTCGTCCACCACGGGGAACGGGATGCGCTCGGGAGGCCGTACGGGGCCTTCGGCGCGGTGCTCCAGCGTCGTCATGCGCGGTCCCCCCTCAGGTTGGCCTGGGGTGTCGCCCGGAGCCTCGGTTTGCGGAACGTGAAGCGCACGGTGGGCGGATCGGGCGGCGGGCCGCCGGGGCCCCGCGCCGAGACGGTCGGGCCGGCGTCCGGGCGGGCGGGCGGCGGGGGCTCGGCACCGAGAGGGCTCGCGCCCCGCTCCCGTTGCGGCAACTGCTGCGTCGGGGCTTCCGAGCTGGGAGGCGGCCCCGCGACCGGTGGCGGCACCGCCGTCGAGTCCCGCTCCCGCACGCTCACCAACCCCGCGAACAACCCGATCAGCGCCAGGAGTTGAGCCGCCGGACCGAAGGCCCCCTCCTCCGCGCCCGCCGGCTCCCCGGCCCCCGCCGCAGCGATCCCCGCCCCCGCGAGCGCGACGAACGCGATCGGTACGAGCAGTGCGTGCCGTCGGTAGGCCAGGAGCGCCAACGCCGGTACCAGCAGGGCGAACCACCCGGCGATCACCGCGCCCACCAGCATCAGCGCCACCGTCCCGAGCCACAGGCCCGGCGGCGGGGGCACCGGCTGCGGGTCGTCGGGGTTCGGGGAGCGCCGGCGCCAGAGGACAAGTCCCACCAGGGCCGCCACCGCGACACCCCCGCCGATCAGCGCGGCGTCGTACGTCGTCGCGGGTTCGTACGACAGCTTGACCGTGCCGCCCGCCCCGGCCGGGATCCGCCAGCCCTGCTGCCAGCCGTCGAGGCGGACCGGGGACAACTCATCCCCGTTCAGGGTGGCTTTCCAGCCGTCGTTGTAGTTCTCGTACGTCGTCAGGTACGTGGCCGCGCCCGACCCGACGGTCACCTGGCGCTGGTCGCCGAGCCAGTCACGTATCTGGAGGTTGCGGTCCGCGGACGTGGGCTCGGCGAGTTCCCCGCCGCGCGTCAGGGTGACATCGGTGAGCGCGAGCGGCCCGGCGTCCCCGCCCTCGACCCGGTGCGGGCCGGAGGTCAGGTCCAACTCGGCGTCCGCACGTCCCTCCTGACAGAGGCTCACCTGTACAGGCCGCCGTTCCGTCAGGTCCCGTACCGTCCCCCGCACACTCGTCTCGTACAGCTCCCCGTCGACCGCCATCACCGGCCCTTGCCCGCACGGCAGGGAGAAGGCCCGCGTGGCCGCCGGCTGGGGCGTGCGGTAGCGGTCGAGCGCCGGGACGTATGCCTCCGTCAGGCCCACCGGCAGTCGCAGGTCCTCGTCGACGACCGGGTTGTGGAGGGTCAGCGGGGCCGTCGCCGTGACGGTGATGTCGAGGCGGTCCGTGGTGATCGGCGGGAAGCGGACCCAGCCGTTCTCGTCGACGCCCGCGACGGCCGCTCCGTCCGGGGAGCTGATCTGTACCTCGGTGGGGCGGGTGGAGAGGCCGCCCGCGGGGGCCAGGACCAGTTCGCCGACGGGCTGATCGCCGTCCCAGCGGAGGTGGATGGTGGGGCGGTCGCCCGCGATCCAGGCCGTGGTCAGGTCGCCGTCCGTGAGGTTGCGCGCCGCCAGGCCCGCGCCGAGCCGTGCCGTGGAGTCGGCGGTGGCGACGATGCGGTTCTGCTGGTCGGGGGCGACGTCGTACAGCAGCCGGTCGAGTTCGGCGCCCGGCACCGGCACCGCGCTCGCCGTCACCTCGTACGTCCCTGCCGTGCCCGTGGAGAAGCGGCGGTGCAGGCCCGCCTCCGTGCCCGTCGCCGAGAGACCGGTCGGGTCGGCCGTGCGGTGCAGCGAGACGATCTCCGCGGCGGCACCGGCATCCTGCGCGTCCGTCGGCAGGCGCAGCATGCGCGTGACCTGCACGTCAGGCAGCGAGATCTCGGAGAAGCCCGCACCCGTCAGACCGGTGTGCCGCGCCACCGAGTCGACGATCGTCAGCCGCATCCAACTCGTCTCACCCGCGGGCGCCTTGATGCTCTGCGCCGTCCCGTCCGGGCGCAGGACGCTGGTCCGCACTCCCCTCTGCGTCTCCACCCGCACGCGTGTCGCCGCCGAACGCACACTCTCCTGCGGCAACGGCGACACCCTGAACGACGACGGCATGTCGTACGCCTGGCTGAACCCGATCCGCAGCCACTGGCCGTCCGCCGAGCCCGCCGAGCCCTCGGCCCAGGCGGTGTCCGGGTTGCCGTCGAAGGCGTTCACCGGGTCGTACTGCGGGAGGTGGAAGAGCCAGTTGCCGTACGAGGAGGCCGTGACCGAGCGGGCGCCGCGCAGTTCGGCGACCGTCTGATGGCCGAGGCCCTCGGTCGGCAGGATCTGGTGGGGTTTCTCGCCGGCGTCCTGGGCGGCGTCCGGCGCGTTGCGTTCGTCGCGGGTGTACGTGTACGACGTGTTCGCGTTGACCAGCCCGAACCGTGTGTCCGCGCGACGCAGTCCGTCGCCCACCACCTGCACGGGTGGCGTGCCGAGTCCGGGATGGTTGTCCCCGGTCAACACCGTTGCGCGGCCCCGGAGTTCGGAAGCAAGTGGCAGCAGCGCCTCCGGGCCGCCGGAGACCACGGCCGTGTCGGACACCGGCAGCAGCGAAGCCTGGCCGGGACGTGGTACACCCTCGTCCCCCGGCGGCTGGTAGATCTCCACTGCCCGCTGCCTCGGGTAGATGCCCTCGATCTCCAGCGGGGTGCCCTCGGCGATCCGGCCGCCCGTCATGACCGGGCCCAGGCCCTTCACCCGCTCGTACCCGGACTGTTCCAGGGTGCGCTTGACCGTCGTGGTCGGTACGTGGCCGATCTGGTCGGGATCGAGGTCGTTGCGGACGACGACGTAATGGATGCCAGCTCGGCTCAAGTAGTCCGCCAGCCCCGGGACTTCAGCGCCCGACATCAGCGCCTGCTCCACGGCGTCCATCGCGCGCCGGTTACCGGGCGTGCCCATCGGGACGTAATCCCGTTGCGCCCAGCGTGACTTGGCCACCACGTCCAACGGCTGGTCGATCGTCGAGCCCCAGGTGTAGATGCCGTGCGCGGTCGCCGGGACCACCAGGGCACGTGAGTCCGGCGAGTACTCCTCCAGCCAATCCGCCGTCGCCGTCCAGTACTTGGGGATCTCCTGGAAGGAACCCGGGTTCAGGATCGACCCGTTGAGATACGGCCACATCAGCCCCGGCAGCACCAGCACCGCCGCGATCAGCGGCGCGAGTCGACGGCCCCGGACCGGGCGGGCGCCGCGCTGCTCGGCGGCCACGCCCACCAGATGGGCCAGGCCCAGGACGAGAGCGAGGGCGAGGCCCGGCAGGAACTTGTAGATGTTGCGGAAGGGAGCCAGACCGCCGTTCAGCCAGTCCTGCACCACCCCGTGGAAGGGCGCTCCGAAGGCCCCGCCGTACCCGGCGAGCACGATCAGCGCCACCGTCAGCACGGTCAGCACCAGCCAGCGCCGCTCCGGCAGATCACGCCGGGCCAGTCCCGCGAGGCCGAGTCCGGCGGCCAGCGTCGAGCAGACGATCACGACGACCGAGGACACGACGGTCCACCCGGCGGGCAGCCAGGCCTCACCGAAGTGCAGATAGGCGACCCAGTTCCCGGCGCCGCGCAGGGCCTCCGTCGCCGCCATCGTGTCCGTCGTGGTCTGCGAAGTCTCCACGTACGGAAGGAAGTTCTCGCCGTAGAAGCCGAGCAGCAGCAGCGGGATCCACCACCAGGCGGTCGCCAGGATCACGCCGGGCACCCACCAGGCGATCAGCTTGCGCTGCCGTGGTCCCGGTGGGCGGGACAGAAGGTAGAGACCCACCGGCAGCAGGGACGCCAGCGTCGCCGCCGCGTTGACTCCGCCCATGAACGGCACGATCAGCGCCGAGCGGAGGGCGGCGACCCGTGCGGCGTACCGCTCGTTCGTCAGCGGCAGCAGGACCCACGGCAGGAACGCACCGGGCAGAGCCGCCGCCGACGTGGACCCGACGACGATCGTGAAGGTCGGCCACAGCGCATACGCCACCGCCCCGACCAGCCGGGACCCGCCGCTGCCGATCCCCAGCCGCTCGGCCAGCCGCAGCGCGCCCCAGAAGGCGACGGACACGATCAGCGACAACCACAGCCGTTCCGCCAGCCACACCGGCAACCGCACCAGATCGCACAGCCAGTAGTACGGCAGCATCGGCCACAGGTAACCGACGTACTGGTCCGAGATCCCGCCGAAGGAACCCCGGTCGTGCCACAACTGGCCCAGATCGGCGAGGAATTGACCGGGGTCGACGGTCACGCCCAGCTTCGTGTCGAAGGTCTGCCGCCCGGGTTGCACCGCGAGCAGCAGCACGAAGACCACGGCCCAGAACCCCAGCAGCCAGCGCCGCGACCGGGGGCCGTGCGGCGGGCCCGACGCGGTCGTGGTGGTGGGGACGGCTGCCGGAGGAGGAGCCTGGACCGTGGTCGTCATGGAGGACACCGCCGGAGGACGAGGAGGAGATTCCAGGTGGCCACCTCACGGATGCCCGGCGCCTTGACGACGGTCTCCGCGAGGAACGGCCAGTAGCGGGAGCGCGCCGAGACGACGGTGACGTCGTCCCGGGCACGCACCTGCCGCAGGGTCGGACCGATGTGCACGGCGAACAGGTTCTCGCCGAGGGTGTGCTTCGCGGGCTTCCCGGTACGGCGCCGATAGCGGGCCCGGGCCCACTCCGCACCGAAGTAGTGCCAGGGCGCCCACTCATGACCGCCCCACGGGGACAGCCAGTTGGTGAACGACACATAGATCAGCCCACCGGGCCGGGTCACCCGCACCAGCTCACTCAGGAACGTCTGCGGATCGGCCACATGCTCGAGCACATTGGACGAGAAAGCGACGTCGGCGACTGAGTCGTACAGGGGAAGCAGATACCCGTCCGCGATCACGGCCGCGTCGGGAGGCTTCTCCCCCAACTCCCGTACATCGGGCTCGAAGAGAAACGCGTGCGCACCACGCCGCCGAAACTCCTCGGTGAAGTGCCCGCTCCCGCCACCGACGTCGACGACGGTACGCCCGGTGACGGGACCGTCGTAGGCCTCGACCTGATCGACAGCATCCCGGGCGAGGAGCGAGTAGCAGGCGTCGGGATCGTCCTGCTCATGCAAGAACGCACGGAAGAGGGTGAGGGACCGCCGAAGGGACGGATCCTTCAAACGCCGGTCCAGTGGGGCGCCCCCAAAGGGGCGCGGGGAACTGCGCGACCAGCCACGCGCGACCCGCAGTCGCAAACCGGCCTCACCGTCACGGCGCTTAGGCGTCACGGCGTCCAACCCCGCACCGCCTCCGCGGCAACCGCCCGGAACTGCCGCACCGTCCGATCCCAGCGATACCGCGCCGCCCGGTCCCGCGCCGCCTTCCCCATCAGCTCCCGCCGATGCTCCGAGAGCGCAAGCGTGCACCACGCGGCCGCGAACGAGGACTCCCCATGCGCGAGAACCCCCGTCTCCCCGTCCACGACGGAGTCACGAAGCCCCGGCACATCAAAGGCGATCGCCGGCGTCTCCCGAGCCGCCGCCTCCGTGACGACCAGCCCCCATCCCTCCACCGCGGAGGGATGCACGAGCAGCCACGCCGCACACAGCAGCCGGTGTTTCTCGGCCTCGCTGACATGCCCGGCGAACTCCACGCCCGCACCGGCGAGTTGCTCCAGCCGCGCGCGTTCGGGCCCGTCGCCGACGATCACCAGCCGCCCGCCCGTCACCGGCCGCACCCGCTCCCACAGCCGCAGCAGCAGATCGATCCGCTTGTACTCGACGAGCCGCCCCACCGCCACGAACAGCGGCTCGGGCGAGCGGTCGGCGCGTGGGCCGGGGTCCTCGACCCCGTTGTGGACGACACGGATCCGGTCCCGTTCGACGCCGATCGCGCGCAGGGCGTGGGCCGTGGAGGGGGAGACGGCGACCATCAGACTCCGGTGCTGCGCACCGGTCAGCGCCCAGTGTTCGAGTCTTCGTCCGATCCGGGCGGCCGGCGCCAGTGGCCCGCCGCCGAACCGCATCTTCCAGAGATCGGTGTGGACATGGTTGACCAGGCACATCGTGGGCCCGCGATGCCACATCGGCGCGAAGTACGGCATGCCGTTGCACACCTCGACCAGCAGATCGCAGTCGCCGACCTGCCGGGCGAAGGCGGAACGGGCGCGCAGGAAATGGCCGTACTCACCGCCCGCCGACACGACCCGGTAGTCACGGAAGGAGGCCGGGCCGCCGCACAGCAGGGTCACCTGGTGGCCCAGGCGGGTCAGTCCGTCGGCGAGCCGGTCGACCAGGAGCTCGGAACCGCCGGCGGCAGGATTGCCCAGGTCCCGATGGGCGAGGAAGACGATTCGGCGCGGAGGTGGGGGGAGCGCCGGGGGGTGCTGCGGCGCCCGGGGGAGTGCGGCGCGCAGCCGGGAAGGCACGTGCTGGGGCATCGGTGCTCCAACTCGTCTCAGGGTGCGGAACTCAGTGGGGGGAGTGGCACATGGGGTGGGGGGTGTGCATGTGGGCGTGGGGTAGTTTTCGCCTGTTGGGGCGCCTGTGAGGGCGCCTGTGAGGGCGCCTGTGACGGCGTGGACTCCTTCTGTGAATGGAGCGAACTGTCCTGTGAACAGGGTGTGGGCGCACTGTGTTCAGTTGTGGGGGTGGACAGTTTTCGCCCAGTGGTTCGAAGCTGCTACTCACCGGCGTGACAATTTCCGGGCTTTGTGGAGCTGACGCCACATCACATCGTGAGGGTCGGTGGGTATTGTTCGGATTTCTCGGTGTTTTCCGGACTTTTCCGCCCACGTATCACCAGAACGCCACCCACCGCCGCGAGTACGAATCCGGCCACGGCCGCCCCCACCGGCAGGGTCCGCCCCACGAGGCGCAGTTGCCCGCTGTCCTCCTTGGCCCGCTCGACCGCGAACTCCTGTGTCTCGTCCGTGAACGCGATCTTCGGGCTGTCCAGGAGCACCGCCGCGTCCTCGTCCCCGCCCGGCGCGCGCAGCGTCCGGCGCGGGCCGGTCTGGGCGTAGAGCACCCGGCCGGTGGCCTGGTCGACGACCAGCTCGATGCCGTGGTTGGCGTACCACTCCTCGGCGAAGACCTGGGAGCGCTCGGGCTGGTCGATGATGGCGCCGGGCACGAGTCGCGTTCCGGTCTTGATGGCCGGAACGGTTCCGGTGAACCGATACCCCTCGTACCCCTTGATCTTCTTCTCGTCCCGGTACCGCAGCGTGACCGTGCGCCCGCCGGTGTTGTCCCACCACTGGTAGTCGCGTTTCTGCACGTCGAAGGGGAACTTCAGATACGCCTCGCCCTCGATGTACGGCGTCTCGCCGCAGCAGTGCACCGGCCGGTTGGTCCGGCGGTCGCTGACCCAGCGGTGCGGTACGAAGTCCAGCGCGTCGTGCGGATCGGCCGCAGGTAGGGACTTGTCCGTGTCGACGGTGGTCGTCACGTCCCAGACGGCGGCCCGTCCGCTGCGTTCGCTCTCGGCGACGTCGCCGCGGACGCGCTGGGTGATGGTGATGGCCTGGTCGGGGACGGTCTCGACCTGCTCCACGTCGAAGACGGAACCTGTGCCCTTGTAGACGGCGGTCTGGTCGATGTCGATCGGATTCACGGCGGCCCGCGGCTCCACGTACCAGGCCAGCAGAGGCGCCAGCACCAGCAGGAACGTGCCGAGGCCGAGCAGGATCAGTGACAGCGGTGAGGCAGTACGGCGCATCCTGGCACTCCAAAGGCTTGGGACGTGCTGGGGGAACAGTGCGCGCGAACCCGTCTGCGCCGGGAACCGTAGGCGCACCCTTGACGGAGTGTCAATGGAAAGTCAAGACTGAACCTTTGCCGGACGGGGCCGGCGCAAGGGTGAGGGCGACCTTTCGAGTACCTCTAGATGTGTCCAGATGCGTCTAGAAATGTCCGGAAAGGCTGACCCGAGATGTCCAGACTGCTCGCCGCAGCGCTCACGGTGGCGGCCGCCGCCGCACTGGCCGTAGGAGCCGCCCTCGGCCTCGTCGCACTCCTGGAGGCGACCCCCGACCAACCGAACACCCCCCTGATCACCTACGAGCAAGCCGGCCAGGGGAGCTGACCGGTGCGGAGCCGCAGGGGCGCGCCGGTGTCGAGAGGGCGTGGGGGTCCCCCCGCTCGAGCGAAGTCGAGAGTGGGGGAGCGCGGAGGCCCGACGAAGGAGGGGCTGAGCACGGTCGCCCTCTCGACACCGGCTGTAGCGCCCCGGAGGCGAAGCCAATGAAGCAGCCTGCCCGCTCCCCGGCAGTGTCCACCCGCTCGGCCTGGCTCGACGTCCCGCGCCTCCAGGTCCGCCGCTTCGCCGCGATCGCCATGTCCGAGGCGCCCGACCTGGCCGAGGAGATCCTGCGCGAGATCCGCCGCGAGTATCCCCATCTGCCCGTCGTCCTCGACGAGTCCGGCGAGCCGATGGCCCTGGTCGGCATCCGCCGCGCCATCGAGGTCTTCGTCCAGCACCTGGAGACCGCGGAGGGCCGCCCGACCGTACCGCCGGGCGTCTTCCAGGAATTCGGCCGCGGCGAGGGACTCAACGGCCGTAGCCTGGACTCGCTGCAGGCGATCTACCGCATGGGCGTACGACTGGCCTGGCGCCGTTTCGCCGACATCGGCCAGCGCGTGGACATCCCGCCCCCGGCGATGTACGAGCTGGTCGACGCGGGCTACGAGTACCTCGACGGCCTGGTCGACCAGTCGGTACGGGGCTATGCGGAGGCGGCGGCACGGCAGGCCGGAGAACGGCTGAGGCTGCAGCGCCGCCTGATGGAGCTCCTGCTCGCCGAGCACCACCGCGGCGACCCGGCCGACGCGCTCAGCGAACGGGCCGCCCGGATCGGCTGGCCGCTGCCGGAGAAGGTCGCGGTGGGCGTACTGCTGCGTCCCGCCCGGGAGGCCGTCGCCCCCGCGGTGGGCCAGGGCGTCCTCCTCGACATGGAGTACGAGCAGCCCCGCATGGTCGTCCCCGAACCGGACGCCGCCGGCCGCCCCGAACTGCTGCACCGCGCCCTGACCGGCTGGTCCGGCGCCATCGGCCCCCCGGTCCGCCTGGCGGACGCGGCGAAGTCACTGCGCTGGGCGGAGGCGGCCGTACGCCTGATGGAACGCGGTCTGCTGCCCGCCGGCGACGTCCTGTACTGCACCGAGTACACCGAGGCGCTGGTCCTGCTCCAGCCCGAGGAACTCCTCGACGACCTCGCCCTGCGCTGCCTCGCCCCCCTCGCCCACTGCGGCCCCACCCATGGCCGCCGGCTCGCCCAGACCCTGCTGGCCTGGCTGGAGACCCGCGGCGGCGCCCCCGAGGTGGCGGCCCGCCTAGGCGTCCACCCGCAGACCGTCCGCTACCGCCTCCGCCAGATCCGCGAACTCTGGGGCGACGAGATCGACGACCCGGACCGCCGCTTCGAGCTGGAGCTGGTGCTGCGGGCGCAGCGGTTGCGGGGGAGGCTGGGGGAGGTACAGGGGTGATGGGTGCCTGCCCATTGCCCAGGCAAACAGACCTTGAGTAGCCTGTGTTCGTTATTCCGATCGCCTGTTGAAATCTCGAACACATACCAAGGGAGGGGGCCGGACGTGGGACGTCTCGTACCTGCCGTGACCCGGGCTCTCGACATTCTCGAGCTCTTCCTCGACGGGGACGGCACGCTCTCCGCCCCCGACATCGTGCGCAAGCTGCAGCTGCCGCGCACCACCGTGCACGAGCTGGTCACCACGCTCGCCGCCCGGTCGTACATCGTCCAGGTACCGGGCCAGCCGGGACGGTACCGGCTGGGCGTACGGCCGTACCAGCTCGGCAGCCGGTACGCCGAGCAGCTGGACCTCGCCGCCGAGGGACAGCAGGTCGCCCGGTCCGTCGCCGAGACCTGCGACGAGACCGTGCATGTGGCGATCCTCGAGGGCACCGACGTCATCTACATCGCCAAGGTCGACTCGACGCACGCCGTGCGGATGGTCTCCGCCGCCGGACGCCGGCTGCCCGCGCACTGCACTTCCGTCGGCAAGATGCTGCTGGCCTCCCTTCCCGAGGCGGAACTCACCGCGCGCATCCCGGACGACGCCGAGCTGGTCGCGATGACCCCGAACAGCATCACCGACCCGGCCGCCCTGCGCGAGACCCTCGACGAGATCCGGGAGCGGGGGATCGCCGTCGAGAGCCGGGAGTCCAACCCCGACGTCTCCTGCGTCGCCGCCCCCGTCCGGGACCGTACCGGCCGGGTCGTCGCCGCGCTGTCCATCTCCGTGCCGATGATCCGCTGGAGCGACGAGCGGCGCGGTGAGCTGGAGCAGCTCGCCGCCAAGGGCGCGGCCGAACTGTCCGAGCGGCTGGGTCACCGGAGCGTGGGATGACGTACAAGTACGAGGTGGCGGTACGGGCCGAGGCGACCCTCGGCGAGGGCCCGACCTGGGACGCGGCGGCCGGGCGGCTGATCTGGGTCGACATCCTCGGGGGGCGGGTGCACACGTACGAGCCCGCGACCGGCCGGCGAACGCTGCGGGTCGTCGACCAGCATGTGGGCGCCGCCAAGCCGCGCGTCGGCGGAGGGCTCGTCCTCAATCTCGTGGACGGCGTGGGCCTCCTGGATGCGGACGAAGGCTTCCGTTGGCTGCACCGCGAACGCGTCCCCGGCCGCCGCGCCAACGACGCCGCCGTCGCGCCCGACGGATCGCTCTGGGCGGGCACCATGCGGTACGACGAGGCGCCGGGCGGCGGCACTCTGTCCCGTGTCTGTGGTGACGGATCCGTCGAGGCCGTCCTCGACGACGTGGCCGTCAGCAACGGCACCGGGTGGAGCCCCGACGGACGCCGGATGTACTACATCGACTCGCCGACCCGCTGTGTCGACGTCTTCGACCACGCGGCGGGGCGGATCTCCGGGCGCCGCCGGTTCGCGGAGATCGAGGAGGGCGCGGGCTTCCCCGACGGCCTCACCGTCGACGCCGACGGCTGTGTGTGGGTGGCGCTGTGGGACGGCGGGGCGGTACGCCGCTACACGCCGGACGGCGAGCTGGACCGGGTGGTCACCCTTCCGACCCCGCTGGTCACGGCCTGCGCGTTCGGAGGTGCGGACCTGACCGACCTGTATGTCACGACGGCGCGGGTGGGCCTGGAGTCCCCGCACCCGGTGGCGGGTTCGCTGCTGGTGGTGCCGGGGGCCGGAAAGGGGCTGGCACAGCCGGCGTTCGCCGGCTGACGCCCGTCGCGCGCGCCCTTCACCGCAGGCCCGCCCGCTTCACCTCGTCCCCGGTCAACGGCGGTCCGCTCAGTGGCGGCTTCAACGGCCCGACCACGGCCGCCAGCAGAACCGACGGCGTGAGCAACACCTCCGCCCGCCGCTCCAGCGACGTCACGTCGGTCACGCGGCGGGCGATCCGGCCGTTGCCGGTGGCCGTGTACATGAGCCGGTTCACGTACGCGGCCACGAGCCGGTCCCGCAGCGTGGGGCCGTTCTCCGTGGCCCCCGGGTAGAACACGTCCTGCCCGGTCGCCAGATCCCACGCCGCGCCGGCCGGCCGGGCCACCGCCTTCTGGATACGACGGGACAGCCCGGGCGTGCCCAGGCCGCGACGCCGTACGACATCCCGCAGGATCAGGGCGCTCTGCGCGCCGACCGCGAGGCCATGGCCGTAGACGGGGTTGTACGCGGCGAGCGCGTCGCCGAGGACGGTGAAGTGGTCGGGCCAGACCGGCATCCGTTCGTAGAAGTTCCGGCGGTTGACGGTCGTGCGGGTGAAGGCCACGTCGGACAGCGGTTCGGCCCGTGCGATCAGGTCGCCGACGAGCGGATGCCGCAGCTCCTCGCGGGCGAAGCGGATGAAGTCGTCGGAGGAGGCGTTCGCGGGCGTGGGTTCGCCGCCGCGGGTGCCGCTGAGGGTGACCAGCCAGCGGCCGTGCTCGATGGGCAGCAGGACGCCTGTCCGGCCGGGGCCGCCGTCCCGTGGGTCCGGCTGCACGTTGATCACCGGGAAGCCGCGGCGAGCCTGCTCGGGCGCGAGATAGAGCCGGCTGGCGTACGCCAGACCGGAGTCGACCTCGCGCCGCTCCGGCGCGGGCAGCCCGAGGTCGGTCAGCCAGCGGGGCGCTCCGGAACTCCGGCCGGTGCAGTCGACGACCATGCCCGCGTCGAGGATCCGCTCCCGGCCGTCGCGCTCGCGCACCCGGACCCCGGTGACCGCCTCCGGGCCGCCCACGAGCCCCAGCACCTCCGCGCCGAGCACCTCGATCCGCTCGTCCGCGAGGACCTGCGCGCGGATCGTCGCGTCGAGCAGGTCCCGTCCGGCCAGGATCACGTGGTGGGACTCGGGCCACCGGCGGAACCAGCCGCGCGGAGAGAGGCCGACCATGTCCGTGGTGATCGGCGCCCGGCGGGCCCCGGCGGCGCGGAGCACCTCGGTGATGCCCGGCAGCAGTTCCTCCATGGCCAGGGCCCCGCCCGACCACAGCATGTGGACGTGGCGCGCTTGCGGCAGGCCCTTGCGGGGCGCGGGTTCCCGGGGCAGTTCGTCGCGCTCCACGACGACGACCCGGTCGGCGAGCCCGGCCAGGGCGCGTGCCGCGAGCATGCCGGTGTGAGATCCCCCGAGGACGACGGCGACTCCGGCGGGGGACGGGCGTTCACTCAAGCTTGCCTCGCGATGTCCACGCCGGTCATCCTTGCCGACCTGCTTTGCTGCCGGGGGTCCGGGGGGTGTCCCCCGAGAAGACGCTGTACTCATCCGTGGACGGGCCCGTTGCCGGGACGGCGGCGCGGGCGCGTACCGCCGTGATCTCGTCGGGAGCGCGCAGGGCCTCGGACACGGCGTAGATCTCCTGCAACAGGTACGCGGTGTCGGGGGCGGTCGTTCTGTCGCCGTCCGGAGCGCGCCGCTCCGCCTCCACCGCGTCCAGGATCGTCACGGCGGCGGCGAGGGCCTGGGCCCGGCCGGGCTCGGCACCGAGGGCGAGGGCGCTGTCGTAGGACCGGCGTCGCAGGTCCTCGTCGAGGTGGCGGGAGAGCTGGAGGAGCGCGTCGCGGATATAGGTCTCGCGGCGGATCAGACGGATCTCGGGGGTCGCCCGCAGGGCGAGCGGCTCGCGGCGGCCCGTGACGCTCCGCAGCAGCCGGGCCAGCGGCGCCAGGCTCCGGCGGCGGCGGTTGACCAGCCAGCGTTCCTGGAGGTACTGCCCGGCGTGCGGGACGATGATGCCGACCGCGACCATGGTGGCGCCGATGCACGCGGCGGACGGCGCGATGTTGGTGTTGAGCCAGTTCAGGTCGTGCCCTGTCCAACGGGCCGTGATGGCGGTGAACTTGGCGGCGCTGAAGAGCAGGTTCGTGACGTAGCCGACGCTCAGGAACCTCAGCCCCCAGCGCAGCCAGCCGTCGAGCCCGTCGGTGCGGATCCATGTCCAGATGAGCCGGGCGGTGATCAGACAGGCCACCGTGTGCACGATCAGATAGAGGAGGATCTCCTCGCGCATGAACGGTGTCGTGGCGTAGTAGGTGTCCAGGTCCTCGATCTGTTCGACCGGTACGTCGGCGAGCGCGAAGAGGACCCACAGCGCGACGACCACGGCGGCGTAGACGGAGACGACCCACCGGGTCGCGCGCCGGGTCTGCGCCTGACGTTCGGTACGGCCGTTGCGCCAGTGGATGACGAGCAGCAGCCAGGACGCGGAGAGCGCGGTGATCAGGGAGTACACCCAGGGGGCCGCGATGTTCGGTACGCCGGTGACCCGGTTCGTCCAGGCGATGGTGCTCGGGGCCGCGAAGACGAACACCGCGCAGGCGAGCAGCAGCAGGCCGCCGACGGCACGCAGCAGCGGGTCCCGCCACAGCTTGACGAGGCTGGGCAGCTTGATCGCCAGGGCTGTGCCGAGGACCAGGCCCGGGAGCCAGAAGGAGATGTACAGCCCCGTGAAGAACTCGGCCGGTCCTGAGGCCAGTTGGGGATGTGTCACCGCCGCCCGCCTCCGCGTCCGCGGTAGCCGAGGGACCTCTGGACCGGGTCGGGCGAGGCCTCGCCGCCCTCTCCGGCCACGAAGGGCCGGAACATCGCCGCCAGCCGGTGCCCGAAGTCGTCCGCCTCCGCCTCGTCCGTCTGCCGGGAGCCGTTGCGGGCCGCGACCGTCAGGGCGAGGTCGTCCCAGCCGCGGGGCCCGGCCAGGGCGTGGGCGGCGGCCGTGCCGATGCCGTGGTGGTGGCGGTGCCCGGCGTGCAGGTGCCACAACTCGTGGCCCAGGATGACCAGTTGCTGCACCGCCTCGGCCCGCTCCTCCACGATGACCAGGTCGAAGTCCTGGAACTCCACGCACAGACCGGTGACTTCGATCTCTTCGGGGAACCGCTCGAAGCGCAGCTCGACGGGCCGTCCGCCGCGGCGCACGCTCATCTCCTCGCACAGCGCCCGGCACACCTCGTGCACCCCGGCCGGTGGCTGGGGCCTGGCCCGTACCGCCGCACCGAGTTCGCCGGCGAGTTCGCGCATCACGGAGCTGGTTCTCGCGCGCCGCAGCGCCGCGGCGACCCGCCCCGCACTGTTGCGCGCGCCCGCGATGCCCATCGGACCCCCTTCTCACCGCCGTTCGGCAGCCGGTCCGAGATTACGCGCCCGGAACTGTCCACGTCATGCGATCGGCCGACCGTTGTCCAACGGGAAACGACCGGCGCCGACCGAAAGTCCTGTGCAACTCATTGACGTGCAAGCGCTTACATTTTACGGTCCCGTTCGAAGTTACGAGCGTAATTCGAAATGTCGAACAGTGAGGGCAGGGCACATGGGACAACCCGGCCTCAATCGCAGGCAACTTCTGGCCGCGGCGGGCGGATTGGCGGTCGCGGGCAGCTTCGGCTTCGCCGCACTCGGCACGGGCGCCGACGCGCTCGCCTCCGGCGCGGACACCCGGGTGCGCTACTGGAACCTCTTCAGCGGCGGCGACGGCTACAACATGATCGCGATGCTGGACGCCTTCCGTAAGGACAACCCGGGCATCGCGGTGAAGGACTCCACCCTCCAGTGGGGCAGTCCCTTCTACACCAAGCTCGCCATGGCGGCCGCGGGCAGCCGCGCACCCGATCTCGGCGTCATGCACATGGGCCGGGTCACCGGGTTCTCGCCCGGCCGCCTCCTGGACGCCTGGGACGTCGACCTGCTCGCCAAGTACGGCGTACGGCAGCAGGACTTCAACCCCCAGCTGTGGAACCGCGGCGTCATCGACGGCGAGCTCTACGCCGTCCCGCTCGACATCCACGTCCAGCTCTGCTTCTACCGCAGGGATGTGCTGAAGAAGGCGGGGCTGCTCGGGGACGACGGCCGGATGGTCCCGGTCACCTCCGCCGACGAGTGGTTCGACGTGCTGAAGGAGGCCAAGGGGGCCACGAAGAAGGGCCTGCAGACCTTCGGCTTCTGGCACAGCGACCAGAACTTCCAGTGGTGGTTCTTCGTCGCCTTCTACACCCAGCTCGGCGGCACCTGGTTCAACGACGCCGACACCGAGGTCACCTTCGACACCGACAAGGCCACCCAGGTCCTGGAGTTCCTGCGCCGGCACATCACCGACGGATACGCCAACCCGAACTTCGGGGGTACCGCGGGCGCCGAACAGTTCGTCAACGGCTCCCCCTTCGTCTGGGAGGGCAACTGGTCGGTACCGGTCTTCGACACCGCGAAGGTCGACTACGGAGCCACCCCGCTGCCGCCCGTCTTCGGCAAGCAGGCCACCCACGCCGAGTCGCACGCCTTCGTCCTGCCGCACCAGTCCGACCGCGGCGGCCCCGCCAACGAGGCCGCACACCAACTCGCCGCCTACATCGTCAAGGACGCCCAGCAGTGGGCGCTCGGCGGCCACATCCCCGCCTACCGGCCGATCCTGTCCACAGCCGCGTACCAGAAGATGACCCCGCAGAACGAGTACGTCTCCGCCATGGACCACCAGGCCACCGAGCCCAAGGTGTGGTTCGCGGGCTCCACCGGCATCCTCGCCCAGGACATCGGCCCGATCGTCGTTTCCTCGACGACGGGCTCCGCCAAGCCGGACGCCGCCGCCCGCCGGATGAAGAGCGAGCTCACCAGGCTGCTCGCGACGAAGAACCCCATGGACGGCAGGACCGCCGCGCAGGGAGGTGTGGTCGCATGACCACCAGCGCTCAGACCGTCCTCGCACCGGCGCGGGCGAAGACCGCCGCCGACAGCGCCACCGTCCGCCGTAAGCAAGGCTTTCAGCACGGCGGCTGGTTCGTGGCCCCGTTCCTGGTGCTCTTCGCCCTCTTCGTCATCTGGCCACTTCTCCGCGGCCTCTACCTCAGCTTCACCGACGCCAACATCTCCGGCGACAGCGCGAACTTCGTCGGCCTGGACAACTACCGCGAGGCCCTCCAGGACCCCCTGATGTGGGACACGCTCGGCCACAGCGCGTACTTCACGCTCCTGGTCGTGCCCTGCATCACGGTCCTGGCCTTCCTCCTCGCGATGCTCGCCCACCACATCGAACGCGCCAAGTGGCTGTGGCGCCTGTGCTTCTTCGCGCCCTTCCTCCTCCCCTCCACCGTCGCGGGCAACCTGTGGCAGTGGCTGTTCAACCCCGGCACCGGCATGGTCAACCACGTCTTCGGCATCGAGACACCCTGGCTGACCGACAAGTCGTACGCCCTGCTCGCCATCGTCATCGCCACCCTGTGGTGGACGGTCGGCTTCAGCTTCCTGCTCTACCTCGCCGCGCTCCAGTCCATCCCGGATCACCTCTACGAGGCGGCGAAGCTGGACGGCGCGAACGCGTGGCACCGCATGATCCACATCACGCTCCCCATGCTCCGCAACATCACCGGCCTCGTCATCGCGCTCCAGATCCTGGCCTCGCTCCAGGTCTTCGACCAGGCGGTCGTGATGATGGACTTCACTCCCGGCCCCGAGGGCGCGACCCGGACCTTCGTCCAGTACACGCTCGAAGAGGGCTTCACCAGCTACCGCGTGGGCTACGCCTCCGCCATCTCCATCATCTTCTTCGTGATCATCGCGGCCGTCGCCCTCGCCCGGATGTGGCTGCTGCGCAACCGTGAGGAGGGCGCCGTCCGATGACGACCGCCGTACCGATGAAGCCGCGCAAGGCGTGGACCCCCAGCCAGATCATCCTCACCCTCCTCGGCACGGCCGTCTCCCTCGTCTTCCTCGCGCCTCTCGCCTGGGGCCTGTTCACCTCCCTCAAGTCGGAGACCGAGGCCGTCGAGGTACCCCCGCACTGGCTCCCGAAGGACTGGACGGGCCAGGCCTGGACGGCCCTCTTCGAGACCGGCAACATCACCAACTGGTTCGTGAACTCCCTGGTCGTCTCGGTCTGCGTGACCTCGGTCGTCCTGCTCGTGAGCGCCCTCGCCGGATACGGCTTCGCCCGCACGGAGTTCCGCGGCAAGGGCGTTCTCATGGCCGTCGTCATGGCGGGCCTGATGATCTCCCCCGCGGTCCTCGGCGTCCCCCTTTTCACCACGGTCCAGCAGATGGGGATGGTCGACACGTACTGGGGCATGATCCTGCCGCAGTGCGCGCCCGCCGCGATGGTCTACATCCTCTACAAGTTCTTCCAGGGCATCCCGCGCGAGCTGGAGGAAGCCGCCTTCATCGACGGCGCGGGCCGCTGGCGCGTCTTCTTCACCATCGTCGTCCCCCTCGCCCGCCCCTCCCTCGCGGCGGTCGGCATCTTCACCTTCATCGCGTCCTGGAACAACTTCCTCTGGCCGTACATGGTGACCAACAACCCCGACCTGATGACGATGCCGAACGGCATCGCGACGGTCATGAACTCGTACGGCATCCAGTGGGCGCAGCTGATGGCGGGCGGGTTGATGGCCGGGCTGCCGCTGATCATCGTGTTCGTCTTCTTCCAACGACAGATCGTCGCGGGCGTCGCCCACACGGGATTGGCGGGACAGTGAGAGCGCACAGAGCGGTGACGGCCGTACTGGCCGCGATTCTCCTGGCCTTCCTCCCCAACACAGCACAGGCGGCGGAGAGCTACCCCGCCCCCCAGCCGATCACCGGCCAGCAGATCATCCACGACCCGACCGTCATCCGCCTCAAGTCGGGCGGTTACGTCGCCTATTCGACCGGCGGCGTGATCGGAGCCCGCGTCTCCAAGGACCGCACCCACTGGACGGACGCGGGCAACGCCTTCGCTGAGCCCCCGAGTTGGTGGTACGAGTACAACGACACCGGCGACCCCTGGGCCCCCGACATCTCCTACCGCGCCGGCCGCTACTGGCTCTACTACGCCGTATCCAGCTGGGGCACCAACCACTCCGCGATCGGCGTCGCCACCTCCCCCTCCGGCCTCCCCGGCACCTGGACCGACCACGGCAAGGCCTTCACCTCGGAAACAACCGACCACTGGAACGCCATCGACCCCGCCCTGATCAGGGCGGACGGCAAACTCTGGATGTCCTTCGGCTCGTACTGGACAGGCATTCGCATGATCGAGATCGACGAGAGGACGGGCAAGGCGGCGCCAGGCACCCCCGTCCACCACCTGGCCACCCGCCCGGACGCGCCCTACGCCGTAGAGGGCCCGTACATCGTCAAACACGGCCGCCACTACTACCTCTTCGCCTCCTACGACACCTGCTGCGCGGGCGTGAACTCGACGTACAAAATCAAGGTCGGCCGCGCCACGAAGATCACGGGGCCGTACGTTGACAGCACAGGAAGGCCGATGCTGGAAGGCGGCGGTGACCTGCTGCTGGAGGGGCATGGTCGTTATGTCGGCACGGGGGGCCAGTCGGTGTTCAGGGACAGGGGTAAGGACTGGCTGGCGTATCACTACTACGACGCAGAGGACAGCGGCACCCCGAAGCTAGGGCTGAACAGGCTCAGCTGGTCAAGCGACGGCTGGCCCAACGCCCTTTAGGGGCGCGGGGCTGTATCAATTTGCGGCTCCGCCGCGTGGGCGCGACAAGCCCCCACGCACCCGCAGACGAAAGGAAACCATGCGAACCGCCCGCTTCACCCTGGACCCCGCATTCACCATCGGCCAGGTAAACCCCCGCCTCTTCGGCTCCTTCGTAGAACACCTCGGCCGCTGCGTCTACACCGGCATCTTCGAACCGGACCACCCCACCGCCGACGAGTCAGGCCTCCGCCAAGACGTCCTCAACCTCGTCCGCGAACTCGGCGTAACAACCATCCGCTACCCCGGCGGAAACTTCGTCTCGGGCTACAAGTGGGAAGACTCGGTCGGCCCCGCCGAGACCCGCCCCCGCCGCCTGGACCTCGCCTGGCACTCCACCGAGACCAACAAATTCGGCCTCTCCGAATACATCGACTTCCTCCGCAAGATCGGCCCCCAGTCCGAACCCATGATGGCGGTCAACCTCGGCACCCGAGGCGTGGCGGAAGCCCTGGAGCTCCAGGAATACGCCAACCACACCTCCGGCACCGCCCTCGCAGAGCTCCGCGTCTCCCACGGCGACAAGGACCCCTTCGGCATCAAGCTCTGGTGCCTCGGCAACGAGATGGACGGCCCGTGGCAGACGGGCCACAAGACGGCCGAGGAGTACGGCCGTGTCGCCGCCGAAACGGCCCGTGCCATGCGCCAGATGGACCCCACCGTGGAACTCGTCGCCTGCGGTTCCTCCAGCCAGTCCATGCCGACCTTCGCGGAGTGGGAGGCGACGGTCCTCAAGGAGACGTACGACCTCGTCGACTACGTCTCGCTGCACGCCTATTACTGGCCCGAGAACGGCGACATCGACTCCTTCCTCGCCTCCGCCGTCGACATGGAGTCCTTCATCGACAACGTCGTCGCGACCGCCGACCACGTGGGCGCACAGCTCAAGTCGAAGAAGCGGATCAACCTGTCCTTCGACGAGTGGAACGTCTGGTATCTGCCCGACTGGGAGGCGCGGGCGAAGGCGTTCGAGCAGGACGACTGGCCGGAGGCGCCCCGTCTCCTGGAGGACAACTACAGCGTCACCGACGCCGTGGTCTTCGGCTCGCTCCTCATCGCCCTGCTCCGCCACGCGGACCGCGTCACCGTCGCCTGCCTCGCCCAGCTCGTCAACGTCATCGCGCCGATCATGACGGAACCGGGCGGCCCGGCCTGGCGGCAGACGACGTTCTTCCCGTTCGCGCAGGCGTCGAAGTACGGACGCGGGCAGGTCCTGGATGTACGGGTGGACTCACCGACGTACGAGACGGCCAAGTACGGCGAGGCGGACCTGCTGCACGCCACCGCCGTACGCGCCGACGACGGCGCGGTCACCGTGTTCGCGGTGAACCGCAGCCGCACCGAGCCGCTGCCGCTCGAAGTCGCCCTGAACCGCCTGGACTTGACGTCGGTCGTCGAGCACAGCGCACTCGCGGACGCCGACCCGGACGCCCGCAACACCCTCGACGACCCCGGACGCGTCCTCCCGCATCTGGTCGAGGGCACGGCGCTCACGGACGGCACCCTCACCGCCGTACTGGAACCGCTGTCCTGGAACGTGATCCGGCTGCGCTGAGGCAGGCGGGACCGGTGACAATGGTCGTATGAGGATCTCGGCACGGGCGGACTACGCGGTACGGGCGGTACTGGAGCTGGCCGTGCACCACGGCGACGGTCCGGTGAAGGCGGAGACCATCGCCACCGTCCAGGACATCCCGCACAAGTTCCTGGAGGGCATCCTCGGCGACCTCCGCCGCGCCGGGCTGGTCGACAGCCGGCGCGGCGGCAACGGCGGCTACCGGCTGGCCCGGGACGCGGCGGCGATCACCGTCGCCGATGTGATCCGGGCCGTCGACGGCCCCATCGTCTCCGTGCGCGGGGTCCGTCCGACCGGCCTGTCCTACGCCGGGTCGGCCGAGCCGCTGCTGCCACTGTGGATCGCGCTGCGCGCCAACGTCCGCCGGATCCTCGAGGGCGTCACGATCGCGGACGTCGCGGCGGACGCCCTGCCGGTGGCGGTGAAGGAGCTGGCCGCCGAACCGGCGGCATGGGAGAACCCGTAGGGCTCACAGCCCCGAGATGCGACCGCCCTCTGTTCGGCACAACCGTCCGGCAGGGCGAGCGGTCTCATAAGTGTGCACGTGACCACGGGGGCGAAGTCGCGGGATCCACGCGGCACCCCCGTAGCCGGCAGACAACGGGGAGCAGTCATGAAGACAGGCACGTATCTCAAGATCGCGATCGTCACGGCGTTAGCGGCGGCCACCGTGGCCGTCGCCCCGGCCACGGTCTCAGCGGCGGACCGTGCGGCTCCCGCCGCGTCGGCCCCGGACCAGACCTCGGCTCCGGCCTGGCGCACCTCCTTGGCGGGGACGCTCTCGGACAACTCCGCGCTGTCCGACATCGCTTCGGCCGGTCCGAACGCCGCCTGGGCCGTGGGACACCAGTACATCGACGGCGTCGGCAAGGGCGTCATCCTGCGCTGGGACGGCAGGACCTGGCAGCAGCAGTCCACCCCCGGTGTGCCGGCGACCGGTGTGTGGTACGCCGTGGACGCGGTGTCGGCGCACGACGTCTGGGCGTACGGCTGGGGCCAGGACGGCGAGACCCTGGCCCACTACGACGGCAAGCGGTGGACGCAGATGCCGCTGCCCGCGGAGAAGGGCTACGGCTTCGCGAAGCTCGCCGCCGTCCCCGGCAAGGTCTGGCTGGTGAGCGACACCGCGATCAACTCCTACGCCAACGGCGTCTGGCAGAGCACACCCCTCCAGAGCGGCGTCTTCATCAACGCCATCGAGGCGCGGAACTCCCGCGACGCCTGGGCGGTCGGGCAGTTCGCGCACGTCGGCCAGCCGGGGCGGTCCGTGCTCATGCACTGGGACGGCAGTTCGTGGACCGACGTCGCGCCGACCGGCAGCGATCTCGTGGTCACGTCCGTGTACCAGGAGTCCGCCCGCAGCGTCTGGGCCACCGCACTCACCCCGTACACCGAGGACGAACCGCAGCAGAGCAAGGTGCTGCACTGGGACGGCCGCAGCTGGCGCGACGTCACCGGGCCGGTCGACGGGCTGTGGGCCAGTGCCATCACCGGCGACGGCAAGGGCACCGTCTGGGTCTCGGGCGACCGCTACGGCTTTGAGGGCACCGCCCTCTACTGGCGCCTGCGCGGCGGCGTCTGGACCTCCGTCGAGGGCGACGCCGTCCCTGGCGGCCAGACCCAGGCGTACGACATCGATGCCCTCGCGCCCACCGGCCGCACCGGACAGTTCTGGTCCGTCGGCAATTACGGACTCATCACCGGAGAGTCCACGTCCGCCCAGTACGAACTGATCCAGCGTTCGACCCGCTGAACCCGCCCCTGGCCCGGGCCAGGCACCGGCGCCCGGCTGGGCTTTCCCAGCCGGGCGTTCGCGTGGGCGCAACGCGGCAGTTGGGAACAGGCCCAGAGGCTCTCAGCTCGTCCTCAGCTTGATGCCCTACCATCCCCTCCTGTCCATCCCTACCAACCCGGTAGGAATCCTTGGGAAGACGGGACCGACCGCATGCGCACGCTGATACTGCTCGCCCTCGCGGGACTTGGCGCCCAGCTCGTGGACGGCAGCCTCGGCATGGCCTACGGCGTGACCTCCACGACCCTGCTGCTCGCCATGGGCACCAACCCGGCCGCCGCCTCGGCCACCGTCCATCTCGCCGAGATCGGTACGACGCTGATGTCGGGCGCCTCGCACTGGCGCTTCGGGAACGTGGACTGGAAGGTCGTCGCGAAGATCGGCGTGCCGGGCGCTGTCGGAGCCTTTCTCGGCGCGACCGTCCTGTCCCAGCTCTCGACCGAGGTCGCCGAGCCGGTGATGTCCCTGATCCTGCTCGGCCTCGGGCTGTACGTCATGTCCCGCTTCACCTTCCGCGGCCTGCCGAAGGGCCAGTTGGGCAAGCCGCTGCGGAGGCGGTTCCTGACGCCGCTGGGCCTGGTCGCCGGGTTTCTGGACGCGACCGGGGGAGGCGGCTGGGGCCCGGTCGGTACGCCCGCCCTGCTGGCCAGCGGCCGGATGGAACCCCGTAAGGTCATCGGCTCGATCGACACCAGCGAGTTCCTGGTCGCGGTCGCCGCGAGCCTCGGCTTCCTCCTCTCGCTCGGCTCACAGGGCGTCGACTTCGTGTGGGTGGCCGCCTTCCTGATCGGCGGCCTGATCGCCGCGCCGATCGCCGCGTGGCTGGTGCGCCTGGTCCCGCCGCGGATCCTGGGCTCGGCGGTAGGCGGCGTGATCATCGTGACCAACGTCCGTACGCTGCTGAAGAGCGACTGGATCGGCGCGTCGGGCGGACTGAGCACCTCGCTGTACGTCGCCCTGTACGCGGTGTGGGCCGCGGCCGTGGCCTACTCGATCCGCGCCCACCGCCAGGAGAAGGCGGCGGAGCCTGAGCGGGCCGAGGCGGAGCCGCAACCGGTCAGTCCCTAGGCCGGCTGCGCTGCTCGCTCAACTGGGTTGTAAATGGCTGGAGTTCGCCCATGACGGCCGTGCGCGCGGCTCGTACGATGCGAACGCCTCTCGCCTTCACAGAAACCTCACAGTTTCTTCAAAACTCAACGAAGGCTGGAGGCACAGCCACCCCCCAACCCTTTGGAGAGACCATGTCTCGTGGACTCCTGCTGAGCGGCGGCGCGCTGGCCGCCCTCCTCACGGCCACACTGCCCGCGCACGCCGCCCCGACCTCCTCGTTCGACGACCCGCCCACGGACAAGGTCGTCATCAAGATCGCCACCGTGAACGGCTCGGGCTGCCCGCTGGGCACGGCCGCGGTGGCCGTCTCCCCGGACAACACCGCCTTCACCGTCACCTACAGCGACTACCTCGCCAAGGTCGGCGGCAACGCCGACCCGACGGCGTTTCGCAAGAACTGCCAGCTCAACCTGATCGTCCACGTCCCCGGCGGCTTCACGTACGGCATCGCCAGCGCGGACTACCGGGGCTTCGCCTCGCTCCAGCGCGGCGCGACCGGCATGCAGAAGGCCTCGTACTACTTCCAGGGCTCGTCGAACACGGCGTCCAAGACCCACACCTTCAGCGGCCTGTACAACGACAACTGGCAGGCCACGGACCAGACGGAGTACGCCCAGATCGTCTGGTCGCCCTGCGGGGTCGAGCGCAACTTCAACATCAACACGGAGCTGCGCGTGAGCGCAGGCACGTCGACACCGGGCAGCACCAGCTTCATGACGATGGACTCGACCGACGGCGACATCAGCACGACCTACCACTTGGCCTGGAAGGAGTGCCCGGGTAAGTAGCCCCCGCACGCCTGACCCGCGGGGACGGACTGGCGTCACCAGGAGTGCCCACGCGTGTGTAGCCTGTGAAGGCTGGGCGCTCGTGGGCACGGTGAACTACCGCAAGTCCGTTGAAGGGGGATGGCGTTGGGGTGGTTGGGCGGCCGGGACACGGCACAGGAGGGCTCGGCGGAGGACACGGACGAGCGGCGTCGGCTCTCCACCCTGGACCTCGTGGGCCTCGCCGCCGGCGGTGTCGTCGGTTCCGGGTGGCTGCTGGCCGCAGGTCAGGTCTACTGGGCGACCGGCGACAACGCTCTGTTGGCGTGGGTGGTCGGCGGCGCGCTGATGCTGTTGATCGCAGCCGTGATGGTCGAACTGGGCATCGCCGTCCCCAAGACGGGCGGCCTGATCTTCCTCCCGCTGCAGGCCGCCGGGCCGCTCGTGGCCACGGTCGTGGCCGCCGGACTGTGGATCGTCTACGCGGTGAACCCGGCCAGTGAGGCAGCGGCCATGGTCCGAGGGCTGGCGCACTGGGTTCCCTCGCTGCTGAAGGAGGGGGACAAGCTGCAGACGGTCGGCGAGTTCACCCGGGGGAGCGTGGCACGGCCCTACGACCTCTCCCTCACCGGCTGGCTGTGCGCCGTCCTGTTCATGGCATTGATCGTGGGGCTCAACATGCTGCCGCCACGTCGGCTGATCAGGCTGAACCTCTTCATCACCTTGGTCAAGGTCGTGATCCCGGTACTGATCGTCGTCTGCCTGGTGATGGCCTGGTCCGACGCCGCCGACAGCTGCGACCCGAAGGACGTCTGGCATTTCAGCGAGCACCCGGGGAACACAAGCCAACTGCAGGCAATGGCCGGGACACTGTGGATGCAGGTGGTGCTGGGCGGCGGCATCATCTACGCGTACATCGGTTTCCAGGCCCCGCTCGACTTCGCCGGCAACGTCAAGCGGCGCGGCAGGGGCGAGGCGGCACGGCTGCGGTGGGCGGTGTACGGCACTCTCGTCGGGGCGTTCCTGCTGTACACGGCGTTGCAGTTCGTGTTCGGCGGCTACTGCGGCAGGCTCGCGGCGGGGAACATCCTCGAATCCCCTTACTCCCAGTTCGCCATGGCCGCGTCGATGACCTGGCTGGCCTGGCTGGTCCGGCTGAACGCGATCCTCTCCCCGATGGGCTCCGGCATCGTCTTCACCCACGCCCTGACCCGCGAGGTCGCCACCCTGAGCCGCGCCCACCTCACCCACCGGGGACTCCAGACGGCACGCCGGGCCTCGTTCCGGTTCCGGGGTGCCGAGATCGACGCGTACTGGATGATCCTGCTGGTCAACTTCGGCATCGGCCTGGCGATACTGTCTTTGGTACAGGGCAACTGGGAGGACCTGGTCGCCCTCAACAGCGTGCCGACACTGATCGTGTACGCCATGCCGGGCGTCGTTCTGGTGGCGCTGAGACTGCCGGCGTTCGGGAGAACGCGTCGAGCGGTGCATCTGGTCCTGTCGTACACCGCGTTCGTCGCGATCGCCGTGGTGATACACGAGGCGGGCTGGGACGACGTGTGGCAGGGCACGGTCGCCGTGGGAATCGGCTCGGCGCTGCTGCTCGGACTGCCGTGGCTGGCACGACTCGATCTGCCCTTCGTGGGACGCCTGTTGCGACGCTACGACGCACGGGACCACGTCTCCCGCTTCGCCACCCCCGGCGACCCCGCCGTACGGCCCGTACTGCTGTTCCTGGCGCATCTGGCGGTGATCGTGGGGTGCACGCTGCTGCGGCACCACATGGACGAAGCACCGGAGACGTACAGCACTCTGGACGTGATGACGCTGCTGGTCGTCGCCGGGTCGGCGGCCGTCGTGTTCCCCCTGATGGTCCGGGCCTGCCACACGTACATGGATCAGGTACCGCCCACCCTGCCCTCGCCCCGGAGCGAGCCTCGGGCGGAGTCGTCCGTCACCGCAGGGACTTGACGACCCAGTCCGCCGCCGCGCGCTGCCCGGCCACCCGTAGTGCGGCCACCGCGTCGTCACGGTGGCCGACGTCCGACCAGCGGCCCACCGTGGCCCGCAGCAGCAGCTCCGCGTCCGGCAGCCGCAGCGCCAGTACCTGGCCGACGACCTCGACGACATCGGCCGGAGTCACCAACTGCTCGTTCTCCAGGAACCGTTCGAGCAGCGTCCAGGAGACGTTCTGCAGCCCGGTACGGTGCAGTCGTCCCGCGACATCGGCGACCAGCGCGGCGTCGACCGGCATCTCGTGGGACGGGTCGGAGAGTTCACGGCAGGCGGAGCGTACGGCGACGAAGTGTCTGGCGTCGTGCAGCGCGTGCAGGCACTCCACGAACCGGTCCCGGTCCGCGTCGGGGCCCATGACGGCCATGGCCAGCCGGCGGCCCACCCGGTGCGCGGCCCGGGTCCGGTCACGGCTGCGGTCGATGCGGCCCAGCAGGGTCACCAGGTCGTCGCCGGAGCGCCCCTCGATCCGTACGGCGGCGGCATAGCGCAGCAGCCGCGAGCACTCGGGGTCGGCGTCCCGCTCGCGCAGCCACTTGTCCAGATCCCTCAGCTCGGTCAGGGAGCGGGGGGCGGAGCCGGGTTCGGTGGCGCCCGCCACGATGTCGGTCAGCAGCTCCCGGGTGGTGCGGGTCAGGGCGGGCTCCTTGTGCCAGGACGCCACGAGCTCGGCCAGCTCCTGCACTTTCTCGTGCCCGGCCGCGTATCGCCGTACCAGAGCGCATTTGGCGGGGGACGCCGTGTCGCCCTTCGCCAGCAGCGCGCAGAGCTTCACCACATGCCGGGGCAGCGCGGTGCGGCCGAGGTGCTCGGCGAGCGCGTCATGGCCGGCGCCACGCCGGGCGATCAGCCTCGCCACCAGTTCCCGGGTCCTGCCCACCTCGGTCGCGTCCGAGTCGTTCAGCCTCTCCTCGACCCACCGCTCCAGGAGCCGCCCGGCCGGGCTGAGGTGCTGGAACGCACCCGCCAGGTCGGCCATCTCCTCGCCCTCGTCACCGACCTCGGCGGTGCCCGGCGGACTGTCGGCGATCGCCCGCAAGGTCAGTCCGAGGAGCCGGTCGGCCTCGCCGTCGCAGCCCTCGTCGCGGAGCGCGGTGTGCAGCAGCGCCTTGTCGAGGTTGGTGCGGCCGGAGCCGGGACTCGCGAACACCTGCACCGTGCGCTCCGCGAGCACCGGCTGCCGCAGCTCGAGTACCCGGACGAACACCGCCACGTCGAACGCCGTGCGCTGGCAGGCGACATCGTGCACGATGCTCGCCGTGATCGGGGCGCGCTCACTGCCGGACTCTGCCTCGTACTGCATCAGGGCCAGCTCGGCCGCCTCCCCGACGGGCCGTGACAGGGCCGCCGTCGCCATCAGCATGACCGCGTCCCGCCCGTCGAAGTGGTGGGCGAGCTCCACCAGTTCATTGACCGGGCGGCGCAGGGCGAAGGCGTGCAGGGCACGCATGGCCATCGCCTCGTGCCGCTCCTTGCGCATCGTGTCCAGACTCCGCACGAACTGCTCGACCTCGAACCGGGTCACCCAGGCGTACGCCTCGTTGAGCGACTCGGCCAGGTCCGGCTGGAACAGATGGTCGGTGCGGCGGGCGCCTTCTCTGCCGTCGGAGCCGTCGCCGTCCGTCATCCGCCGCCCAGCATCGCGCGTTCGATCTCACCCCAGTACGCGACGAAGTCGGCCGGGTTGGTCAACAGCCCGCCCGCCTTCCTGTCGACGCGGCGGGCCAGGGCACGGCTCTGTTCGTCCCCCTTCTTCAACTGCACCACCACGCGGCCCGCGAGATCCGGGTAGCTCATCAGATCGGGCAGTATGCGGTCGCCGTTGAGGTGCAGCTCACGGACCCACTGGTCCACCGAGTCCGGCATGCGCGCCCGGGACCGCCGGCCCTTCGCGTGGTTGGTGAACAGCATGGCGGCCTCCGAGGCGTCGTTGAGCAGCATCCGGGGCGCGTGGTGGACGCCGCACTCCTGCATGCCCTCGTCGATACCGGCGCGGAGGGCACCGAGTGTGAGGTCGTCGGGGTGGTCGGGCATGCCCTCCCCGAGCACGTTCAGCAGATGGCCGCTGAACGGCGTACAGGTGTCGAGGGGGTCGGGCAGGTTCGCGCAGGCGTCGGCCCACGCGTTGTGGACGTTGCCGCCGACCGCGGTGAGCACACACGTGCCCTGGTAGCGGGTACCGAGGGCACCCGGCAGTGCGGATTCGGGGCCGAGGTGGGGCAGCATGTTGGAGTAACAGCAGTCGGCGATCAGCACTTTGAGGCCGGCCTTGCTCTTCCTGATGGCCCGGTAGACGTACCAGGCGGACAGCCAGGTCCAGGGTTCGTTGATGCGGGAGGAGCCGACCGCGAAGTGGACTTGACCGCCCGGCACGTCCTGCCAGTACGCGCCATGCCCGACGTACACCACGAGCAGGGCGTCCTGCGGCCCCTCACCGGCCGCGGACGCCTCGTGCAGGGCGCGCATCACGCCGTCCGCGGTCCGCGTCCGATGCGGCTCCAGCACCGAGGATCCGGCCGTGGCGCCCCAGCGGGGGTCCCGGGCCAGCGCGGACCCGTACGCGCGGGCGCTTGCTTCGATCGTCGGATACCCATGGATGCCGGAGTCGTCGTCATACGTTCCGACCCCGATCACCAACGCCCGGGATGCCATGCCGGTCAGCTCCCCTCGGGGTCGTCGGGGCTCGGCGGCTCCGGGTCCTGTGGAGGCTGGAAGATGATGGTGACGGTCGGCGGATCGAGCCGCCGACCCCGCCAGACGTCGATCGCCCGTTGGGCGGCCGCCTGCACCACGGCCCCGGCAACGCCACCGACCAACGCCTCCAGCGTCGTGACAGCGAGCCCACCGTCGAGGGTGCCCCGCTGCCCGGCCGTCTCCAGCCGCCAGGCCAGACCGGTCTCCCGCCCCAGTTCCGCAAGGAGCTCCTCGGGCTCGTCCAGCCCGACCGGTCCCTCGACCTTCACGGAGATCATCGCCGTCATGCTCCCGTACCTCCCCCACCCCGGTGCGGCATACACGTTCACCTTGCCAGCCGCGACGCCGAGTGCGCGAGGGTGACTTGAGGCGCGTTACAGGATCAGCACACCCCGAGTGCGCCCACGGTGACCGGCCCGTTCCGGTGGCCGCGGGTTGCCGACTGCCGTGACGTGCGCGGGTCATTGACGCGCAAGTGATTCGATTCTACGTTCCGTCCGAAGTGACGATCGTTGTTCGAGATACAGAACAGGAGCGTTCACGTGAGCCGCACCAGAACCGCTCTTCTCGCCCTCCCCGCCGCCGCCCTGCTGGCCCTCATCCCGTCCAGCGCGTCGGCCTACCCCAACCCCGGTACCGTCACCGGCTCCATCGTCACCCACGACCCGACGATGATCCGCACCTCGTCCGGCCAGTACCTGCTGTACGCCACCGGCGGAGGCATCGCCAGCAAGACGTCCGGCAACCGCATCGCCTTCAACGGGGGCGCCGACGCCTTCTCCTCCCGCCCGGGTTGGTGGTCGTCGTACTCCTCCGTGCCGGAGGCCTGGGCGCCGGACATCTCGTACCACGGCGGCAAGTACCTGCTGTACTACTCCGTCTCGAAGTTCGGCTCCAACACCTCGGCCATCGGACTCGCCACCTCCAGCACCGGCCGGCCCGGCAGCTGGACCGACCAGGGGACCGTCTACACCTCCGGCTCGTCCAGCGACTACAACGCCATCGACCCGAACCTCTTCGTCGACAGCGACGGCAAGTGGTGGCTGTCCTTCGGCAGTTGGTGGACCGGCATCAAGATGATCCAGATCAACCCGTCCACCGGCAAGCAGCTCGCCGGCAACACCACCCGGTACTCGCTCGCCTCCCGCCCGACCGGGACCAAGGCCGTCGAGGCGCCCTACATCGTCAAGCGCGGCAGCTACTACTACCTCTTCGCCTCGTACGACACCTGCTGCGCCGGCACCAGTTCGACGTACAAGGTCAAGGTCGGCCGTGCCACCAGCGTCACTGGGCCGTACCACGACAAGAACGGCGTGGCGATGATGAACAACGGCGGGACGCCCGTTCTCGAGTCCCACGGCCGCTACATCGGCCCCGGCGGGCAGTCGATCATGAACGACGCCGACGGGGACCTGATCGTCTACCACTACTACGACGGCCAGGACAACGGCACACCCAAACTCGGCATCAACCTACTGAACTGGAGCAGCGGATGGCCCGTCGCCTACTGACCCTGCTGGCCGCGCTGGTCTTCCTGCTGGGGCTGGGACAGTCCTCCGCGAGCGCGGCCTCGTTCACCAACCCGGTCAAGGCGCAGAAGGGCGCCGATCCCTGGATCTCGTACCACAACGGCAACTACTACATGGTGACGACGAGTTGGACCGACGTCATCACCATGCGCAAGTCCACCACCCTCGCCGGGCTCGCCACCGCGCCCAGCGTGGAGGTGTGGAAGGGCGACGCGGCGAACCGCTGCTGCAACATCTGGGCGCCGGAGATCCACTTCATCAACGGCCGCTGGTATCTGTACTACGTCGCCGGCCAGAACGTCTCCGACTACAACCCGACCCAACGCACTCACGTCCTGGAGAGCGGCGGCTCCGACCCCATGGGCCCGTACACCTACCGCAACCAGCTCAACTCGGCCTGGATGCTGGACCCGACGGTCGCCACGATCAACGGCAGCCTGTACCTGTTCGGCAGCGCGAGCGGAGGCACCCAGAACCTGGTGGCCGCCCGCATGTCCAACCCCTACACCCTCGCCACCGGCTTCTCCACCATCTCCACCCCCACCAACTCCTGGGAGACCTCCGGTGGTTCGGTGAACGAGGGCCCGGAGATCCTGCAACGGGGCGGCCGGACCTACCTCATCTACTCGGCGAGCGGCTGCTGGACCCCCGACTACAAACTCGGCCAGCTCACCCTCACCGGCTCCAACCCGCTCTCCGCGTCCTCCTGGACCAAGAAGTCCACGCCCGTCTTCCAGCGCAACGACTCCGCGGGCGTCTACGGCCCCGGCCACAACGGCTTCTTCACCTCACCCGACGGCACCGAGAACTGGATCGTCTACCACGCCAACGACGCCGCCTCCGAGGGCTGCGACAACGGCCGCACAACCCGCGCCCAGAAGTTCACCTGGAACTCCGACGGCACCCCGAACTTCGGCACACCGGCCCGCCTGGGCGCGAGCATGACCGGCCCGTCGGGAGAACCGGCCTCCGCCTCCACGACGTACACCCTCACCAACCGCAACAGCGGTAAGTGCCTTGAGGTGGCCGGGAGTTCGACGGCCGACGGCACCAACGTCCAGCAGTGGACATGCAACGGCGGTAACAACCAGAAATGGCGCCTGGAGGACCTGGCCGACGACGCCCACCGCCTGGTGAACACCGCCACCGGCAAGGTCCTCGACACCGAGAACTGCTCCTCCGCCGACGGCGCCGACCTACGCCAGTGGTCCTGGCTGAACAACACCTGCCAGCGGTTCAGGTTCCAGGCGACAGACGGCGGCTACGTCAGGATCGTCAACCAGGCAACGGGCAAGGTGGCCGACGCGACGAACTGCGGCACGACGGACGGCACGGACGTACGCCAGTGGAGCTGGTTGGGCAACAACTGCCAACAGTGGCGCCTGAACCCGGCCTGATTGCGACGCCGATAGGGGCGCGGGGAACTGCGCGACAAGCCACAACGAACCGTCAGTCGCCCAAGTCCCGCACCCCTACGGCGAAACCGCGCTACCCCGCCTGCCCCGCCGCACTAGGCCAACTCCCCGCATTGGGCCACCCCGTGGCCGGCGCCGGGGTCAGCCCATTAGTGCCCCGCACCTGCGCGGCGGTAAGCCCACCCCGCGCCGGAACCCCCACCGGCGTGGGCCCCGTCGGCTGCGCCGCAGACGCCGCAGCCGCCGGGAACTGCGCGGGGACAGGCTGCTGGGGCGCAGGGATCGGCTGGGGCGCCGGGAACGACTGCGGCGGCGGCGCCTGCGGAGGCACCGGCTGCGGATACGCCTGCGCGGCAACCGGCTGCGGATAGGACTGCGCCGAAGCAGCCGCCGGCGTAGGCATCGGCGTCGGTGTCGGCATCGGTGTCGGCATAGGCACCCCCGCCTGCCCCGGAGCCCCCATACCGCCGGAGGCCATCGCCTGCGACGCAAGGCCCTGCACACCCGCCCCGTTGGTCTGCCCGATCAGCCGGTCCACCGCCGCCGTACCCGAGCTGTAGTTGGTCCCTGTACCCAGCTCGGGCACGGCGGCTCCCCTCCTGGTCCCGTAGAGCACCTGTTCCAGGCCGGACACCAGGCGACGCACGTCGACCTGAGGGCGCACCACGAGCCGCAGGAAGCGGCTGGACGAACCGATCTTGTTGCCGCACTCGCGGACCAGGATCCGGTGCTCGGTGAGCAGTCGGTCCCGGACCACGGTGCCTTCCGCGCCCACGGGGAGGCGCACGAAGAGGAAGTTGCCCTGGGAGGGGTAGACCGTGAGGCCGGGCAGAGCGGAGAGCTGGCTGGCCATGTCCAGGCGGTCGCGGCGCACCTGATGCAGGCTCTGGGCGTACTCCTGGCCGTGGTTCTTCAGCATGAACACCACGTGCTCGGCGAAGGCGTTGAGGTTCCACTTCGGCAGCATCGAGCGGACGCGGCCCGCGAGCGCCGGGTTGGCGACCAGATAGCCGAAGCGTATGCCGTGCAGTCCGAAGTTCTTGCCGAGGCTGCGCAGGACGATGACGTTCGGGCGGAGCATCGCCTCCTGGACGACCGAGGGCTCCTGCTCGGCGTCCGCGAACTCCAGGAACGACTCGTCGATGACGATCAGGTCCCGGTCGGCCATGGCGTCCATGAACTGCACCAGCGCGTGCTTGTGCAGATAGCCGCCGTCGGGGTTGTTCGGGTTGCAGATGACGGCGACGCGGGTGCCGCGGGCCCGGATGAACTCGGCGTACTGCGCGAGGTCGAGGGCGAAGCCGCTGGACTCCTGGAGCGGGAACATGTCGACCCGCTTGCCGGTCTCCATCGGCTGGTCGGTCCAGCGGCCGAAGGTGGGGACGGGGATGGCCAGGGACTCACGCACCATCAGGTGGTCGATCCAGGTGATCAGCTCGGTCGAGCCGTTGCCCATCGCGACGGCCTGCGGCGGGAGTTGGAGGAGGTTGCACAGCTCGGCCGTGATGGTGTCGGCGCTGCTGGGGTAGTACGTGATGATGTCGCGCAACCGGCCCGCCATGTCGTCGAACATCGCGGGCGTGGGGAAGTACGGGTTGCACGGGATACAGAAGTCGATCGGACCGGCTCCGTCGCCGCCCTCGCGGGTCAGCGCCGCCATCGACGGGCTGTGCGCCGCCGTGCTGCGGAACAGCGAGGTGACGTTCTCAGCCATGGAACCTCCGTATGGGGCGGACCCGGTGGGGACGACCGGGTCCGTCGTCTTTGGGCGGCCCGCGCGGGGGAGCGCGGGCCGCCCTTAGATACGGATGCCTATGAGGCGCTGTTCAACCGCTGTGGATTCGGTGGAAAGTTGTGAAGCTGCTGTGAAGCAGGGTCACTTACCGAAGGAGTGAACCGTGGTCGAACGGTACGTCTGCCCAGGTCGAAGCGTTGTCGACGGGAACGACGGCTGGTTCGGCGAGTCCGGGAAGTGCTGCGTCTCCAGGCACAGCGCGTCGCCCTGCCGGTAGATGCTGCCGCCGGTGCCGGCGAAGCTGCCGTCGAGGAAATTGCCGGAGTAGAACTGCAGGCCGGGCTCGGTCGTGGCGATCTTCATCGTGCGGCCGGAGGACGGGTCGCGGAGTGTGGCGACGTGCTGCGGCCTGGCCGTGATGCCCTTGTCGAGCGCCCAGTTGTGGTCGATGCCCTTGCCGTACAGCAGCTGCTGATGGGCGACGCGGATGTCCTCGCCGACGGTCTTGGTGGAGCGGAAGTCGAAGGGGGTGCCCCCGACCCTCGCCAGCTCGCCCGTGGGGATCAGCCCCGAGTCGACCGGCGTGTAGCGGGAGGCGGCGATGGACAGTTCGTGGTCGTAGATGGTGCCGCTGCTCTCGCCCGCGAGGTTCCAGTAGACGTGGCTGGTGAGGTTGACGACGGTGGCCTTGTCGGTGGTGGCCTCGTAGTCGATGCGCCAGTCGCCGCGCCGGGTGAGGGTGTACGTCACCTTGGTCTTCAGCGTTCCGGGGTAGCCCATCTCGCCGTCGACGCTCGTGTAGTACAGGTACAGGCCGACGTCCGAGCCCTTGGTGAACGGCTCGACGTTCCAGACGACCTTGTCGAAGCCCTTGGTCCCGCCGTGCAGGCTGTTCTCGCCGTCGTTGACGGAGAGCTGGTAGCTCTTGCCGTCCAGGGTGAACTTGCCCTTGGCGATGCGGTTGCCGTAACGGCCGATCAGCGCGCCGAAGTACGGGCTGTTGGCGACGTAGTCCTCGATGTTGTCGAAGCCCAGCGACACGTTGGTGTAGCGCCCGCGCCGGTCGGGGATCTCCAGGGACTGGACGATGCCGCCGTAGGAGAGGACCTTCAGCCGCGTCCCCCCGTTCTCCAGCGACCAGCTGTGGACCTTCGTGCCGTCGGCGAGCTTGCCGAAGAGCGACTTCACCGGCTTCTTGCCTCCCGTGGCGTGCGCGGTGCCGCCGAGCGTGGTGGCGGCTATGCCCGCCGCCGCGGCTCCGGCGATGACCGTTCGTCTGTTCATGTCCATGTGCGGCTCCTGCAAATGGAGGGGCCCCGCTCGGTGAGCGGGGCCCGGGACGAATTACGAACCGACCTTGCGCTTGTTCCACACGTCGAAGCCGACCGCCGCCAGCAGGACCAGGCCCTTGATGACCTGCTGCCAGTCGGTGCCGATGCCGACGAGGTTCATACCGTTGTTCAGCACGCCCAGGACCAGACCGCCGATGATCGCGCCGAGGACGGTGCCGACGCCGCCGCTCATCGACGCGCCGCCGATGAACGAGGCCGCGATCGCCTCGAGCTCGAAGTTCAGTCCGGCCTTGGGCGAGGCCGCGTTGAAGCGGGCGGCGAAGACCAGACCCGCCAGGGCCGCGAGCATGCCCATGTTCACGAAGACAAGGAAGGTGACCTTCTTGTCCCTCACACCCGACAGCTTGGCCGCCGGGAGGTTGCCGCCGATCGCGTAGATGTGGCGGCCGATGATCGCGTTGCGCATGACGTAGCCGAAGCCGACCAGCAGCACACCAAGGATGAGCAGCACGATCGGGGCGCCCTTGTAGCTGGCGAGCATCAACGTCACCGTGAGGATGGCGGCGCCCAGCGCGACCAGCTTCAGCAGGAACAGCTTGGTGGGCAGGACGTCGAGGTCGAACTCCTGCTGCCGGCGGCGGTCGCGGAACTCCTGGAAGACCACGAACGCGATCAGCCCGATGCCCAACAACAACGTGATGTTGTGATAGTTGGTCTCCGGCCCGACCTCCGGCATGAAGCCGTTGGAGACCTTCTGCAGCCCCTCCGGGAACGGGCCCAGCGTCTGGCCCTCGAGGAAGATCTCGGTGAGACCGCGGAAGATCAGCATGCCCGCGAGGGTGACGATGAAGCTCGGAATGCCGCCGTACGCGATGAAGAACCCTTGTGCCGCGCCCGCGACCGCGCCCATGGCCAGGCAGAGGATCACCGCGACCGGCCATGGCAGGTCGTTCTTGACCATGAACACGGCTGCCATCGAGCCGATGAACGCCGTCAACGAGCCGACCGACAGGTCGATATGGCCCGCGATGATGACGAGCATCATGCCGATCGCGAGGATCAGGATGTAGCTGTTCTGCAGCACCAGGTTGGAGACATTGCGCGGCAGCAGCAGGTCGCCGTCGGTCCACACGGCGAACAGCGCCACGATCAGGCCGAGTGCGAACAGCATGCCGTACTGCCGCATATTGCGGCGCATGCCATCCAGCATCAGCTGCAACAGGCCGTCGCCTGTGCTCGAACCGCCCTTCCCGGCCGGCGCGGGGGCCGGCGTCTTGGCGGTCACGTCCGTGCTCATCGGGTTACCTCTTTGTCCTTGGTCATCTGACGCATCAGCGTCTCCTGTGAGGCCTCGGCCCGCGAGAACTCACCGGTCAGCCGGCCCGCGGCCATCGTGTAGATGCGGTCGCACATGCCGAGCAGCTCCGGCAGCTCGGAGGAGATGAAGACGACCGCCTTGCCCTGCGCGGCGAGTTGGTCGATGACGGTGTAGATCTCGTACTTGGCGCCGACGTCGATACCGCGCGTCGGTTCGTCCAGGATCAGCACCTCCGGACCCGCGAAGATCCATTTGCTGAGGACGACCTTCTGCTGGTTGCCGCCGGACAGCTTGCCCACCGGCTCGAAGACGGTCGGCGCCTTGATGTTCATGGACTTGCGGAAGCCCTCGGCGACCTGCCGCTCCTCGTGCTCGTCGACCACCCCGCGCTTGGAGACCTTGCCCAGGGCGCTGAGCGAGATGTTCCGGCCGATGGTGTCGATGAGGTTGAGGCCGTAGTGCTTGCGGTCCTCGGTGACATACGCGATGCCGTGCTTCACGGCTTCGGCCACGGTCTTCGTACGGATCTCCCGGCCGTCCTTGAAGACCGAACCGCCCGCATACCGGCCGTAGGTGCGCCCGAAGACGCTCATCGCCAGTTCCGTGCGGCCGGCGCCCATCAGGCCCGCGATGCCGACGATCTCCCCGCGCCGCACGGACAGCGACACATCGTCGACGACCTTGCGCTGCTGGTCGATCGGGTGGTGCACGGTCCAGTTGCGGATCTCCAGGGCTGCCGCGGCGCCCACTTCGGCGTCGTGCTTCGACCGTTCCGGGAAGCGGTGCTCCAGATCCCGGCCCACCATGCCGCTGATGATCCGGTCCTCGGTGGTCTCCTCGGCCTTCACGTTCAGCGTCTCGATGGTGCGGCCGTCGCGCAGGATGGTCACCGAGTCGGCGACCTTGCGGATCTCGTTGAGCTTGTGGGAGATGATGATCGAGGTGATGCCCTGCTTCTTCAACTCCAGGATGAGATCGAGGAGTTTGCCGCTGTCCTCGTCGTTCAGGGCGGCGGTCGGCTCATCCAGGATGAGCAGCTTCACCTTCTTCGACAGCGCCTTCGCGATCTCCACGAGCTGCTGCTTGCCCACGCCGATGTCGGCGACGCGGGTGTCCGGGTGATCGCTGAGACCGACCCGCCGCAGCAGCTCGGTGGCGTGCCGCAGCGTCTCGGTCCAGCTGATGATCCCGCGGGTGGCGTGCTCGTTGCCGAGGAAGATGTTCTCCGCGATGGAGAGGTAGGGGATCAGGGCCAGCTCCTGATGGATGATCACGATGCCGTGATGCTCACTGGCCTTGATGTCCTTGAACTTGCAGGCCTCTCCCTCGAAGAGGACTTCACCGTCGTACGTCCCGTGCGGATGAAGGCCGGAGAGGACCTTCATCAGGGTCGACTTGCCGGCGCCGTTCTCCCCGCAGATGGCATGGACCTCGCCCTGCTGGACGGTCAGAGTGACGTCCGACAGCGCCTTGACGCCGGGAAAGGTCTTGACGATCGAGCGCATTTCCAGGACGGGTCCCGCCATGGTCGTGCCTTCCAATCCCTAGGTGCGGCGGTTGTCTTAGAGGTCGCTTGCCTTGAGGAAGCCGGAGTCGATCAGTTCCTTCTGGTAGTTGGCCTTGTCGACGGCCACCGGCTCCAGCAGGTAGGCGGGGACGACCTTCGAGCCGTTGTCGTAGGTCTTGGTGTCGTTGACCTCGGGCTCCTTGTCGTTGAGCGCCGCGTCGACCATGTTCGAGGCCACCTTGGCGAGCTCGCGGAGGTCCTTGAAGACGGTCATCGACTGCTGGTCCGCGATGATCGACTTCACCGAGGCAAGCTCGGCGTCCTGGCCCGTGACGATCGGCAGCGGCTTGCTCTTGGAGCCGTAGTCGTCGGACTTCAGGGCCGACAGGATGCCGATGGAGATGCCGTCGTACGGCGAGAGGACCGCGTCGACCCGCTCGGACTTGTAGGACCCGGTCAGGATGTCGTCCATGCGCTTCTGGGCGGTGCCGCCGTCCCAGCGCAGGGTGGTGACCTGGGTCAGCTTGGTCTGGCCGGAGCGGACGACGAGCTGCTTCTTGTCGATGTAGGGCTGCAGGACCTTCATCGCGCCGCCGAAGAAGTAGCGGGTGTTGTTGTCGTCGTTGGAGCCGGCGAACAGCTCGATGTTGAACGGGCCCTTCTCGGAGCCGTCCTTCAGGCCGAGCTTCTCGACGATGTAGTTGCCCTGGAGCTCGCCGACCTTCTCGTTGTCGAACGAGGCGTAGTAGTCGACGTTCTCGGTGCCGAGGATCAGGCGGTCGTAGGAGATGACCGGGATGTTCGCCTCCTTGGCCTGCTGGAGCACGTTGTTCATCGACTTGTTGTCGATGGCCGCGACGATCAGCGCCTTCACGTCCTGCGTGATCAGGTTCTCGATCTGGGAGACCTGCTGGTCGGGGTCGTCCTCGCCGTAGACCAGCGTGGTCTTGTACCCCTTGGACTCCAGTTCCTTCTTGACGTTGTTGCCGTCGGCGATCCAGCGCTCCGACGACTTGGTGGGCATCGCGATGCCGATGGTGGCGCCCTTGGTGCTACCGGAGTCCTCCTCGCTGCCGCCCTCGCCGCTCTGACCGCAGGCAGTGAGGGTGAGGGAGAGGGAGGCGGCCGTGGCTATCGCGGCGAGTGCGGCTCGGCGAGTACGCATGATCATCATCCTTGATGTCTGTGACTGACTCGGTCTGGCGGTGCGGTGAGGCCCCGTCGGTGGTGCGGTATGACCGAAGAGAGGGTGTGTGGGATTGTGTTCGGCTGCGTCTTCTTTTGTGAAGAGGTGACGGCCGGAACGTTATGAGGGTGTTTCGAAACGACGGAGCGCGCCCGGCAGCCGGGAGCCGAGCGGCGCCATGTCGCCGTCCGCTCCATGCCGCGCGAGCAGGTCCAGAGCGAGCCGGCCGCGCCGCACCCGTTCCCGGGCCGTGGTCAGCGTCAGATCGCGCAGATGGTGCCCGTACGGGTAGATACCGGGCGCCTTCGACAGGCCGAACTTGAGGTAGATCGGTGCGCCGCGCCGGATCAGCTCGGCGACCTCGTACATGCGCACGTAGCCGCCGAGATCGTCGGGGGCCTCGATGTACATGTCCATGGGAGCGGCGGAGACCCGACGGATCTCGGTGAGATGGTCGAGCGTCAGATCGCTGGGCACATTGATCGAGTCGGCGCCCAGGTTCTCGTAGACCGCGTACGCGGCCGGGTTGACCGGCCCGATCAGCGCGGAGACCTTGAGGGTGGTGTCGGCGGGGATGATGCCCGCCGTACGGGCCCGGTGCAGGGTCCACAGCACGCCCTCGTCGGCGACCAGCAGGCACTTGACGCCCAGCTCCGTCGCACGGACGGCGTCCTCGACACAGCCGGCGACGGCGTCATGGCCGCGGGCGCGCAGACCGCCGCCGCGGGAGTCGGTCCGGGTGGATCCGCCGATGTCCCAGGTCCCGCGCGGACCCGTGAACAGGCAGAGCTCGATGTCACGAGCGTTCGTCGCGTCGACCATCTCGGTGATCTCGGCGTCGGTCAGCATCCACACGCCGCTGCCCTGGCTGATCCGGTGGATCGGCACATCGAGCCGCGAGGACTCCTTGAGGATCACGGCCAGCGCTTCGGGCCCCTCGCACGAGGGGACCTCGGTGCGCCAGCCGCCGCCACCGGGGAAGGAGTGCGGCGAGGCGTCGGCGGGGTCGAGGGCGGGCGCACTCAGGCCGAGCGTGGTGAGGGCCTGCTCACCGGGTCGACGGGCTGCCGTATCGGAAGCGTCGGTCACAAGCTGTCCTTCTTGTTCGATATGTCGGACGAGGTTCGCGGCTCAGGGTGCGGGGGGCTTGGGTGTACGCCGGTACGGAAGCCGTCAGGTTGCCCCCGTACCGGCGTACGACTAGGGGCGCAGGAGCACTTTCCCGACCTTCGGATCACCGGACCCCACCAGCTCGATGGCCTGCGCGAACTCGGCCAGCGGCAGCTCGTGCGAGACGAGCGGCAACGGATCGAGGAGCCCGGCGGCGAACACCCGCACCGTGTGCGCCCAGGCGTCCGGCGGCGCCCCGAAGACGGTGTGCACCTCCAGCTGCCGTACGACCAGGTCGGTCGGGTCGAGACCCTCGGCGCCCGGCGCCGGGATGCCCGTCAGGACCAGGCGTCCGCCGCGCCTGAGCAGGGAGGCGGCGGTGCGCGCGGCGGACGCGGACCCGGCGGTCTCGATCACCACGTCGAAGTCGTCGGGGAGCAACTGGTCCTTCGTACGGAAGTCGGTGGCGCCGTACTGGCGCGACAGCGCCTCACGGTCGCCCCGGGTGCCGACGACCAGCAGTTCGCCCGGGGAGCCCGCCTTCAGGAACTGCACAGCGAACATGCCGAGCGTGCCGGTGCCCACGACGGCCACGCGCTCCCCGGGCCGGGCATTGGCCTTGAGCGCGGCGGCCGCGATACAGGCGGCGGGCTCCAGGAGGGCCGCGGCCGTGAGGTCGGCGGCGTCCGGCAGGACGTGCAGGAGCCGGGCCGGGAGGGTGAGCGTGTCGGCCATGGCGCCCGGCTGGGTGAAGCCGGTCTCCTCGTAGCCGGCCGTGCACAGGGTCGTCTCGCCCGCGTGGCAGCGGTCGCAGACCTGGCAGTTGCGGAAGCCCTCGCCGACGACCTTGCGGCCGACGATCGACTCCGGCACACCGGCGCCGACGGCGTGCACGGTCCCCGACCACTCGTGACCCGGGGTGAGCGGGTAACGGACGTACCCCTCGGGCCGGTTGCCCTGGTAGACCTCGCGGTCGCTGCCGCAGATCCCGACGGCGTGCACGCCGACGAGCGCCTCGCCGGGACCGGGCTCACGCGGCGTGTGCTCGGTGAGCCGGTGCTCGCCGGGCGCCTCGATGACGACCGCGGTGCTCACTGCTCGCTGCCCTTCGGCTTGCGCTGCTCCCAGCCCTCGGCCCACAGGTCGAACCGGGCCTGCTGCTGCGGGAATTCGGCAGCCGCGTCGGTGTCGAGCTCGACGCCGAGACCGGGCGCGTCGGAGATCTCGAAGTACCCGTCCACGACCTGGGGCGCCCCCTTGACGACCTTCTTGATCTCCGCGTCGGCGAAGTCGTTGAAGTGCTCCAGGATCTTGAAGTTCGGCGTGGAGAAGCCGACTTGGAGGGAGGCGGCGGTGAGGACAGAGCCGCCGACGTTGTGCGGCGCGACCAGCATGTAGTGGGTCTCGGCGGTGGCGGCGAGCTTACGGGTCTCCCAGATGCCGCCGATGTGGCCGACATCGGGCTGCAGGATGTCGACGGCCTGGCTCTCGAACAGCTCGCGGAACTCGATGCGATCGTGAATGCGCTCACCGGTGGCGACGGGCATGTCCACCTTCGCCGAAACCTTTTCGAGAGCCTTCAGGTTCTCCGGCGGCACGGGCTCTTCCAGCCACGCGGGCTTGAAGGGCGCGAGCTCGTGCGCGAGACGGACGGCGGTGGAGGGCGAGAACCGGCCGTGCATCTCCAGCATCAGCTCGGAGTCCGGCCCGATCGCGTCGCGCACGGCCTCGATCAGCGACACGGCGTACAGGGTCTGCTGGTGGTCCAGCTCGAAGTGCCCGGTCCCGAAGGGGTCGATCTTGAGCGCCTTGTACCCGCGGGCCATGACCTCCTGGGCGGCCTTGTGATAGGCCTCCGGCGTCCGCTCCGTCGTGTACCAGCCATTGGCGTAGGCCTTGACCTTGTCGGTGACCTTGCCGCCGAGCAGCTGCCACACGGGCACGCCGAGCGCCTTGCCCTTGATGTCCCAGCAGGCCATCTCGATGACGGCGATCCCGGACATGACGATCTCGCCGGCCCGCCCGTAGTCCCCGTACTTCATCCGGCGTACGAGGTCTTCCGTGGCGAACGGGTCGGAGCCGAGAATGTGGTTGTTCTCGGCCTCCCGCAGGTAGCCGATCAGCGCGTCGGTGTGGCCCAGCATCCGGGTCTCGCCGACACCCGTGATCCCCTCGTCGGTGTGCACCTGGACATACGTCAGATTGCGCCACGGCGTTCCGACCACGTATGTGCTGATTCCGGTGATGCGCACTGCAGTTGCCCCTTGCTGCGTCGTCGGCTCTGTTCTTGGCTGTTCTGTTCTTGACTGTGCTGTGCTGTTCGATATTTCGTCACTCGTTCGAAATGCTGGCGTGACAGTAAGGACGGGGCGGTCTGGGTGTCAATGGGTCGAACACATAACGGTTTCGACAGTTTCGAGAAGAGCTTTCGAAGCCCCGCGTCAACGCGCCATACCGGAAGCGGAAGTTCCCTACACAACTTTCACAGCTGTGACTATGAACGTTCCGTGTGAGGAACTTAGTCTCCTCGCGTCATGAACTACTGCCACCCGTGCCAAAGGCACCTGAACGGCGCCCTGACCTGCCCGGGGTGCGGCGCACCGGCCGCCGACTCATTCGGAGCAGGCGCGGGCGCAGGCGCGGCGTACGCGGGGGTGTACGAGGCTCCGGGCGGGGCGTATGGCGCTCCGCAGGGGGCGTATGGGGGACCGGGAGGCTATGACGCTTCCGGGGGGTCGTACGAAGCGCCTGGTGGGTCGTACGAGGCTCCACGCGCCGGTGAGGGCGACGCCCACGGCGATGATCGCGAGGCAGTGGACGATGCCGGACGCGATGACGAGTACGGCGACGGTCGTGACGGTGATTACGTCGACGAGGACGAGCCCCGTGGGCGTGCCGCCCGGCGTCGTGGTCGGCGTCGGGGCCGTGCACGGGATGTCACGGTCGCCGTGGGGGCGGTCGGTATCGACGACGAGTCGGACGACGAGCACGACCCCGAGGGTGCCGACGACGAGGACCCGGCCGCCGGGGGCGCGAGTCGTCGCGATCGCAAGGCGGCGGCCCACCGGCGCCGCCGTCGCCGGACCGTGCTCATATCCGCCGGCTTCATCCTCGCTGCCGCCGGCCTGAGCCTCGCGGAGCTCGGCATAGACGCCCCGGGTTCGCCTTCGAAACCGGCGGCCGCGGGAGGCGACGCGTCCGCCGACGGTGGCACGTCGAAGGAGGCGGGCGAGACGGCCGAGCCGACAGGCGACGCGGAGGGCACCGCCGGAGCGACGGATACCGCGAGCCCGTCCGGCTCCACCTCCCCCTCGGCGTCCAAGTCCGCCAAGGACGACAAGCCGACAAAGGAAGAGACCGAGCAGGACTCCCAGTCCGCGACAGCGCCCCCGGCACCGAACCCGACCACCGAGGACCCCGCCCCATCGGCCCCCGCAGAAACCCCGGCCCCCAGCGCGAACCCGCCCACCTCGGACCCGACACCGGATCCCTCACCTTCGGAGACGTGCGAGCGTTTCCTGTGGTGGTGCGCTTAGCTCGACGAAGTGGGCTGCGGTCCAGCAGCGCCCCAAAGGGGCGCGGGGAACTGCGCGACCAGCCACGACGGCGCCGCAGCCGAACGACGACCACATCCCGGCACCATCCAGCGATGCGCTCAGCTCGCTTGCAACATGCGCCGTAGCAAATCCCGCAACGCCAGTCGCTCATCCTCGGAAAGCCCCGCCAACGGCTCCCGCGCGAACCGCAGCGACTCCCGCAAGCCGCGCGCCACCCGCCGCCCCTCGTCCGTCGTCGCCGCGAGCTTCACCCGCCGGTCCTTCGGGTCCGGGCGGCGCTCCACCAGCCCCCGGGACTCCAGCCGGTCCACTATCCCGGTCACATTCGACGGCTCACACTTCAGCTTCTGCGCCAGCTTGCGCATCGGCAGCGGCTCCAGCGACAGCAGGCTGAGCAGCCGCGCCTGCGCCCCGGTGAGGGCGTGGTCGGCGGCGGCGACGTCGAAGTCCTCGTGGTAGCGCGCCACGACGTCACCGATCAGCTCGACCACTTCCATGGTGAGAGCGTCGGGGCGGCGGGTCTTCTGGTCAGTGGCCATGCGACTCAGCGTACCCCGTTACTTGACATTCTGAAATATTCAGGAGCATGGTTGTTTCAGGTGCTGAAGTATTGGCACCGGAGTATTTCTCGCTCGCTCGGAAAGGCACCCCCTCATGATCAACCGCGAATGGCACCTCCTCTCCCGCCCCGTCGGCTGGCCCAAGCCCGAGGACTTCGCCCTGGTCGAGAGTGAGGTCCCGACGCCGGGCGAAGGCCAGGTCCTCGTCCGGAACAAGTACCTCTCCGTCGACCCGTACATGCGCGGACGCATGTCGGCGGCCAAGTCCTACGTCGCCCCCTTCGAACTCGGCAAGGTCATGCAGGGCGGCGCCGTCGGCGAGGTCGTCGCCTCCAACGCCGAGGGCATCGCCGTCGGCGACCACGTCCTGCACTTCCTCGGCTGGCGCGAGTACGCCGCCGTGGACGCGAAGAACGCCGTCAAGGTCGACCCGGACGCCGCGCCTCTGTCCACGTACCTCGGTGTGCTCGGCATGACCGGCCTCACCGCCTACGCCGGCCTGCTGCGCACCGCCTCCTTCAAGGAGGGCGACGTCGTGTTCGTGTCGGGTGCGGCCGGTGCTGTCGGCAGCCAGGTCGGGCAGATCGCCAAGCTGAAGGGTGCCTCCCGGGTCATCGGGTCCGCGGGCTCGGACGAGAAGGTCAAGCTGCTCGTGGAGGAGTACGGCTTCGACGCCGCGTTCAACTACAAGAACGGCAAGGTCAGTGACCAGCTCCGGGAGGCCGCCCCGGACGGGATCGACGTCTACTTCGACAACGTCGGCGGTGATCACCTGGAGGCGGCGATCGGCCAGCTGAACCGGGACGGCCGGATCGCCGTCTGCGGAATGATCTCGGTCTACAACAACACCGAGCCTGCCCCCGGCCCGCGCAACCTCGCCCGCCTCATCCAGACCCGTGGCCGCATCGAGGGCTTCCTGGTCGGCGACCACTACGACCTCCAGCCGCAGTTCGTCCAGGAGGTCGGCCCCTGGGTCGCCTCGGGTGCGCTCAAGTACCGCGAGACGGTCGTCGAGGGCATCGAGAACAGCCTGGAGGCCTTCCTCGGCGTCCTGCGCGGCGACAACACCGGGAAGATGATCGTCAAGCTCTGAGCCGACGGTCACCCGTAGATCATTTACAGACGGTCAACGGTCACCCGTAGGTGATTTGTGGAAGAGCACTTCCGGGAACTCCGGTGACGGGCCGTCCAGCAAGGGCTGGCTGACGCCCTTGAGGTGGAGGTCGAAGAAGGTCGTGACGTAGCGCCGCGTTATGCGCTGCGACTGCTCGCCCGACAGGGGCTCCTCCGGGGGCAGGAGCCCCAACTGGTCGGCGAGCACCGGTGTGTCGGTGAAGGTGAAGTGCCCGGAGCCCTTCACGGCCAGCCAGCGTTTCCAGCCGTCGAGGTGCGGCCAGTCGCGCACCCAGGATGCGTCGTCCCCCTCGGTGCCCAGCAGCATGAACGGCCGCCCGTCCAGGCCGCTCGCGGGCACGGGGTCGAACAGCGAGCCGTCCAGATTGACCCCGGCCCGGACCCGCTGGTCGCCGGCCATGGTGGACGCGGTGGAAGCGCCGCCTATGGAGTGACCGGCCATGCCGATCCTGGTGCGGTCGATCAACTCGGCGTGGCGCCAGGCCGGATGGCGGGAGGTCAGCCGGTCGAGCAGGAAGGAGACGTCCTGGGCGCGGCCTTCGGCGACCTTCTGCCCGGCTCCGGACGCCTTCTCGCAGGCGACGCACGTCAGCAGACGGTTGCCGGGGAACGCCGTACCCACCGACTCGTAGGCGTGGTCGACGGAGGCCACCACATACCCATGGCTCGCCAGCTCCTCGGCGAGCAGAGTCAGGGTCGAGCGGTTGACGCTGAACCCGGGCGACAGCACGACCAGCGGGTACTTCCCCTGGGCAGGGCGGGCGCCGGGGCGAGCGTGGGTGCGGGTGCCGCTGAGCGTCTCGGCGGGCACGGTGCCGGCCAGATCGCGGTCCTCCAGAAAGGCGCGCGCCTCGCCGGTGGTCATGTACGGGGCTGTTCTGCCGTGTCCGGGGCGGGCCGGGTAGTACAGCGACACCATCAGCTCTCGGGCGCCTGCCTCTGGGACCCATGGGTCGGGGCGGGTCTTGTCGACCAGGTGCAGGGTGTCGCGGCCTATGGCCGACTGGCCTGTGGGGCGGGGGAGTTCGAGGCGTACTTCGTCGCTCTGGGCAGCGACAGGGGCAGGCGTATGCGCGGGTGCGGCCAAGGCCGTGCCTGTGCCGAGGAGGGTCAAGGACAGGCCGAGTAACGCGGCCGTGGCGCCGCGAGGCAGACGATTCATGCTGATGAGGCTAGGAGTCCGGGAGTGTAGACCGCGTCACTCTGCGTGGTGATCCGCCGTAGTCCTCAGGATCTACGGGGTATCCCTGAACCCTGAGCTCTACCTTTGGTTTTCGGCATGCGGTAACTTCTTTCCGAAACCGCCGTCGATCGTGGGCGCGAGTCGCGGCGGACTAGGAGGAAGACAACCGCATGCCCATCCAGCAGTCCGAGGTCCTGTACACCGCCGTCGCGACCGCCGAGAACGGCCGCGACGGACGCGTCGCCGCCGATGACGGCAAGCTCGATGTCATCGTCAACCCGCCCAAGGAGATGGGCGGCAGCGGCTCCGGCACCAACCCGGAGCAGTTGTTCGCCGCTGGGTACAGCGCTTGTTTTCAGGGGGCGTTGGGGGTTGTTGCTCGGCAGGAGAACGTTGACGTGTCTGGCTCTACGGTCACCGCGAAGGTGGGGATCGGGAAGGGCGCGGACGGGTTTGGGATCATCGTTGAGATCTCGGCGCACATTCCTCATGTTGATGCGGCCACCGCCAGGTCTCTTGTTGAGAAGGCCCACCTTGTGTGTCCGTACTCGAAGGCCACACGCGGCAACATCACCGTGCGCGTTTAATTGCTCGGTCGCCTTCGGGGGCGCTGAATGCCGGTGTCGAGAGACCGACCGTGCTCGGCGCTGCGCGCCTCCGCGCGCTCGGGCGCTCGACACCGGCGCGCCCCCAACGGCT